>DAOUDY010000001.1:0-1612 GCA_034430755.1 Dehalococcoidales bacterium
CGCTATTATGCGTGATGGCGCAATAATCCAGCTGGGTACTCCCAAAGACATTGTTACCAGTCCAGCCGATGATTATGTTCGCGAATTTGTCAAGGACGTTCCCCGCGGCAAAGTGATTCCGGTCAATACCATCATGGAGGAGCCACCGCTCGTCATAACCGGGGAGCAATCGGTGAGCACCACCGTTGGGGAAATGGAGAGAAAGGGCACTGATTTTGCTTTTGTCGTTGACTCAGGCGGAACTTATGAAGGTGCCCTCACCATAGAACAGGCCACAGCCGTCAGTGAAAACGGCTCAACAAAAATCGGGGAAATCGCCAGCCGGGAATTCCCCACCATTTCACCTGATGCCCCGCTGGAGCAGTGCCTGCCACTGGCAGCCGAAGGTGATATGCCGGTGGCGGTACTGGATGAGAGACAGCGTCTGATAGGCGTTATTACCCGTCAGGCGCTGCTCAAGGCCGTGCAGCCCAGCGGTAGCGACAATGGTGAGCCCTGACGTCACCAAATAGCAGCGGTGACGAATATCAAAAGAAAGGAGAAAGTGTATTGAAAAAAATTGTAACTTTTTTACTGCTGGCAATCATCATCACCAGCCTTGCCGTAATCGGCTGCGGCGAGAAGGAAAAAGAGCCCATCAAGATTTCTGACCTTAACTGGGGCAGCGCTCACTTCCAGTCAGAGCTTGCCCGGATAATCATTATGCACGGCTATGGCTATCCGGCGGAGCTCGTGGGTGGTAAAACAATCGCCCTTCTACAGGCAACCCGCGCCGGGGAACTTGACATCTTCCTTGAGGGCTGGATGGCCAACCAGCAGGAAGCCTATGACGAGGGCATAGCCTCCGGTGATATTGTACATCTGGGCATCCTGAATAACGACAACTGGCAGAGCTGCTTCGTGGTGCCCACCTACGTTATCGAAGGTGACTCCGCCCGCGGTATCGCCCCCATGGCCCCGGACCTCAAGAGCGTCGAAGACCTGAAAAAGCCGGAGTACATCGAGCTCTTTGCCGACCCCGAGGACCCGGGGAAGGGCATGATAATCAACTGCGTGCCCGGCTGGGAATGCGAGAAAATCAACATCGACCAGGTTAAAGCCTACGGGCTGGACCAGTACTACAACCTGAAGAGCCCGGGTAGCAGTGAGGCCCTGCACGCCGCCCTGTATGGCGCCTATGAAAAAGGCGAGCCCTGGCTGACCTACGAATGGGGACCGGAATGGATTACCGGCAAGCTTGACGTGACGCTTCTGGAAGAGCCGCCCTATGACGAGGCCGTCTGGAATGAAAACCACGGCTGTGCCTATCCTCCCAACGAGCTGTTCATCGTGGGGCACAAGACCCTTCCCGACAAAGCGCCGGAACTGGTCGAGATGTTCGGCAAATGGAAGATGAACACGAAGACCCTGGGCGAGGCTCTGGCCTATATGGAGGATACTGGAGGCGAACCGTTTGATGCCGCCGTCTGGGCTATCCAAGAACGGGAAGACATCTGGGCCTCCTTCGTCCCGGCGGACGTGGCCGCCAAGGTTAAAGAGGCAGTGGATAAGGGCATCGTAGAACCTCAAGGAACTGCCGAGTAAACAAAATTGATTGTTTGATACCCCCGCC
>DAOUDY010000002.1:0-1958 GCA_034430755.1 Dehalococcoidales bacterium
AAGACTCCACTACAGAGACAAAAGAGGAGGAAAAATGAATAATCTACCGATGAATGTGATACCCGGTGTGGTCGAAAGTGGGCCAAGGGGAGAAAGATTCTGGGATATTTATTCCCTGCTCCTGAAAGAGCGTATCATCATGCTCTTCACCCCCATCTCCGACCCTGTGGCCAATATCCTGATTGCCCAGCTTCTCTATCTGGAACGTGAAGACCCGGACAAGGACATCAACATGTATATCCAGAGTCCGGGCGGGGTCATCAGTGCCGGCCTGGCCATCTACGATACCATGCAGCTTATCCGCCCCCATGTTTCCACCATATGCGTGGGAATGGCAGCCAGTATGGCCACCGTTTTGCTTTGCGCTGGAGCCAAGGGCAAGCGCTACGCCCTTCCCCACGCCACCATCCACATGCACCAGGCGATGGGTGGTGCCCAGGGGCAGGCGGCCGATATCGCCATTGCCGCCCGTGAAATCATGCGACAGCAGGATATCATCAAGGACATTATCGTCAAGCATACCGGCCAACCTATGGACAAGATAACCCATGACACCGACCGCGACTTCTATCTCAACCCGGAACAGGCGGTGGAATACGGCATTGTCGACGAGGTCCTGAACCAGCCGTCCGAAACCAAGGAAGAGAAACCTAAAAAAGAGAAGAAGTAGACATTTTAATTATGGATTCCTTCACGTCGCTGGTATGAAAATAGGAAACTAAAGTTATCGTGTCATTCCTGCGAAGCTTGTCCTGTACTTGATACGGGGGCGGGAATCCAGAACTCCTACACTGTCATTCCAGCGAAAGCTGGAATCCAGTCGGGTGGAGAAAGGGGGAGGACTGGATTGTCGGGTCAAGCCCGACAATGACAAATTAATCTGGCAGCTTGTCCTTCACCATCTCGTCTATCTCGGCGGTGAGGTCGTAACCGTTAATAACATGGCCGGCAGCGTCAACGACCCGCCGGTCTTTGGTTATTTTCACCCTTTCCTGGCTGAAAGCCCTGATGGTGGCCACCGTCAGAGGCAGCTCCCGCACGGCGCCATGTTGACGGATGGCCTTGAACAGAGTGTTCTCCACACCCTGTTCCTTCTTTGCATCCTCGACCGATTTTCCTTCAATCTCATCCCAGTACCGGTCGAAGGCTTTACCGCGTATCGGGAACGTGCAATAGGTAGCCGTCGGGCCCATGTCCAGCTCCGGGATGGCTACGTGCATCTTTACACCCTGGGTATCCGCATTACTTTCAATCAGCTTCCAGATTACCTGCTGCCAGGTGCCGGCGGGGCCGCCGGGCGCCGCGGGGTGCAGATTGATGATATCATACTTTTCGCACATCTCCGGGACGGTAATCAGCATGAATCCGGCCAGAACACACAGGTCGGGGGTAAAACCCTCCAGTCGCTTCATGACCTCTCTATCGTAGTCCAGTCGCCATTGCGGTAGAGGTTGAGCGGGGTCGGGGTTAGGCATGTCCCTCACCGCCTTGTACATCTGGTAGGAGAACTTTACTAAGGGAATACCGTAGCCCTTCACCATATCCAGATACTGGTCGGTAGCTTCCGTCTCGCCGCGGTCACGACTGCAAAAGACGAACTCTATCTCCGCATCAAGTTCTCCGGCGATAATGCTGTCCTGAACCGTTTTCAGCAGTCCTCTGGAACCCGCGCCTCTCCCCGTGGAAAACCAGCCGATTTTATAGCGATTGCTCACCGTTACCTCCTCGTGAGGAACTGCGATTTCACTTTAGCCCAGGTACTGAAAAGATGCATAAAGATGCTTGACCTGTGTCCGTGAATCCTGCCCCGGGCCAGAGACTTGAGAAATTCATCCTTATCCTTAAATTCAGACATCTCCACATAGGCATTACCGATTTCATAGATGGTGTGGGCATCGCTGCCCGCGCTGCCCGGTATGCCGTGTTTCTCTGCGAAAGCCTTGGCCTTCTCGGTATTA
>DAOUDY010000003.1:0-42146 GCA_034430755.1 Dehalococcoidales bacterium
GGGAATAATCTCCTTTCCTCGGGGTACTGAGATGTTTCACTTCCCCCGCTTACCTCCACCCAGCCTATGTGTTCAGCTGGGGGTGCTCAGGTTTTACCTGAGCGGGTTGCCCCATTCGGGAATCCCCGGCTAAGCTTGCTCGACAGCTCACCGGGGCTTATCGCAGCCTTGCTACGCCCTTCATCGGCCCTTGATGCCAAGGCATCCACCGTATGCCCTTACCCGCTTGACCTGCTTCAGATTTAATATTAGACCCGTATTCAATTTTTAAGGTGCGAAGCACAATGTAAGGCGGCTTGGTGACGAGCACCAAGCCGCCTGCTTGGTTCTCCTTCACCAGTAAGCCGGACTATTTGTACAGCATCATCATTGCCCTATAATAATACTACTCTCCCATTATCTTTGTCAATACCGAAAAATCACTATTTTACACGCTTTTTCCTTTTACCAGGCCGATTGTGCTATAATTCGAGCGTAGCTCAGCAAATTGAATGCGGCATCTTGAATTTTACGGCTAAAAATAAATAAATTAAAGGTTAATGCTGAAACACAAACTGGCCGAACTGCTAACTCAGGCACTCCTTGAAGAACAGAAGTCAGGCAAGCTTCCCACAGTTACTCTGCCTGAGGTCATTATGGAGCACCCGCAGAACCCGGAGCACGGCGACTACGCCTCAAGTGTTTCCCTGAAACTGGCGCGTGCAACCGGTATTAACCCTTTGACCATCGCCACCGATTGCGCCGACCGCATCGCCGCTCCCGAGATTGAGCGTGTTGACGTGGCACCGCCAGGCTTCATTAATTTCACCCTGAGCGCCCAATGGCTGGCCGGGCAGGTAAATTCAATTCTGGAGGCCGGCGAATCGTACGGCAATATCGAAATTGGCCATGGCCGGAGAGTTCAGCTCGAGTTTGTCAGCGTTAACCCCACCGGACCGCTGCACGTGGGACACGGGCGCGGCGCAATTCTGGGCAGCACGCTGGCCAATGCCCTGGCTGCCGCCGGCTACCGGGTGGAGAAAGAATACTACATCAATGACGCCGGCAACCAGGTTGCCGCCTTTCACCGCTCCCTTTACGCCCGCTACCGGCAACGCCTGGAAAAAGAAGCCGAAATGCCCGAAGACGGCTACTTCGGCCAGTACATGGTTGACCTGGCCGGGGAGATAGCCGAGCAGAGAGGCGATGAATTCCTCAACCTCCCCGAAACAGAGGCGATCGAGAAGCTGGGACAGGTCGGTCTGGACAGAATGATCGGTGAAATCAGGGCTGACCTCGAGCGGTTGGGCGTGACCTTTGATGTCTGGTTCAGCGAGCGGAGCCTTTATAAAAACGGCCAGTATGACGAGGTCATTTCGCTCCTTAAAAAGGGAGGCTACATCAGTGAAAAGGAAGGGGCCACCTGGTTTGTCTCCACGGCACTGGGCGAGGATAAAGACAACGTGGTGATACGCAGCGACGGCTCCCCCACCTACTTCGCCACCGATATTGCCTACCACTATGACAAGTTCCTGAAGCGCAAGTTTGATACCGTCATCAATATCTGGGGCGCCGACCATATGGGGCACGTCTCACGGATGAAAGCCGTTGTCGGCGCGCTGGGTATTGACCCGGAGCAGCTCAGGGTTATCATCTCGCAGATGGTCACGCTGCGCCGTGGCGGCGAGATAGTGCGCGTCTCGAAACGCAGCGGCGATATCATCACCCTGCGCGAACTTGTCGAGGAGGTGGGCGCCGATGTCTGCCGCTTCTTCTTCCTGTCCCGCTCCGCGGATAGCCAGATGGACTTCGACCTGGAGCTGGCCAAAAAGCAGTCGGCGGATAACCCGGTCTACTACGTACAGTACGCCCATGCCCGCATTGCCAGCATCCTGCGCCTGGCGCAGGAAAGAGGCATTGACTACCGAGACGGAGACCTGTCGCTGCTGACCACGGAGCCGGAGCTCACCCTCATCCGCAGGATGCTCCTGCTGCCCGAGCTTGTGGAAACGATTGCAACCACCCTGGAGCCCCACCACCTCACCTACTATGCACAGGACCTGGCCACCGTCTTCCACAGCTTCTATATGCAGTGCCGGGTGGTTTCAAAGGACGAAGCGCTCACCAGGGCACGACTGAAACTGGTTGAGGCGGCCAAGATTGTTCTCAGCCGCACGTTGCACCTCATGGGGATGACGGCACCGGAGCGGATGTAAGGTAGACCGGCTACTCCTCTTTATTCGCTACCTGTTTCCTCGCCCTTCCGCCAGCGAAGCCCCTCTGACTAGATTACCCTGTCCTCCCGTTTCGCCTTGGCATCCAGCATCATGCCAACCGCCACGCCGATGCCAATGCCGATTGGTATGCCGGCACCGACACTGTCCATCCCCGCCCCGATGGCCACCCCGATGCCGGTGCCAATGGAGGTCCAGATACCAACATAATGCCCCTTGGGCACCAGTTTATGCTGGCTCTGCAGGTGCCTGACGGTCTGTTTGAGCCGCTTGGCGTACTGTTTCCGCCGCACGTTATCGGCCAGGTGAACCATGTTGCCCAGTTCATTGACATATGAGGTGATTTCCTGCTGGAAGAGCTGGCATTCGCCGCATTCGTCGTAGAATTCAGCCACTCTTCTGGTCACCCGTATAAGCAGGTCGAGCTGATATTTTTTACGTTCCTTTTTGCTAAGGCTGCTCTGGTAGGAGCTGATTTTCTCGGCGGTTTCTCTGTGCCAGCGATTCTGGATTTCCATAATTTAATTTCCAGAGTATTATAAGGTAACCCTCCCCCTTTATCCCCCTCCCTATGATTAGGGAGGGGGAGATATTGGCAAGAGGGGCAAAGCCCCTCTTTAACTCTCAAAAGTTCACGAGTCCAATATATGGCAAATAGTAAATGCCCATATAACAATCACAAGAACAGGCATAAACTTAGTGTGGAAGCGACGTGGAGACGTGAAGAAGTGTTTAAACCATTCACGACAAGGACCCCACCCCCAAAAAGTAGCTCGGCATCCCCCTTTCAGCCTTTTAGCACATGATGAACCATAAATCTCTGTGATGCATCTCGCTTTTACTTTGAAACCTTCTACTTCTGCAAGTGCTTCATCTTCAGGGATGTCTTGCCAGAGGGCACGCAAAACTGCAGAATATACGTCTACACACTTCCCCCTCCGATAAAAAATGTACATGAACTCGAATGCCACTGCTATTCCCAGCCCAGCAATTATAATGTTGACACAAAGAGGCAACTTCATACTAAATACAGACGCAAAAAACAACGCCTCAAGGCCAATAAAAATTACTATATAGGTAATCAACAGGGTATCTTCGTGAGCTACACCCTGTTGGCAAATTTGAACTTTTTCAGCCCAGCTGAGCCGTTGCCACTCGCTATCTTCGCTACTACTTGTCATCACACTACCCCTAAATATTTGGTCTTCTCTTGTGCCAGTCGGTGGACTGCTCGTAGGCGTGGGCGACTTTTAGAATCGTCTCTTCGCCGAAAGGTTTGCCAATTATCTGCATGCCGATGGGCAGGCCATCGGCAAAGCCGGCCGGAATGGAAATCGCGGGCAGGCCGGCGATGTTTATGGGCAGGGTGCAGACGTCGCTTAAGTACATCTGGAGCGGGTCGTCCACCTTCTCCCCTATCTTGAAGGGGACGGTGGGGGAGGTGGGGGTTACCAGAGCATCATATTTCTCAAATGCCCCGTCGAATTCACGCCGTATCAGCGTCCTGACCTTCTGCGCTTTCAGGTAGTAGGCGTCATAGTAGCCGGCCGACAGCGCATACGTGCCGAGCATGATGCGCCTTTTGACCTCGGCGCCGAAGCCGAACTGGCGGGTCTTCTCCAGTGACTCCCACATGCTCGGTGCCTGGTAGGAAAAGCCGTACTTGACGCCGTCATAGCGGGCCAGGTTGGCGGATGCCTCCGAGGGGGCAATAATATAGTAAACGGCGAGGGCGTAGGGGGTGTGGGGCAGCGATACCTCCCAGTCAACCTCCGCCCCCAGCACCTCAAGCTGATTGATTGCCGCCTTGATAGCGGTCTCCACCTCCGCCTGCATCCCCTCCACAAAATACTCCCTGGGGATGCCGATTCGAATGCCTTTGAGGTCGGCATTCAGACACTGCGTGTAGTCCGTCACCGCCTGGGGCACCGAGGTGGAATCACGGCGGTCGTAGCCGGCGATGGCGTTCATGACCAGCGCGCAGTCAGTGACATCATGGGTGAGCGGGCCTATCTGGTCGAGAGAGCTGGCGAAGGCCACCAGACCGTAACGGCTGACCCGGCCATAGGTCGGTTTAAGGCCAGTGACGCTGCAAAAACCGGCTGGCTGCCTGATACTACCGCCGGTATCCGAGCCCAGCGCATAGACGGTCTCCCCAGAGGCAACCCCGGCCGCCGAGCCACCGCTGCTGCCGCCGGGAACCCGGCTCAGGTCCCAGGGATTACGGGTAGGGAAAAAGGCCGAGTTCTCCGTTGATGAGCCCATGGCAAACTCGTCCATGTTCGCCTTGCCGATAATCACGGCGTTACAGGCCTTTAGCTTCTCCACCACGGCGGCGTCATAAGGTGGCACCAGGTTCTCCAGTATCCTGGAGGAACAGGTGGTCCTGACCCCCTTGGTGCAGATAACATCTTTAATCAGGACCGGAATGCCCGCCAGCGGACTGACACCGTCATGCGCCAGCAGACGGTCGGCGTCTTCCGCCTGCTGCAACGCCAGCTCATCGGTTACGGTAACGAAAGCCTGAATCCGGGGGTCTACTCTGTGGATACGTTCGAGATACGCCCGGGTCAGCTCCACCGATGAGAGCTGCCGGCTCTTGAGCAATTCACAGGCTTCATGAATGGTTAACCCGGTAAGACTGTCTGGCAAAGCTCTCTCTCCCGACAGTTATATCACTCCAGCACGGCGCGGACGCGAAAACAGTCCCCTTCCCGGCGGGGTGCGTTGGCCAGAATATCCTCCGGAGGAAGGGACGGGGCTACCTCATCATCCCGCATCACACTCTGAAGCGTCACCGACTGGGCGGTGGGCGGGACATCCGTGGTGTCGACCTGCCGCAGGATTTCAAAGTTCTCCAGAATATTGGATAGCTGCTCCCGGAACCTGTCGACGTCCTCGTCGGTAAGCCCCAGGCGGGCAAGGCGGGCGATATGCAGCACTTCTTCACGACTCAGCTTCATTGATGAACTCCGGGTTAAATTTAATCGGCCAATTATACCACTCACACTCGATTTCCCGCAAATAAGCCGGAACGGTCGTATTTTCCCGCTAAAGGCTATATAATTGAAGAGATGATAGAACCCTAACCTGATCAAGGAGGATAACGTAGATGCCCGAGCGGATAATGATATTTATTGACGGGAGCAACATGTACCACTCCCTGAAAAACGTTTACGGGAGGACTGACCTTGACATCGACAAGTTCTGCCACAAGCTCCTGGGCCGCCGCCAGTTAATCCGGATTTACTACTACAATGCCAGGGTGGGCAAGAAAGAGGAGCCAGAGCGTTACCGGCACCAGCAGGCGTTTTTCGCCGGGGTAAATGCCATACCGTACCTCGAATTGCGCCTCGGCCGACTGGTCTATTTCAACTGGCCGAATGTGCCGCCATACGAGAAAGGCACCGACGTTCAGCTTACCACGGATATGCTGACACACAGCTTCAAGGATAATTATGACGTGGCGATTCTGGTTGCCGGTGATAATGATTACTTCGGGGCCCTTCAGGCAGTCAAGGATAACGGCAAGCACGTTGAGGTAGCTCTGTTCGGGAAAAGGGGCTCCTCCTGGCAGTTGCGCAGTGTGGCCGATAGAGTGATAAACATAAACTCGCGGTCTTTGAGTGGCTGCTGGAAATCATAATATGGCATGAACCGGCACGGAGGTAACAGAGCCAAGGGGTTGGAAATCGGTCTCCGGGAACGCCTTGCCCGGGAAGCAGGCACAGTTATCAAAGACTGGGGCGGCAGATTACCTGTCGCCCTTGTTTACCCCAACAGCTACTATGTGGGCATGTCCAACCTGGGGCTGCACGCACTCTACTCCCTGCTCAACGGACGCCGCAACATCGTATGCGAGCGGGTTTTCTGGGAGAGAGAAAACCAGGAAAGAAAAATCCCCCCATTATCGCTGGAATCAAGACGCCCGTTATCAGCTTTCAAAATAGTGGCTTTCACCGTCTCCTACGAGGTTGACTACTTCAACATCGTGTCCGTGCTCAAAGCCAGCGGCATCCCGACATTCTCCGCCGACCGTGATGAAAGCCACCCGCTGATTATCGCTGGCGGGCCCTGCATCACCGCCAACCCCATGCCGCTGGCCCCATTCTTCGACGGCCTCGGCATCGGGGAGGCGGAAAAACTGCTGCCCCGTATGCTGCCGCCGATAATCGATAATGTAAATGGGAAACGCGAGGAGCTGCTCAGGTCGCTGTTTCCCGTACCCGGCATGTATGTTCCGCAGATGCCGCCGGCGACTCCCATAATGCGTCAGTGGGCAGAAAACCTTGATGAATTTCCGGTCGGTTCGGTCATAATGACAAGAGATACCGAGCTGGGCGGCCTGTACCTGATTGAGGTGGAGCGGGGCTGCCCGCGGCGCTGCCGATTCTGCCTGGTCAGCACCGCCTTCAAACCGATGCGCTTTCGCTCGGTCGGCACCCTGCTGGCACAGGCAGAGGAAGGCCTTCGCCACCACAAGCGAATAGGGCTGGTGGGCCCGGCCGTCTCCGATTATCCTTACCTTGAGGAACTGCTGGCCGGCCTCAACCAGATGGGGGCGCAGTTCTCCATGAGCTCAATGCGCGCCGGCGGAATCTCGGAAAAAATTACCGCCCAGATCGCTGGCGGGGGCGCACGGACGCTCACCCTTGCCCCCGAGGCTGGCTCGGAACGCCTGCGCCGGGCGATAAACAAGGGTATCGGCAAAGACGATATCATTGACGCCGTCGAAAAGATTGCCAGACACGGCACGAAACAGCTCAAGCTCTATTTCATGGTCGGCCTGCCCACGGAGACCGACGAGGACATAGAAGAGATCATCAGGCTCGCTCTCCAGTGCAAGAGCATCCTTGACCGACACTCAAAAGGCGCCCGCCTTTCACTCAACATCGCCCCGTTTGTGCCCAAGGCTGGTACGCCGTTTCAGCGCCTGCCCATGGCCCCGGCGGCGACACTGAAACAACGGATTATTCGCTTAAAGGGCAAACTGGCACCGGAGGGCATCCAGCTCAAGTGTGAGAGCCCGGCGTGGAGCCAGGTCCAGGCAGTGCTCGCCCGCGGTGATGAAAGCATCGCCCAGGTTTTGAATAATATAGAGGATAACTCGCTGGCCGGCTGGCGGAAGGCCGCGGCCAGATGCCATCTGGATACTGACTACTATGCTCACCAGGAGTGGCCGGCAAGCCAGAGACTGCCCTGGGCTATAATAGATACCGAACTCAACAGGACACCGGAATAAAAAATTTGCGGGAAATTTGCGGAATATGATAATATATTATCTGAGCACAAGGGACCAACCTTAAACTCCGTTATCCCTCTTTTTATTTTTCGCTATCATTAACTGCGTCTAAACGTGCGCAGTTTGGCAATAGAAAGGAGCAGGAGTTTTGGCACAAGACAAGTCTGCACTCACGGAAACCCTGGTAAAAATCCAGGACACCACGGCCAACCCGGCACCTCTTGGCCTGATGGGTTTCGGGATGACAACGGTTCTCCTGAACCTGCACAATGCCGGGCTTTATTCTCTCGGCACCATGATACTGGCCATGGGTATATTTTACGGCGGAATCGCTCAGGTTCTCGCCGCCATCATGGAGTTTAAAAAGAACAATACCTTCGGCACCACCGCCTTCGGCTCTTTCGGCCTTTTCTGGTTCACCCTGGCGTTCCTCATTATTATGCCCGCCATGGGATGGGGCACTGCGCCAGAAACCCCGGCCATGGTCTCTTACCTGGTGATGTGGGGCATCTTCACCGGCGTCATGTTTATCGGGACACTGAAGCTAAATCGGGCGCTTCAGGTCGTCTTCGCCTCGCTGACCATACTGTTCTTCCTGCTGGCGATCGGAGACGGCACCGGCAGCGTGGTCGTAACCAGAATTGCCGGCATCGAGGGCATTTTCTGCGGCCTGTCGGCGATATATGCCGCGCTGGCTCAGGTACTGAACGGGGTTTACGGGAAAACCGTCCTGTCGCTGGGTCCGGTGAAGTAGCCTGTTGCAAAAGTTAAGTCAGGAGAAAAGGTGGGTGCAAAAGTCAGTTCTAAGCTATGACTGCTGCACCCACCTGACTGCATTCTGGAAAATCGGAAAGCCGTCACCGTACTGCTTTGCACCCAGCCTGGTCCACTGCGGGTGCTGGATGCCCCTGATGTGTCGCTCGGGGTGGGGCATCAGGGCAAAGATACGCCCCGACGCATCACAGATGCCGGCAATATTGTCCACAGAGCCATTGGGGTTTCGGGGATACCCGACCCCGATGTCGCCCCGCTCATCAGCGTAACGAACGACGACGTTTATACCAGGCAAAATCTCTGGAGCGGCCACGAATTTGCCCTCGCCATGCGCCACCGGAATATACATGTGCTCCATTCCTTTGGTGAAAACGCAGGGGCTCTCCCTGCTTACCGCCAGATGAACCCACCGGCACTCGAATTTGCCCGAATCATTGGTCGTCAATGTTACCCGCGGCTGGCGGCCATTGCCCGGCTCAGGCAGAAAACCGGCTTTGACCAGTACCTGAAAGCCGTTGCAGATGCCCAGAATGAGCCCTCCGGCTTCAAAAAAGCGCGTGATGTCCTCTCCCAGCTTGAGCTTCAGCTCGTTGGCCAGCACCTTGCCGGCGGCGATATCGTCGCCGTAGGTAAAGCCGCCGGGAATGACCAGTATCTGGTAGTCAGCCAGCCGCCGTTCACGGCGAATAAGCTGGTTGACGTGAACTAAGTCCACCGTTGCACCGGCCTGCTCAAAGGCAAAGACGGTCTCAACATCGCAGTTTGTGCCCGGAGCTCGCAGTACGATTGTTTTAACCATCCATCACCACCTCAGCGGCTTCTGCCAGGCCTCCTTTAATTCATTTATGGATATAGAAACAATGCCATCGCCCTTTCGACCGTACACTTCAAGCCTCGGCTCATTCATTAGCCGGCCAATCAGGGCGAAGGGCACGCCGGCCATCGCTTTCTCAAATGCTTCTTTCTTATCCGGTGACACCTCGGCGATGAACCGGCTGTTCGATTCCGAGAAGAGTATGAAGTCATCGCGGTCTATTGGCTCACCGAGCGGCACCTCTTTCAGATTTATACTGGCACCCAGACCGCCGGCAAAGGCCATCTCGGCCACGGCCACGCCGATGCCTCCCTCGCTACAGTCGTGGCAGGCCCTGACCAATCCCTTTCCGGTGGCGGTGCTCAAACTGTGCATCACCTGCTTGCTCCGCTGCGGGTCAACCTCTGGTACACTATTGCCGATAAAACCTCTTGTCTTTAGATACTCCGAGCCGCCGAGCTCACACCGGGTGCTGCCCACGATGTAGATGAAATCGCCGGCCTGCTTGAAGTCCATGGATATGGCCCGGCTCACGTCGTCCATAACCGCAATGGCCGAGATGAGCAGCGTATGCGGTATGGATATGGTCCTGCCTTCATACTCGAACTCATTGTTCAGGCTGTCCTTGCCCGAAATAAAAGGAGTCTCATAGACAATGGACATATCATAGCAGGCCTGAGCGGCGCGGATGAGAGCCCCCAGCATCTCGGGCCGGCTGGCACTGCCCCAGCAGAAGTTGTCCAGCAGCGCCACCCGGTTAAGGTCGCCGCCCACGGCGATAATCTGACGCAGGGCCTCGTCAATGGCCGAGGCCGCCATCCAGTACGGGTCGATATCGGCATAGCCGGGATTGATGCCGCTGGCGATGATAACGCCTTTTTGAGACCCCGGCACCGGCTGGATGATAGCCGCGTCACCGGGCCCGTCATTGTTCTTCCCCACCAGCGGCTTGAGAATGCTGCCGCCCTGCACCTCGTGGTCATACTGACGGATGACCCACTCCTTGCTGCATACATTCCATGAACCCAAAATCGCCAGCAATGACTCATTTAAATTCGATGGTTCGGCAAAATCGGGTTCGGGGTGGCGGGGCGGTTTCCAGACCACCTCCCTTTGCAACTGCGGGATGCCGCCGTGCAGAAATTCCATTTCAAGGTCGCCGACCGGTTCCCCTTCGTAGAAAAGTCGCAGGCGGCGGTCATCGGTGAACTCCCCGATAACGGTGGCCTCCACATCTTCACCGGCAAAGAGCGCCAGCAGCGCATCGATTTTCTCCGGCGGCACGGCCAGAATCATTCTCTCCTGAGATTCCGAAATCCATATCTCGGCGTAGGTAAGCCCGGCGTACTTCAAGGGCACCTTATCCAGGTCGACACGGACGCCGGTCTCCTCCGCCATCTCCCCAACCGCCGATGAAAGCCCCCCGCCACCGCAATCGGTTATGCGCGCGTACAGCCCGCAGTCGCGGGCCTGAAGCAGAATGTCTATCATCTTCTTTTCCACGATGGGATTGCCTATCTGCACCGAGCTGGAAGACGTTGTGGTCGATGCCTCGGTGAGCTGTTCCGAGGCAAAGGTGACGCCGTGAATGCCGTCTCTGCCCGTCCGGCCGCCAATCAGGACCACCTTATCGCCCTGTTTCTGTTTGCCGCGCCGGGCGATTTCTTTCGGCAGCAGGCCCAGCGTACCGCAGTAGACCAGCGGGTTGGCCACGTAGCGTTCATCAAAGAGAACGGCGCCATTGAGCGTGGGAATGCCGAGCCGGTTGGCATAGTCGGCCACCCCGGCCCGCACCCCTTTGAACATACGGCGGGGGTGAAGCACGCCCTGGGGTACTTTCTCGTAAGGCAAATCAGGCGGGCCGAAACAGAAGACATCGGTGTTGGCAATCGGCTTCGCCCCCAGCCCGGTGCCGAGGGGGTCGCGGATGACACCGCCGATGCCGGTGGCGGCGCCTCCGTACGGCTCCACCGCCGAGGGATGGTTGTGCGTTTCCACCTTGAAACAGAGCGCCCACTGACCATCAAAGTCGATTACCCCGGCATTGTCCACGAAAACGGAAAGGCACCAGGGCCGGTCAAGCTCACGGGTCGCCTTCATCACGGTGCTCTTCAGCAGGTTATCCACCACCCTGTTATCGAGCGTGAACCTGCCCTTGAATGTCTTGTGGACGCAGTGCTCTGACCAGGTCTGGGCCAGTGTCTCAAGCTCAACATCGGTCGGGTTGCGGCCCTGCTTCTGATAATAATCAACGATGGACTGAAATTCTTCAGCGGTGAACCCGAACTGCTTTGGCAACGCGGTCTGCTCGCCTTTCAGGATATCGACCGCCTCCAGCTTGAAATGATATTTTGGATTCTCCGGGAAGCTCAGCTGTTCGCGCTCCACGACGTGCTGAATAATCGGGTTTACCAGCAGCCGGCTGCAGATGATTTCCAGCTGCTCATCGGTCAACTGGCCGGCGATAAGATACCGCTTCGTCGTCTTGACGGCTCTGACACCCGCCACTTTCAGGTCCCGAATAGCCTTCAGGACACTGTCCTCAACCGGGTCGGTGACCCCGGCGTTATAGGCGACCTCAACGGTATGATACCGGGATTCATCAACCGGCTCAGCCGGTGAACCCTGTCGGTAACGGTAAATCTGGGTGACGGGGTCGGCGAGCAGGTTCCGCCCGATTGAATCCAGGGTCGCCGCGTCGAGCTCGGCATCAAGCCAGTATATATCCACCACACGCGCATCAGATACGGTGGCAATGCCCAGGTCCTGAATGTCTTTGACCAGTCCCTGCCCCCGGGCATCAGGCAGATGGCTTTTCAGCCGGACCTCTATTCGGTGCATCTAATCTTTACTCTACTAACAGAGATTAAAAAGAGGGGCATACGCCCCTCGTGAATACTTAAGACCTTCGTTCTTATTCACCTGACTCACGAACTGAGTAATTCGCTGACTACTTCGTTGATTTCCCGACCGTCCGCCCGGCCTTTCAGCTGGGCAATAAGCCTGGGCATTACCTTACCCTTATCACCGGGCCCCTCAGCACCCACCTCTGCGATGACCTTTTTTGCGGCCAAAACAACCTCTTCCCGGCTCATCTGCTGCGGCAGGTATCCCTGAAGTACGGCCAGTTCCGCCTCTTCCTTATCAACAAGGTCCTGCCGGTTGCCCTTTTTGAAGGCCTCTATGCTCTCGTGCCGCTGCCTGACCTCCTTGGCGATAACACCGAAGATATCGCTGTCCTCCAGCTTCGCCTGCCGGGCGATCTCGGCGTTATTTATTGCCGCCATCAGCATTCTTATGGCGCTCTTCTTCAGGGTATCGCCGCTTCTCATCGCCTGTTTCAAGTCATCAGAAAGTTTCTGCTTCAGGTTTGCTTCTCCCATATTATCCTCGTCAATAGACTATCTTCTCACTGCTCTGGCGACACTGCGCCTTTTAACCGCCCTCTTGCGCTTGCGTCTGACGCTCGGCTTCTCATAATGCTCTCGACGGCGTATTTCCGATAAGATGCCGGTCTGCTGGACACGGCGGTTGAACCGCTTGAGCAAACTTTCAAAGCTCTCGTTATCGCCCGCCATTACCTCGGTCAAATAGCATCATCCTCCTTCCAAACCCGGATTGCATTATCTCCATCAGAAATAGAGAAATAAGCCACACCCGAGCATCCACACCACCGCACAAGACACCATCACATTTTAGTCAGTAGTTCCGCCCGATGTCAAGGAAAAATAAAAACGTCAGACGGCAGATTTTAATGAAATTTAATCATTATTTTTATGATGGCTTAACGTGGTCATTTTAGAATGAGCATGAAGATATCTGGACAAATGGCCTTTGTCAAGCTATATTGACATTTGCCAATTGGCGAATTATAATAAGATAAGTTGAGGAGCAAAGCCATGCCACAAATAAATAATGACCTCGGCAGAATAATAAAACAGCAGAGAATCGCCATTCCGCTGACCCTGCAGGAACTGGCCGCTGCTTCGGAGGTATCTTCTTCTCATTTAGGACGTATTGAGAGAGGCGAGCGCTTCCCCTCAGCTCACATCCTGCGCCGAATTGCCAAGCCTCTTGGCTTTGACGAGGATGAGCTCTTCACCCTCGCCGGTTTCCTGTCGCCGCACACCTCCACAGTCGCCGAAGAGAGAGGTACCGCTTACGGCAACCGCCGCCTGGACCCGTATGTTGCCAAAATCTTGGCCGAGGAGCCAATCGAGATTCAACGGGCTATAATCGGCATTCTCAACACGGTGAAACTTGTGGCCAAGGGAATGGCCAGAGAAAACGAGTGATATCCTTACGCCCATAAAAATGCACCGACGGCGGTAGAGATGGAAGGCCTGAGACAGATAAGTGATAAGGATGGTAAAAAGATTGGCTTTGGCGATGCCACCGTCCATGAGCTGAGAACGCTGCTTACGGCCATCATTGTTTCCGCAGAGCTTCTGTCCGAAGAACTTCAGTCAGACCATAAAGGTATGCCGCTGAGACTTATCCAGAATATAGTTCGCAATGCGCACAGCCTTGATGAAAAATTGACCAACTTTTCAGAAATGGCCGGCCTGCTTTCCGGCGAGTTTTCCTTTCAGCCCGAGACGCTTGAGGTTGGGCCGGTCGTTCGCGGCATAACCTCTCAGATCTACCCGATTACGCACAGCCGAAAACAGTCATTACACATTGATTTGCCCGCAGCCCTGCCTCATATCCGGGCACACCGCCATTACCTGGAACAGATACTGATTAATCTGCTCACCAATGCCAGCAAGTTTACGCCTGAGGGAGGGAACATAACGGTGACGGCCGCCAAGAATGACTCCAATCTAATAATCGAGGTGTCTGATAACGGCATTGGCATTCCGGCGGATAAGCAGGAACTGGTATTTCAACCCTATTACCAGATTGACGGAGGCAGGGGAAGCGGGCTGGGACTGGCCATCACCAAGTTCCTGGTGGAGCTTCATGGCGGCAAGATATGGCTGGAGAGTACCCCGGGGAAGGGCAGCCACTTTTTCTGCTCCCTGCCGCTATCGGGACAGAGCTGAGAGCAGAGGGTGAATAGATGAAAGTAGTGGTTATTGATGATTCACCGGAAATAATAGAGGTAGTCTCTCTGTGCTTCCAGCTACGCTGGGGGAACACATCGGTGTTTCCCGCCAGTGATGGCAACAAGGGGCTGGAGCTTGTCGAGAAGGAAAACCCTGATCTGGTCATACTTGATATCGGCCTGCCCGATATGGACGGTTTCCAGGTGCTCCGTGAGATACGGCGCTTCTCTCATGTCCCGGTGATAATGCTTACCGTGAAGAGCGAAGACACTGATATCGCCAAGGGGCTGGAACTGGGCGCCGATGATTACGTTACCAAGCCCTTCAGTCATATTGAACTGCTGGCCCGGGTGCAGGCGGTGATGCGCCGTTCCCGGGGTGAGCCATCTCCCGCTGAGGAACAGCCTTACACCAGCGGCAAACTGCACGTTGACTTTGCCCGCAATGAGGTCCTGATCGATGGCAAGCCGGTGAAGCTTACGTCGACAGAGTATAAATTACTCTACCATCTCATCAAAAATGAGGGGCGTTTGCTTTCCCATGAAAACCTGCTCACCAAGGTATCCGGCGAAGCATATCGCGACGCCCGTGACCTGCTCCGGGTCCACATTCAGCACCTGCGGCAAAAGCTCGGTGATAACGTTGAATCACCCGGCATCATAGTTACCGAGCACGGCATGGGCTACAAGTTTGTCAGTCCCGCCTGACCTCGGAACGGACGGCCCGCCGCCTTCCCGAAAAAATTGCGCTTCTAACCATCCGGCCCGCCATTCTTTACGAAACTTTAATAGAACCTTTACGAAATCTTTATTTTTTTTATGCCTGTCTTTATGCTCACGTGTTAGATTAAAAGCGTAGATATTACGGCAGCTTTAGAGGAGCTGAATATGGATAAAATAACCGTCTTTCTGGCAGACTGGCAGGTTCTTTTCCGTGAAGGCATTCACTTTACCCTGTCCGGTGAGGAAGATATGGAAGTGATTGGTGAAGACGTAGGTAACGAACAGGCACTGGCTTTTATTGAGACCAATCCACCGCAGGTGGCGATTTTGAACGCGAGCCATGATAAGGTAAACGGTTTTGAGGCCACGCGTACGATTAAACAGACCCTGCCTGAAGTATCGGTTATCCTGGTCATGGACAATTACAGCGAGGAACAGCTTTTTGAGACCTTGAAAAGCGGTGCCAGCGCTTGCTTTAACAAGGACGTTGACCCCGATGTCGTGATTAACACGATAAGGGAAGTGGCGAAGGGCAACCAACCGATAAGTGAGGCCATCCGGAAACCGGAGATTGCCTCCCGGATTCTTGATGATTTTACCGCGTATTCCTCGCTCGGCGAGGAGGCCGGGAAACTGCTGGCCCACCTCACTCCCCGCGAGGCGGAAATCCTGCACCAGATAGCCGATGGCAACACCAAGGAACAGATAGCCAGTACACTGGGCATCACTGATGAGGCACTCGACAAGCGGCTTCACTCCGCACAGTACAAGCTGGTGGTCAACGACCAGAAGCTAATGGTGATTGAGATGGCCCAGAGCGGCCTGCCGGCGATCTCCCGGGTCAGTTTCACCGGCAAACCGGGTACCGAGTATATTACCAAAGAGGAATTCGCCGCTTTCAAGGAAAGCCTGAAAGAACGTTTCAAGTTCCTTAGCGGAGATATAAGTTAATCAAACATGATACAGGGGGGGTGATCAAATGTGAAACAAATATTAGTTGTGGACATCATTAAAGATGGTAGGAATTCCTAAAAAGAATGAGCCAAGAGGAAAACCTACCACCCCAGGAAATGTCAACAATATGTTATAAAAAGCAAGGGGAAATTTCAATTATCCGAAAGGAGGAGAAGGAAATGAACAACATTGTAAAAGGAGTAATGGGAAACACACTGAGGCGCTATCTTGTTATCGCTCTGGTGGCATCCCTGGTGGTCACCGGCGGCATGTTTGCCTATGCCTACACCGCCGCCACCCAGACGATCACCGTCTCAGCCGCCGGAGCTGACTTTGCCGAAATTGGCGCCGTAGACACGGGCAAGCCTGTTTATTCAGGTAACGGTAAAATATTCGGGAGCTACCGCGGCAAGATATGGGGCGGCATCCTCTACAGCGTCAACCTGACCACCGACTATCCCGGCGACGTAGCCATTAACGTCTACCTGGACAACATCGATGAGATGGGCAAAAACTACGGGCTCTGGATGATAAAGTTAAGGCTCGTTGCCTCCACCGACAATGCCACTGCCGTGGATGTCCAGACAATTGACCGCCCGCTGACCCTCAATAACGGCGTAGTCTCGTTTGTTGCCAAGGATTTGAGCACCTCTGCCGAATACCAGATTATAGCTCTGGACGGGGTCTACAAGGCACACCCCTATGCATATTGGGGGACCGCGTTTGGCGCGATTACGCCATCGCTGACCGCTGAAGTTCTGCAGGCGAAGTAACATAGCTTGGGGTTAATCCAACGGGGTTGCCTCATATGAGGCAACCCCGAAGCAGGAAAGAGTTGACAGATATTATGACAAGTGGTAGACTCTGAGCAAAGTAATACCAACTGTCATAAAGGGAGGCGTAAAAGTGAAGAAGCTACTTCTGATTGCTTTAGTGGCATTGCTGGTGGTAACCGGCGGTATGTTCGCCTACACTTTCACCACCGCTACCGCCACCATTGGCGTTACCGCACCGACGTCTGACTTCGCCAATGTTACGGCGGGCGGCAGCATCAGCGCACCGTCCGTTTTCGGCAAATTCACCGGCACGTGGCCATCAAGCACATTATTCGACATCACCCCGGCGGAGAACTACACCGGCGACCTTGTCGTCAAGGTGTACCTGGTGAATACCGGCCAGTTAATACGGCAGTATCACCACATCAACATGACGCTTGAATTCCAGGACAGCACCGACACTATGTTTGACGAACAGGGAGAAATCCAGGTCCTGAACATGCAAAATGCTGAAGTCCTGTTCACCTGGGAGAACGGCGCCGGCACCAGTCCTTATAAAGTGGTGCTCACCGGCGGCGGTTTCCGGCTGCACCCGTTTAAGTCACTGACGGGCGGCAGTTACCAGCCGCAGATATGGTGTGAGATAACCCAGAGATAATTTGGCAACAACTTAAAACAGGCATGAATGACCAGACATTGGGACAAAAAGGCAAAGAAAAAACTGTACCTCTTCATCGCACTGGGGCTCGCGCTGATTCTCAGCAGCGGGACCTTTGCCTATACCTATGTTACCTCCATCGGCACCATCGGTATTACGCCTCCCACCGCTGATGTCGCCACCTGCAACACGGCTGCCAGCCAGCCTGACTGGGCATCCATCCTGGTCCCTCCGGAAACCACCGGCACCGAGATATTAAACCCCAACGCCGCCGGTGACAAGACCGATATCCAGAGCCAGATTGGTTCTGGCGCCCACTGGCAACTGGTGGATGACTGGCCCACGGATGACGGCGACAGCACCATCGTTTACACGGGAAATACCAGCTGGGAAGAGGACTTATACAACCTGCCCAGCCACACCGCGACCTCGGGCAACGTGACCTACGTCAAGGTTGACGTTGTCTGCCGTGCCGACGCCAGCCCCACGCAGACAAACGCCTACGTTCACATAAAGACGAACGGCACGGAGGCTAACGGCCCTGAAGTAACCACCGGCACAAGCTACAGCACCTTCTCCCGCCAGTGGGATACCAATCCAGTTACCGGAGATGCCTGGACGTGGGACGAGATGGACTCACTGCAAATCGGCGTCGGTTTGCGGCAGCCGACGGGCGGTGGTCTGTCAGGATGCACTCAGGTATACGCTGAAATTGGCTACGGTGAACTTGTCACCACCGGCGACGTGCCCACCGGCGACCTGTTTACCGTGCACCCCAACCCCGGCTACAACGGTGACCTGCAAATTGGCATCTATCTGACCAACACCGGCCCGCTGATCAAGGCATACCAGTACCTCAATATGCAGGTATACATGGAGGGCTCGGTATCATCAAACCAGACGCCCAACCACCGTCTCCTCACCCTCCAGAACGGGCAGACCACCCTGTCCCTGGAAAATTTGGCCGGCGTTTCCGATTCATTCTTTCAGACCAGCCGGTTGGACTTTGAGGGCGGCAACCTGACCAACCTGGACACGTCCACCAGCCCGGACAACGTCATTCTGGACACCTTCGCCGATAATGTGACCGATAATTTCACCGATGAGAGCAAGATTGCCTATAAAAATAATGTGGTTGTTAGCAATAATCAGGTAAAACTGGTGGCTGGCGGCGCCGCCGCTACGGAAACCTTCCGGCCCAATGCCGCCGGCGATGACACCGATATCGCCTCGCAATATCCTGACTCGGGGGCACACTGGGACAAGGTGAATGATGTAACGCCTGATGATTACACGACCTATATCTATACCAGCAGTGCTTCCACACTAAACTGGTACAGCTCTGAATGGCAATACCGAAAGAAGATAACCATTAATTCGGCCAATGTCTCGGACAACCTCACTGATTTTCCGGTTTTAGTCTCGGTCACTGATACCGATTTAAAAGACCATGCTAAATCGGATGCTTCGGACATCGTCTTCACCGCGTCCGACGGTACCACCAAATTGAAAAGAGAAATTGAAAGCTATGATAATTCTGACGGTACTTTGGTTGCCTGGGTGAAAACAGACCTGTCAAGCACCACTGATACCGAGGTTTATCTTTATTACGGATATGCCGGAGCTTCCGAGACCAGCGACACCGACACCTGGGATACCAATTTCATCATGATTCAACACATGACGGATGAGACTACCTCCAGCATTGAAGACAGCACAACTAATAATAACGATGGCACCAAGCAGGGCGCGGGAGAACCTGCCGTCACCGCCAGTGGCAAGATAGGTGATGCGCAGGATTTTGACGGCAGCAATGATAAAATCACGGTGAATGATAGCACAAGCCTCAGCTTCACCAATGATGAAATGACCATCGAAGTCTGGGTGAAAGCTGACACCCTGCCCACGAACGAGACATCAATACTGAGAAAAGATAACCAGTGGCAGATGGCTTTCGTGGACTCGGATACAATTAGGAATCTGATTGCCACAAATGGCATCACTGGCTGGACAGCCGCCAATGATGAAGATTACACCTTCTCCACTGATACCTGGTACTACTGGACTTTCGTCTACAACGGCCCGAATGTCCGCCACATGATCGATGCCCAGCAGGTCGGCAGTTCCCACACCGTCACCGGCAACATCACCGATAATGCTAATGTCGCCGAGATAGGCCGCTGCAGTTATACGAATGAATTCCTGGATGGAATCATCGATGAGTTACGCATCTCCAATGTGGCCAGAAGTGATGCCTGGATAGAGACCAGCTACAACAACCAGAGCGCCCCCGGTGATTTTTTCAACGTGGGGAGCGAGGAGTCTGCCGGCTATGAAAGGGACCTATATAACATCCCCGACCACAGCACCGGCTCCGGCGTCATTGACAGCGTTAACGCCTACTTCAGTATTGCCAGAGACTCAGTCATTGGCGATGCTGGCATCTGGCGGGATACCAACAACACCCACACCATCGGAGCCCTTAATGTCTGGACAGACGTCCCGTTCAACAGCGAGAATAAAACCAGCGGCAGCTTTAACCATACCAGCGATACCCAGACTGACCTGACCGCCGATGGCTGGTATCTCATCATGTACGAAATAAGGTCAACCTCCACTTCCAACACCAGACACAGCATATGGGCGCGGGTTACCCTGGAAGGTTCGGCGGTGGAGGGCAGCGAGGGGTTCGGTTACGTCAGAGACAATGCCAATGATGAAGGGTATACGGCCGGCGCCTGCATCGTCAACGCCAGCGCCAACGATACCGTGGTGGTGCAGTGGCGGCCCTACGGTGTGAGTTCCTCTGATGTTCTGTCAAACTCCAAGGCTTCGCTCTTCATCCTGAGGCTTCCCGATGATACCGATGTCGCCTATCTGAAGTATGCCGATGACAGCGATACCGGCGCCTACGGCGGCACGAGCTGGGCCGGAAACGAGGTTACCTGGGCAGACCAGGTATATGAAACGGACAACAGCGTCATTCAGAAGTCGGCGGCCAATGACTACACCTTCACCCTCAAAAAAGTCGCCCGGTATCTGGTCAAGTATGATATCACCTTCGCAAATAGCTCCTCCACCAGGACAGCCAGAATAGCCCGGGCTACCCTGGCCGGTTCCCCCATACCGCAAAGTTTTGCCTACTGCCATGTTCGAAACAACGTTACTACACCCGCCACATTACATGCGCTCTTTATTGTTGATAACCCATCACCGAATCAGGACCTCATCATTCAATCCCAGCGAGGCGACTCGCTGGTAGATTCAACGGTAGCCAGGACAGTCAGCGCTTCCAGCATCGAGATTATGGAGCTGCCGTCAAGCGCCGAAGTAATCACCACTTATTATACTGATACCGGGGAAGAGATATCCGGTGGTGTAGTGCTGGACTGGGCCGCCGTGGAAGGAGTGCGTGATGCCAGCTCCTTCACCATTTCTGATAATGAGACCATAGAGGTGGAGCAGGATGATGATTACCTGTTTATGGCCAACGGGTTAATCACCGATACTGTCCAGACTTCCGGCACCCGGTTCACCTTCGGGGCCGACTGGTACGTCGATGACAGCATCCAGTATGTGGGCGGTCACGGGAATTACATGCGGCATGTCCAGGGCACTGTTGGAGTTTTCAACACCAGTATAAACGCACATAGTATTTTGAATGACCTGGATGCCAACCAGGAAGTGGAAATGCGTACTATCAATGAAGGTGATACCGGTACCCCCAACTACGCCCAGCCCGACCAGTGCGGCTTCAGCGCGCTCAGGATAGGCAGCCTGTCAGCGACCAATGCTTACGCCCGGGCGGCCATCAAGCCCGGGGACACTGTTCATACCGGCACCGAAGAAAGCACCGCCGACGCCACCTTCACCACCAAGTCCTACCAGTGGACGACCAACCCTGACACGGGCCAACCCTGGACCTGGGATGAAATAGACGCTTTGCAAGTCGGTGTGGAACTGAAGACAGACAGCACCGAGGACTCTTCCATCTGTACGCAGGTCTACCTTGAGGTTGATTACACCGCGTACAGTTCGCCGGGAACACTCACCTCGATAAATCTTCTCTCCGGGGAGACGGTGGCGAGTATAGACACGTTCAATTACGACGCCTCGGCGGTTCCCTCCGGCACGGGCCTGAAAGTGCAGTTCTCCACCGATAACAGCACCTGGTACAACTCGGCGGGCACGCCCGGCGGCTGGGATACCATGCCCCAGGGGACGGGTAATATCAGCCTTTCCGGGCTGGGCTGGTCGGGGCCCAATCTCTACTACAATACGGAATTCACCTCTGACGGCTCGGATACGCCGTTGCTCGACCTGATACGCGTCTATTTCTCCACCTACTACTCGACGGGCGATCTGACCTCAGCAACCTATGACACCGGCGATGACCAGGACTGGGACTGGGAATATATCTATTTCACCATTGACGAGCCGGGGACCACTGATATCAGGTTCCAGATAAGGAGCGCCTCGACTGAAGCCGGGCTCAGCTCGGCGACCTGGTACGGCCCCACCGGCACGGGCGACTATTACACGGCCAGCGGCACAGAAATCAACTCCGTCCATGATGGCGACCGCTGGATTCAGTACCGGGCCGATTTCTCCGGCCCCGGCGATGCCACGCCAACCCTGAGCGATATCGAGTTGACCTACACCCTGGCCTCGGTGACTTACACCGTGGAAATAATCGGCGGTAGCTACGGGCTGGTCTCGTCCGACACGTCGGACTGGGCGTCGGGGTGGACGATTACCCCAGAGTTTTACTGCGAGGTAACCCAGCGGTAAGCCTCAAATGCAGGCGCAGGTGATAGAGCGGTGAATAAAAACGTTATGCTCATTGTAGTATTGGCGGCACTGCTGGCCGTCAGCGGCGGTATATATGCCTACACGTACACCACCGGCCTGGGCGTCATCAGCATCACCGAGCCAACCGGTGACATCGCCACTGTAAATGCCTCAGGTAACCAGCCAGAATGGCTTGAAGTGCTGTCCATCGCCCAGGATACAGAAACGCTGAGGCCAAATGCCGCCGGCACATACACACAATGTGACGCGGTTGGCGATACTGCCAACTACCTTTGTGTAGATGAGGCTGTCAGTGACGGTGACACCACATATGTCAGAACATGGGGCGGTGCTACCGAGCTGGATACCTATAATATCGAGGATCATACCACCGGGAGTGGAAACGTCACCGATGTATATGCTTATACACATACGAGAGTTGATTCAGGCACCCACGACGCAGAAGTGGCCATCAGAACGAATAGCACGGACTATTTTGGGGGCTACACTTCAGGGGTGCCAACAACCTATACATACTTATCAGCTAACTGGAACAACAATCCATTCACAAATAACCCTTGGACGTGGGCTGAGGTTGATGCGCTGGAAATCGGTGTCAGACACTATGACCTTAATGGCGGCTACTTATGGACCACACAGGTCTATGCCGATATTGATTATGACTACCTGCCCGTCACCGGAAATGCACCCACGGGAGACCTTTTTGAAGTATATGAAAACCCTGACTACAGCGGCGACCTATCAGTAAGGGTCTACCTGACCAACACCGGCTCGCTGCAAAAAGCCTATGAGAGCCTTGAACTGGAGCTGTATCTGGAGGACTCCGAGGAGGCGGGGCAATCACCGAATTACCAGGAGCTTACTTTAGAGAACGGGGTGGCCAGCTTCACCCTGAAAGACCCGGCCAGCGATAACCATACCCTGTCCGTAATCGGGGGCGACTACGCCCTGGTCTCGGACAATATGCCGGAATGGGAGGCGGGGTGGACGATTACCCCAGAGTTCTACTGCGAGGCGACACAGCGGTAACATATCGGCGATTTTTACGAAAGCTTAACGGAACCTTTACGAAATCTTTATGTTTTTTACGCCAATCTTTATGCCCCTGTGTTACAGTTATATTAGAATGATATAGGGCTAAAGCAACAAGATGAAGGAATTTCTGAATATAATCCTGACCAGATCATTCCGCTTCAAGCGCGCGCTCACGCTCATCGCGGTAGCGGCGATAATCCTCGCCGGCTTTATGACGGTACGGGGCACCATGCCGTTTATGCCCGTTTTCGGTACCAGCATGGAGCCGGAACTCCACGCCGGCAACCTCATCCTGATTACAGACAAGAGTCCGGATGGTGTTGAAGTCGGCGACATTATTGTCTATAACGTCCCGGCGGCAATCCAGGATTTTTATAACTACCCGGCGATAGTCGCGCACCGGGTAATTGAGGTACGCGATACTCAGTATGGCACTGCCTGGCGTACCAAGGGCGATAACGCCGGCGAAGACCCGTTCACGGTCCGCGCCAATGACCTGCGCGGCACGGTCAGCACCCAGATTCCCTTCCTGGGCTTCCCCTTCCTCTTCCTGCAGAGCAAGCAGGGCCTGATGTTCATTATCGTTGCCCTGTCGCTTTTCGCCATCTATCTCTACGCCAATGACATCAGCCGCGGCGGGCAGAAGATACACCGTGGCATATTCGCGCCGGTTATCGAAGAGACATTACATGATACCGAAACACTGGCCCAGCGGATGGACGGCACCGAGAAAGTGATGGCCAAGACGCAGGAAGCGCTGAGCAGCTTCGCCACCGCCATGTCGGAATATGCCGAGCACCTGAGAAGCCATACCAGCGCCATTCAGGGGCTTGCCGAAGCGTCTCACGAACTCAAACGTGGTGCTGCCGAGCAGAACAAAGCCCTCGAGCACATCGTGGAGGCCCTGCAGCAGCGAAGGCCGCTCACCGAGGTGACCCCGCCTTCAGAGAAGCCGACGGCACCAACACCAACACCGGCACCGGCACCGGCACGGGAAAAAGGTAAATATCCTCCGGGCTGCGTGAGAAACAGACAGCTGGCTGGCGTGGGGCAAGACATTTACGGCGCTGCCTGAAAACTGTCCGTTATCTGGATAACTGCCTAAGTATAGACCGCAACCACCACTGCTTCTTTCGGGTTATACTCATCAAAGAAAATGACCGCCACCTTCCTTCCGGCGGTCATTTCATCTGTCGGGAGGTTGCGGGCCACGGCCACGCCCTCCAGGTAGACTTTGTAGCTGCCCGCCAGTTGTACGGTTGCCGTGTAGTTGCCGGAATTGAAACCCTTCAAGACACCTTTTTTCAAGCTCAATTTGACTGCCCTTCTTCGCGCTTAATTAAACTGCCCCCAGTTGCAGACGCTGGCGATATTCCCCACGGCGCGGGCTGTAAACGAGAACAAAGCCGAGCACCCGCCGCTTTGCCGCATCAAGCCCGGCACGATTGTCCGTGATATCTATGACGTCACAGAGCTGCTGACCGCAATTGACCGGCACCAGTATGGTGCCGCTGGCCGATGCCACCTCTGCCTGTCTCAAATAAGCGTCGCCACGTTCCTGCGCTTTGGCCACGGTGTCTATGTTCCTGTCTTCCAGCTGCCTGATTTTATCGTATAATCGGTCTATCTCATCCCAGGCAAAACGGTCAACCACAATCGCCTCACCGCTCCCCGCGTCATAGCCCTCCACCTGGACGCGGTTGAGCTCCCAGGCTCCCTGCCTGTATCTCCCCTCCAGAATCGGGTGCTCCTCTCCATAGCTGTACAATGAGCTGTCCGATGATTGGGGATTGACAATGTAAGCCGTCGCACCTTCGAGAAACAGCACATCAGGAACAAAAGAGAGCAGTTTTCGGATGATTGTTTCGCCAAGGTTGCCGGAACTGACGGTAAAGTCGGGATAAAAACCGGTGATGACCGATGACTGCGATTTGACTGCCAGCTTCAGCCCTGCCCGGGCCAGAACGAAGGCCAGTATATCCTTGACGCTCATTTCCTCCGCGTCCTTGTTCCAGCGGAACTGGTGCCTGGCCCTCCAGCCAGCGATGGCCTCCCAGCCGTCCCGGGCATGGAGTATGAGACTGGCCGCGCCACCGGCACTGGTATGTTCATATCCCTCCAGGCAAAAATGCTGCCCGGCACTTACCTCATCGCCGTTGTCTGTGCGGTAGCCGGGACTGAAGTCCAGCTGGCAGCCGATGTTGAGAAGGGATAGTTCCCCCTGCCCCGGCGAGGCGTACTGCCCGGCATCGTTCCTCAGCTCTACGGTAAGTCTGCCCGATGCCTCTCCTGCCTCCTGCCGTACCGCCAGCACATCATCGGTCAGGTCAAGGCTCTGAACGGTGGCTCCGGCGCGCCAGACGCCCGCCGGACAGGAAAGCCAGCAGTAGTCCCCGTGGTGCGCCGCGGCCAGGCCGTATTCCGACGACAAATCAAATGGCACCGGTTCCCGCCACAGATTATCAACGAACCCGGCATCCGGAACCGTATGCGACCAGAAAGGACGGTTGTACATCTGGCTGCCGGAAAATCGCTCCACGAAGAAACCCCGGTAGACATCAGGTTTATCCAGAAATGGCTGAAGGTACTCAAATTCGCCGCCCGATGGCGCTGAGGCCAGCTCTTTTAACGGCGACCAGCTTCCCGCTGCTACATCACCACCATCACCATAAATGAGCGACCACAGTTTAAAATTGCCCGATGAATCCCGGCCGGTGACCAGCAGGTTCCAGTCGTCCTCATAGACGGCGGCGATGCCGGACAGGTCACCGGTGCTTTTATCCCAGGTGGTGCGTTGCTGCCACTGGCCGCCGATGTTCTTCTTCACATACATCGTCGCCTGGTCAGCGAAGAATATCGCCAGGTCACCGTTTGGCCTGTAGGCCGCCGCCAGGCCACCGATATTGATGGTCGGGTTATAGTCAATGACCTCGGGGCTTCCCCAGCTAACGCCGTTATCGGTGCTCTTTATACGCTGGATCTTGCGGTTGACGCCATCTATCCAGAAAATGGAAACCTCAGCCCCCACCGCGGCACAGGCAACGGCGGCGGCATTCATCTGGTTGGTGTATATCCACTGGCTGAAGTCGCTTGACGGACCGGGGTCAGACACCCGCTGGCGGTAAAGCCTGCGCGAATCGCCGGGCAGGGTCGCCCTGACGCGGATGAGAGAGCCATCGCCGGGCATGGCCACCACATGGTAATAATCATCCTCGGAGCCGGTGTACAGCCTGTTCCAGTCAAGCCTCACCACGCCGGCAATTTTGTTCCTGGCTTCTACCTTAACACAGGGAATGGCGGCGGCTTCTTTCTGGGCCGCCAGCAATGTCGATGTCAGGTCGCGCATTTTTTCCTTTCACACCAGCGCCGCCAGGATATCTGGCAGCGGCTTGTTTCCCTTTCGATAATGTTCCGCAAGATGAAGGGCCGCCCCGAGTATCTCTTCCGGGCTAACACGAACTCTTTTACCCGGACTTAACGGGGACAGGGCATTTGCCGCATCGGCAGCCTGACTCCAGTCGACGGTCTGCTCGATATCCAGAAGGCCTTTGAGAGCCCGGCCAATATTTCTCTTATGATGCGGCAAATGCCAGGTATCTGGATTCCCCACATCGCCAACGATAGCAAATGCCTCGCGGGGCAGGCCTTCTTTGGTCCGCTTCGTTCCTTCTTTCATGTCTGCCTCACATCAGGGACCATAATCAGTTGACTTTGAGACCACCGGATAGTATGGCTTATACAGGCTGCTGTCCCTGACCCGGTTTCTCCTTCCCAGGCGCCTCAATTCCTGCCGGAAAAAGTTCAGCCTTTCCCGGCCCCAACCAAGAAACTCCCGGGGCGTGGTATCTCCACCAACATTCACCCGATTGACAGCAAAAATAGCCCACTCGACGGCAGCATAACCGGCAGCGCCGGCAGCAACCAGGTCTTCATACCGGCCGGGGATGGTGGAACCATCAGCGTCAAGAGTGTGCAGCTTACCGTAGTACACATAAGCATTGGAGCCGTCCGGTATCTCCTCACTCAATATGGTCAGGGTATCTCCCCACAGCGAGAACCTCTGGTAACGTCTGGGGAACTGGTCCACCGGGTACTCAACCGCCATCATCATTACCCTGTCGGAAAGGTTTGATATATCCAGCTCCCGCAAGCCTGAGGTCGTAGCTTTCGTCGCCTTCTGCTCGCTTGGCAGATACTCGGACAAATCTTTAACCGCACGGGCAATGTGCCTGTTCAGTTCATCATCAGTCCAGCGATAGTTACCGTCATCCTCGTCATGGAGGTCACGCCGGACCATGGCTCTCATATCAGTTAAATTCATAATCACCTCACCCCCTTAGTCCCCCTCTCCTTAAAAGGAGAGGGGGGAAATGATTTTTTGAAGGGGGCTTCGCCCCTTCATACTTCCCTTTTATTTAGACAGCAGCTTTTCTGCTTGCCCTTTTCTTAGATAGCAGCTTTTCTGCTTGCCCTTTTCTTAGATAGCAGCTTTTCTGACCTCCAGTCTTTCCAGCTTGGTGCAGGGCAGGCCTTCATCATGCCGGCATATCTCAATGTCACAGAATGAAATCTCCTCGTTACTCATGCCCTCATTGATGCTGACGGCTTTACCGCTCAATTCCCGGGCATATTCCATCAGTGATTGTGCATCAGCTTCGCGGTCAAAGCTCAAATCAACTCTTACCCGATACTTCATCGATACCTCCACTTCGTCGCCAGATAGTTATGTTGGATTTCCAAAAGCGTCAGGGCACGGCGGTAAATTCTGACCTCACCGATAAGGCCGTTTAGATAATATGCTGCCGCGGCCCGGCCTAGCTGGACATCGTTTGTGGTAACGTCTATGGTGCCTGTCACCGAGGTTGCTGGCGTCCGCTCCACGCCGTTGATATACAGGCGCAAATAGTGGCCGCAATAGGTGATAACCGCGTGATGCCACGTTTCCAGCAGCGCCGTGTAAAAGTACGTAAATCTGGCACTGCCGTCAATCTTGAACCTGCCGTATAAATTGGTGCCGTTCTCGTTTATCCGCAGTGAATAGCTGTCATTTTTATCAAGTATGCCCGGCCACTCGTTTGCCGCCGCTGCCGCCGACAGATTCGCCCACGCCTCGAGCGTGATCGAGCTGGTGATATCAAATATCGACGAATTACCGCAATTGATTATGTCATCGCTGCCGTCGAAGCTCCTGCCCACGGGCGTCCAGCGGGCTCCGGTCACCGTGCACCGGTGGCCATAGACATCCCGGGACATAAACGGGCTGCCATCGATAACCTGAAGCGGCAGATAAAGAACCAAGCTGGGGTCAAAGATAAAGTTCACTTCACACCTCACGACGCAGCATACTTTACGCTTACATAGCTGGAGTTTTTCACCTTGGCCCGGCCTTCGTTTGCTTCATTGCACTGGATGAGCAGCTTGACCTCGAAAGGCAGGGAATTGAAATTGCTGACCATCTTGAAGCGGCCGCTCCGCGTCTCCTCGACGTAGCTGGTGCCGATATCGGTCTTGGTGACCGCGCTGTGCAGGTCAACCCAGGTGCCGCCCTGGTTCCTCGCCTGCCATTTATAGGTGAGGTCGGCCGTGGCCGAGGACACGGCCCGGAAGGCCGCCGTCAGGCCGAACTCGACCTCCATCACCTCGCCCAGTGCCGGCGGCCTGACGGCGACACTCTCCACCTCGACATCGGTGTCTGGAGTCGTCGTATCCACCTCGGATGACCACTGGACACCGTCCGAGGTCAGGTCTCCCTTGGCAAAGGGATATTCCGCATGTTCAATTACGGCAAGTACCATCTTTTACCTCCTTTAAGGGGGGAGGGTAATCCCCTCCCCCACTGCTTCACTAATCTTTCACCCCGATCAACGCCGCTGCTTTGACCGAGCTGAAAAGCGCCAGCGAGACGTACCATTTGACCCTGGTCCGGGTGGCGTCCTTGCTCTCCATGGAGCCGATAGGCTCCACGGTCAGCCCACCGGGGGCAGTCAGGCCGCACAGGGCCCACTCACCGAACTGGACGGCGTAAATGGTGGAGCAGTCGCTGCCGGTGGTCCCGGTCTCCACGCTGTCGCTCAAGGTGTGCGTGTCCAGTATCCAGTCATTGACGCCAATGGGAATGCCGTCCCAGAGCTGGACAAAGTTGCCCCACTGGTCACGGTCGTTTTCGACCAGGCCACCGCCAGCCCTGACCAGCGCGTTTAGCTTGCGCCGTGACCGGCGGCTCACAATGAGCATGTCCGGCTTGCCGCCCCTGACGGCATCGATGAGCTCGTCGAGCATGGAGAGCGTCAGGGTCGCCCCGGTAGGCCCGGCGGCAATAACCTGGTCGCTGGCCGTGGTGGTATCTATGAGCGTTCTCAGGCCGTCAAACTGCTTTGAGTTTTCCGAGCTATCGCCGTAGATAAAGGTATCCTCAAACTTGTCCTTGACCGCCTTGGCCTTCAGCTCCACCACCGCCGCCTCAAGGTCCTGAATATTGCTCCGGGTTGTCTTGAGAAAGTTGTCCACATCGGCATCTCCGCCCATAATCTTCAGATTGGCCGTCTTCTGCTCGAAGGTGGGCGTGGACTCGTCCCAGGTGTCGTCCACATTATAGAAGTCCACGCTGGGCAGCGTCTTCTCCTGGTTATAGGTCAGCCCGTTGCCGACAATCTCGATGAAGGGTATTTGCTGCAGGATGGGGGATTCCTTGATGATAGTCTCCACCACCCCCTGGAGCAGCATATCATTGGACAGTTTGCTTGCTTCCGCCAGTGTTAAAGCCATTACCTTTTACCTCCTATTGCATATTCGATTTTCTCCCGCGGAGACAGAACGGACAGATCGAGCGGTGCCCGAGGTGGCGCCCCGGCCGGCACCCTTGTTTTTGAAGTTTCCGCCTCAATGCCCTGTTTCACCTTATCGACCAGGGCCTGGGCACTCTGCCGGGATTCATCCACGGCGGCCACCGAATCGCCGGTTATGAGCTCGGGCGGTATTTCCGGATGCGCCGCCACCACCAGTTCCCGGTAGCTGGCCACCGCCTGAGACAGCAAATCATTTATCTGCACCAGTTTCTGCTCCGACTCGGCCATGGTTTGCTTCAGGCCAGCAATCTCGGTATCCCTGGCGGCAAGAGCTTCCTCAAGCTCACCCATGGTTGCTTCTCTGGCCTTGAGCTCACGATTGAGCACCTCTTTTTCCTGCTTCAGGCTTTCCAGTTCCCCTCGAAGCCCTTCAAGCTCATCTGTCTGTTCTTTTTCTTCGTCAGCCACCGTTATGCCTCCTGCCGATTATTCCTCAACGCCTTCCGCCTGAGCCGTTACCACCCTCTCCCTCTTTTCGTGGCTCGCCGACCTGGCGTTAAGCTGTCGATTCATTTTCAAAATGGTCTCCCGCTCTTCAAGCCATCGCCCGAACTCGCTATCCGGGTCTCTGACCCCCAGCTCATCCATGGCGCGCTTTCGGGAATGAATGCCGTTCTGGACAAGTATCTGCTCGTTGTTAACCTGGCGGGTTATATCCTGAGGCAGAATCGGGCTCCATACCACCCGCAGATGATTGCCGCCAAGGTTCACGCCGCGATACTTTTCCAGCAGCTTGAGAATCATCTCATTCCTGCGTTTATACACCGCGCTGCGGATGATCCGCTTCCGCCGCACCTTCTGCAGCAACGGGTGAAGTTCAATCTCAAGCGCTACCCCGGACAGGTCTCTCTCCGTCCCGCCAAAGGCAGAGCGGGGCGATTCGGAAATGTCATGCAGGCTACGGTACAGCAGGTCAATATAATTGATGTGCAGATTGACGCCGCCGCCCTGAAGCAGGTCGAGCAGGTAGGCCTTGGCATCTTCCGGTATGTTCCACACCGCCCCGGGCCTGATGGCAATATCATCGGACTCCTCAATGTTCTCCAGGACAGCGATGGGGTTGCCGGACAATTCCAGTATCCGTGATAGCTGGCTCATCGCCCGGTTCAACTCGCGCTGCGATTCCATAACCTGGGGCAGGTCGGACACGCCCCAGAATTTCTTGGGCTCACGCAGATTCGGATAGATGATGAAGGGAATGAATCCGTACGGATTTGGTTTCTGCTCCACCAGCATGTTATCCAGGTACAGCTCAAAATCCCGTTCCGTCCATATTTCAATCACCGCTGCCGTCTTTTTCCTGGGCGTTATCTGATAAAGAAACTCGGCTTCTTCCGCCGATAATATATATCTGGAAGCGACCCGCCATATCCTCGAGGTATCGTCTCCCAGCCACCAGGCGTAAATACCCTGGACATCGGGAGCGGTTATCCTGACCTTCTTCTCCGCCGCATCCCAGATGACCTTGTAACAGGCATCACCGAGTATGGCGCAGTCGATCTCCGTCTCCAGGTCGAGCTGCTCCAGGTTATTCTCCTCATAAACCCCGTACAGTGCCTCCTCTGCCTGCCGGGCTTTACCCCTCGCTTCTTCCGAGTCCTCCGCCGCATCGACGGCGAAGTTAATGCCCGACATCAGGTATGAGGTAATCTTATCGATGAACACCTTGGCGTAGTTGAAAGTGAGGCGTCTTTCTCCCCTCCTCTCCCGGCCTGCCCACTGCTGACCGTGATAGAAATCGAGAAGCTCTTTGTAACCCTTGATACGGTCAAAGTCCAACCTTGACAGTTGCATCGGAAGCGTTTCCTTCATTTTCCGACCGGTCTCCTTTTATCAGCGTTTTACCAAGTGCTCTCTGCACCGTCCTGGCACTTACCCCGAACATCAAAGCCAGCTCTTTTATCTCTTTACCTTCTCCGGTGAACAGCCTGATTATTTCCCGATTCCGCATCGTTTTCAGCCAGCGCTGCTTTCCCCCGGGCTGCTCATAGACACACTGTAGAAAGGGGCAGTTGAGACAGGAATCGGCAAGGTCGCAGCCCTCATCCCTGTAATGGCAGAATTCTGGCGGTAAGTCGTGCTCATCTTTTGAAAGTCCTTCACTGGGATAACCGGATTCCATTTCGCCCATGTCTGTTCACTCTAGCCATCGGCCCAATACTAAAATCAAGCAACACAAATTTAGCACATATGTTCTATCGCAGTCAATGGCCTTTTGTCGCTTTTTCCTTGACAGTTGATAGTGGTCTTGTTAGTATCATAGTAGAGATATTGCGCACGGAAGACATTTTTGAACGCGATTTTAACCTGCTGAAATAGGCATTGAAAATGGCGTCGAAACGAGATTACTACGAAACCCTGGGTGTTCCGAGGGATGCCACCGCGGAGGATATCAGGAAGGCGTTCCGCCGGCTCGCCTTTAAATATCACCCTGACCGCAACCGCGATGACGGAGCGGAAGCGAAGTTCAAGGAAATAAACGAGGCCTTCGAGATGCTCTCCGACCCCGACAAGCGCGCCCGCTACGACCATTTTGGCCACATTGACACCGACGGCCTTTTCAGCCGCGGCTTTGAGGGCTTTGACTTCGGCGGCTTCGGCGACATCTTTGAAACTTTCTTCAGCGGCATGAGGCACGCCAGCCGCCACGCACCGCAGCGGGGCAATGACCTGCAATACCAGGCAACCATATCTCTTGAGGAAGCCGCATTCGGCTGTGAGAAGGAAATCGAAATACAACGCACCGAGCTGTGCACCACCTGCCACGGCACCGGTGCCAAGCCGGGCAGTCAGCCCGTTCGCTGCCCGAACTGCAACGGCACCGGACAGGTGCGAAAAGTCCAGCGCAGCCTCTTCGGCAGCTTCGTTAACACCACCATCTGCAACCGCTGTCAGGGCGAGGGTCAGGTTATATCAGAGCCGTGTCCGCAGTGCCGGGGAAGCGGTCGGGAGAAAGGGAAACGCCGCATCTCGGTCAAGATTCCAGCCGGCATACAGGATGGCACTCAGATACGCCTCAGCGGCGAGGGAGAAGTGGGCCTGAGAGGCGGCTCTTCCGGTGACCTCTATGTGACCATCGGGGTGCTGGAGCACGAGTTTTTCATAAGAGATGGCGACGACATCATCTACGAATTACCGATTAACTTCGCGCAGGCGGCGCTCGGGGATGAAATGGAAATACCCACTCTTTACGGCAAAGAGAGAATCAGCATCCCTCACGGAAGCCAGACGGATAGAGAGTTCCGCCTGAAAAGCAAGGGCATCGCTCACCTGGGGCGTAATGGACGCGGCGACCAGATTGTAAGTTTGCGTGTGGTTACGCCGGAATCGCTGACCAAGGAGCAGCGCAAGCTCTTTGAGGAACTGGCTGATAGCCTTGAACCAGCGAAAAGCGACGATTAAAAATCGGCTCCTGGCCTGAAATCAGCTGCGTCTAACGGTGCGCTTACCGGCTTTTCTGCGGTTGTTTGCGCCGTTTGAATAGAGAGAACAGCCGCCAGCGTCTTCCGGATAACTCGTGCCGCATATTACCGCCCATCATTTCCGCCGCCACCTCGCGCGGGTCAGTGTTCTCATAGAGGACTCGGTATATTCTCTCCGTAATCGGCATCTCCAGCCCGAGGTTATGGGCCAGATTGCGGGCCACCAGCGTGGTGGTCACTCCCTCGGCGACGCCGCTCATGGTGCTCACTATCTCCGATACGGAGCGTCCCTTGGTTAACTCCACGCCAACATAGTGGTTGCGGCTCAAAGGGCTGGCACAGGTGGTGATGACATCGCCCAGTCCGGCCAGCCCGGAGAAGGTAAGCGGATTCGCCCCCAGAGAAACGCCAAGCGCCGTAATCTCCGTCAAACCCCGCGTCATGAAGGCGGCCTTGGCATTGTCGCCATAGCCCAGTCCGTCGGCAATACCGGCACCAAGGGCGATAATATTCTTGAGCGAGCCCCCCAGCTCCACCCCGACAACATCCGTATTGGTGAAAACGCAGAGGTTCGAGGTGGTGAGTAATCTCTGCACCTGCCTCGCCACGGCACCGTCTTCGGCCGCAGTCACCGTAGCTGCTGGCAGGCCGCGTAAAATCTCTCTGGCCAAGTTAGGACCCGAGATAACGCAGATATTGCCGTGAAAACGGGGGTTTATCTCCTCGGCAATCACCTGTGACATACGCTTGCCGCTGCCAATCTCCAGCCCCTTGGCGGCACTGACCACAAACATTGACTTGGTAAGGTGGTCAGCTATCAGCCTGGTATTCTGCCGCATTGACTGGGATGGCACCACCAGAATTACCGCCCTGGCCCCGTCAAGGGCTTTCTCCATCTCGTGGGTGATGAGAACATTGTCCGGGAAGGCGACTGCCGGTGTTTCGTCCAGGTCAGGGCCAATTTCCCTCAGCTCATCGGCTTCCTGTTCGGTGCGAGCCCATAAACTGACATTTATTCCTTTTTCCGCCAGGATGATTGCTAAAGTAATGCCCCACATAGTGGTGCCGATGATGCCAACTTTGAGCATACCTTATTTTAACTCAATTGCAAGTATTTAGGAAGACTTTGTTTTCTGAAGCTGAAGTCGGCGGCCGATTTTACGTATTGACCCGCTCGCCGATCCGGCGCTCCGTGCCCGCCAGCAGCCGTCCGATATTGTCGCGGTGAACGACGATGATGAATACGGCACCGACGAGCGCATAAACAAGGTATTCAACAGGAAACCCGTTAAGCAAGGTAAGAGGAATCAGTATGGCATAGGCAGCGACCGCCCCCGATATCGAACCGAGCGACGCATATCTGGTCAGGCAGGCGCCGAGAAACAGTATTTCGCCGCCGAAAAGCGCTGCCGCCGGACACAGGCCAAATAATCCGCCGAAGAAGGTAGCCACACCTCTTCCCCCCCTGAAGTGGAGAAACACCGACCACTTGTGACCGGCAATCGCCGCCAGCGCCGCCAGGACCTGAGCGCTTCGGGAAAACCACCACGGGCTTGTGCTGCCGGCCAGCATGTATTCGCCATTGAATATCAGGGCGGCAAACACAACCGGCAGAAAGCCTTTCAGGATATCGAGGACAACCACCGTCCCCGCGGCCTTTTTCCCGGCTACCCGTAATACGTTGGTGGCGCCGGTCTTGCCGCTCCCGTAGCTGGTAACATCTACTTTTGCGCTCCGCCTCGCTATCATCACGCCAAAGGGGATGGCACCGAGAAAATAGCCAGTAAAGGCTACGGCGATGAGTTTGGCAGCAATCATGGCTCTCCCCCCCTTGTCCGGAAGACCAAACGAAGCGGCGTTCCCGTGAAACCAAAGGCCTGACGCAGTTTGCCCTCCAGATAACGCTGATATGAGAAGTGCACCAGTCTGGCATCGTTGACGAAGAAAACAAAGGTCGGCGGGTTCACCTCCGCCTGGGTAACATAGAAGATTTTGAGCTGTTTGGGTCCCCGGCGCGGCAACACATGGGAGGCTACCGCCTGCTGAATGACATCATTGACCTCGGCAGTGGCCAATCTCTTTAATCTCTGCTGATATATGCGTTGGGCTTCCGGCATTATCCGGTCCACGCCCTCCCCGTACTTCGATGAGGTATAAACAACCGGCGCATAGGCCATAAACTTCAGCTGACTTCCGAGATACCGGCCCCACTCGACCACGTTTTTCTCTTCCACCAGGTCCCACTTATTGACCACCACCACCACGCCTTTGGTCGCCTGCTGAATATAGCCAGCGATGTGCATGTCCTGAGCGGTTACCATCTCCATAGCGTCCAGCACCAGCAAGACCACATCCGCCCGGTCAATAGCCCGCAGAGCACGGAGCACACTGTACCGCTCCACTCCCCTTCCGATCCGTCCCCGTTTCCGTATACCGGCTGTATCAATAAGTAACACACTTTGCCCCTTAAAGTCAACCATGGTATCGGTAGCATCACGGGTCGTTCCCGGGGCGTCATCGACGATGGCTCTCTTTTCGCCGACCAGAGCATTGAGCAGCATTGACTTGCCCACGTTGGGCCGCCCGGCGATGGCCACCTTCATGAGTTCCAGTTCAGCCGCGGTCGGCACCGGCGTCGGCAGCAGAGCGATGATTCGGTCCAGAAGCTCCGCCGTGCCGCCTCCGTGGTAGGCGCTGATGGCGAGAGGCTCCCCCAGTCCGAGCTGGTAAAACTCCACCGCTCCGGCCTCCAGCTTTTCATTATCTGCCTTGTTGGCCACCAGCAGCACCGGCTTTTTCCCCCGGCGCAATTTATCTGCCATCTCCACGTCGTCAGCGATCGGCCCGCTCTTTACATCCGTCAGAAAAACAATCACATCCGCCCCGGCAATCGCTGCCTCTATCTGCTCCTGAACACCATGTGCCACCGGGGAACGGGCGGCAAATTCCAGCCCACCGGTATCGACGGCGGTAAACTCCACATCACGCCAGAATACGGAGGCGATGACCCGGTCCCTGGTCGTGCCCGGTAGGTTCTCGACAATCGCCAGGCGCCTCCCCACCATTCTGTTGAGCAATGTGGACTTGCCCACGTTCTGCCGACCCACAATGGCCACGATTGGTTTGCCTGCCACCACGCTTTTTACCCCACCCTGACGACTTCCTGAGCCAGTTTTACACTCGGGGGTTCAATGCCGGTTCGGGCGACGCTCCTTAGCTCGGTGATATGGTCGCGGAAGTTCTGGACAAAGGCATTGTATTCCATGACGAATTTTTGGTACTGGTCGAGTGTCTCCCGGGGGATTTCCACCTTCGTGGCAATCTCATAAAACTGCTCCACAAAGTCGTAATACTGACTGGTTATCTGCCACAGCTCGTTTAAATATGTAGACAAGTAATCGGCCAGTCTGGTAATGCCGATGTCGCTTTCCATACGGCCGATGAAGCTGCCACACCAGCTATTGAAAATGCGCTGCGACATATCACAGGCCCTTGCCCAGTCCCAAAGTTTCGGATTGTCGATATTGAAAAGGCTGTCGATGATGACGAAGATGGACAGCGTTGAGTCTCCCATAAAGCGGCGATGAAAGTATTCGGCCAGCTGCCGCAGCCTGAAAACGGCACGCTCCAGCTGCCGCTCTCTGGCCTTGATTACCATCACCACCAGGCCAAGGGCCAGAATGAAGATAAGCGCCGGCGCTACCCACTCAATCGGCCAGTCGTAGAGAACACCGAGCACCGCCAGCACTGTTATCAGAGTCGGATACCAGCCACGATTGATGAGCATCTTCAGCGTATACATTCCATCCCCCTTACTCGTATTTCATCAGCGGCAGTTCCAGTCCGCCAAGCATATCCACAAGCAACGCTTTCTGCAAATGCATGCGGTTCTCCGCCTGGTCAAAGACCACGGACTGCGGACTCTCGATAACGCCCTCCTCCACCTCTTCACCGTGATGAGCAGGCAGCGGGTGCATCAGTATGGCATCTTCCTCGGCCAGTGACAGAAGTTCACCGTCTATCTGGTATCCAGCAAACGCTTTGCGCCGCTTCTCGCTTTCGGCTTCCTGGCCCATACTCGTCCAGACATCAGTATAAACGATATCCGCCCCGCGCACCGCCTGCCGCGGGTCCTCAGTGCACAGTATCTCAACCCCGCTCGCCGTGGCATAGCCCCGCGCCAGTTCGAGCAGGTCATCACGGACTTTATAGCCAGCCGGTGAGGCAATCCGGAAACGTATGCCGGCCATCGCTGACGCCAGCATGAGGCTGTGCGCCACGTTGTTGCCGTCGCCCACATAGGCCAGGGTCAACCCTTCAAGTTCACCCTTCTTCTCATAAATGGTGAGCAGGTCGGCCAGCGCCTGACAGGGGTGCTCCAGGTCAGACAAAGCGTTGATAACCGGCACGTCCGCATACTGCGCCAGCACCTCCAGCGTCCGGTGGGAAAAGGTGCGGGCGGCAATGGCATCCACGTAGCGGGAAAGAACCCGGGCCATGTCCGGCACTGACTCCCGCTTGCCCAGGCCGACCTCCGCAGGAGACAGATAGATAGCGTGACCGCCGAGCTGCTGCATGGCTACTTCAAAGCTCATCCGTGTCCGCAACGACGGCTTCTCAAATACCAGGGCCAGTACTTTCTCGCTGAGGGAACTGGTCCAGCCTTCAGCTTTCAGCTCAACGGCGCGGGAGATAAGCAACGGTATGTCCTCACGATTCAGGTCGGCTACGGAAAGCAAGTCCTTACCTTTCAATATATCCTCCCCGCTTTGCCCTAAAGTATATCACGAAAAAAGTTCCTTCAAAAGGGTTTTCCAGCCGATTTCTTGACACATTTGGCGCATCTTACCTAATATGCATTAGGTTCAGGAGGCGAAAGATGACCGAGCTCATCCTCGTCAGACACGGTGAAACGGAATGGAATGTGGCCGAGGTATTCCGGGGCCAGATTGACATCGGTTTAAGTGAAACCGGGGTAAAACAGGCGGAACTGCTGGCGGGACATTTAAGCACATCATCGATAGAAGCCGTTTACTCCAGCCCGCTGAAACGGGCGCTCAAGACAGCCGAGGCGATAGCCAAGCCCCATAAACTAAAAGTTAAGGTCGAGCCTGACCTCATCGACCTCAACTTCGGCAGGTGGCAGGGGCTATCGCATGAGGAGGTGAAGGAGAAATATAAAGAACTGTACGCCACATGGGTAACTCACCCCGAGAAGACCAGGATGCCCGACGGCGAGACCTTGGATGATGTCAGGAAAAGAGTTACCAGATTGGTAAACGGAATAATAGAAAATCACGGGGGTGCTGTAGTGATTGTCGGGCATCGGGTGGTGAACAAAGTCATGCTCTGCGCGCTGCTGGGACTGGACAACAGCCACTTCTGGAAAATAAGGCAGGATACCGGCGGCATATCCACCTTCACCTGCCAGAGCGGGCAGTTTATACTGACCAAACACAACGATACTTCCTTCCTCAAACCGGTTGCCGGAGCGCCGCCGGGCGACTTTTAGCCGAACACCTCTTTACATTGCCTGTCCGAATAGCTACAATGTTATGGTAATCTGTTTTCAATGGAGGTAATAACCAGTGGGTATGGAATGGTTCCGTGACTTGGCGATAGTAATCCTCGGCTTTGGCGTTACCATCGTGGTCATTTTCATCGGCATTCTGGCTTTCATGCTGTATCTCAAGCTGAGGCCGATACTGGACTCGGCAAAGTCAACCGTCAAACGGGTTGAGAATATTTCCGCTACCCTAGAGGAGGAGGTATCAAGGCCACTGGCACAGCTGGCGGCTTTTGTTCAGGGCGTGCGACAGGCAGTTAGCCTGTTCAGTGGCTTTGCCAGAAGAAAGGAAGGAGGTAGAAATGGCTGAAAAAGATACTGGTGCCAGTTTCGCTGTTGGATTTCTTTTCGGAGCCGTGGTTGGGGTGGCAATTGGCTTTCTATACGCGCCCAAACCGGGACTGGAAACCCGGGCCATGTTGAAGGAAAAGGCTGAGACCGCTGCGGAAAAGGCAAAAGAAACCGCAGAAAAGGCCAAGGAAGCCGCCGTCGCCGCCGAACACCGTGTTGAAGAAAAGCTGGGCCGAAAGAAACCGGACGAGTAGCCAACCGGCTCAGCAGCCTTCACCTTGAGCCTGCTGCCTGAACTTACCCCCGGTAAGTTAAGAGGAGAACTTTATCTGCAATGACTCACTTCTTAAGCCGACACTGGAAACTGGTCGCTCTGGTACTGGGCACGGTTATATTCTTCTGGGTCCTTTACCTTCTGAGAACGGTTATCCTGCCATTTGCTCTCGGGCTGGTGCTCGCTTACCTGCTGGCTCCCCTTATCAACTGGCTGGAATCGAAATTCCCGAGACCAGAAAAATGGCCGGGAGGCAAGCGCGTCCTGTCCATCCTCATCGTCTTTTTCCTTCTTTTAGCGCTACTGGCCGTTTTCTCCTACGTAATCGCTACCGCCGTTATCGATGCCTCCGTGAGTCTGGCCACCGGTGCTCCCTATTTTTTGAGTAAGAGCCTTTATCAGATACAGGAATGGCTGGAAGTGGTACGCCAGCAATTTCCACCGGAGGTCCGCAACGAGGTGGACAGAGCGCTCCTGGAAGCCGGCGTGGCCCTGGGCAATGCCATTCGGGATGCCCTTTTCAAGGGCGTTTCCTTTATGCCGGAGACCTTCAGCATCGTGCTCGGTCTGGCGGCATTGCCGCTGTTCCTCTTCTACGCCCTGAAGGATTCTGATAAATTGAAAAACTATTTTTACTCTGCCTTTACCCCCGGAATCTCCGAGCATATCAGGAATCTGGTCAGCATAATCGAAAGAGTCCTCGGGCGCTATATCCGTGCCCAGTTGATGCTCGGCCTGATTGTGGCTTACCTCATTTTCATTGGCCTGCTGATACTGGAAATCCCATTCGCACCGGTACTGGCGATTCTGGCCGGCATTGGAGAGCTCATCCCGACGCTAGGACCGTGGTTCAGTGGTGCTGTGGTGGCGATAATCGCTCTGGCCCTGGTTCCGGACAAGGTAATCTGGGTGATCGTTCTTTTCCTGGCTGTCCAGTTACTGGAGAACAGCCTGCTGGTGCCACGAATTCAGGGAGGTTACCTGCGTATCCACCCTGCCGTCATGATCTTCATGCTTGTCCTGGGTGCCTATATTGCCGGCTTCTGGGGACTGCTGCTGGCGGGGCCATTGACCGCCACCGGCGTTGAAATCTACCAGTATGTCCGCCGGCACTACCAGGAAGAGGAGACACCGCAGCCGACCGAGGAGGATTGACCCCCTCCTTATCCCTTCTTTACCATCCCCCACTCTGCTATAATTTAATTATGAAACAGCCTCTCCTCGTTCTGTTTGACGGCAATGCCATCATCCACCGCGCCTACCATGCCTTTCAGACAAGCCGGTCGCCGGTGAGACTTACCGTGAGCAAGACCGGCGAGGTTGTCAGCGCCGTCTACGGCTTCACCCAGATGCTGCTCAAGACCCTGAACGAGCTCAAGCCCACGCATTACGCCATCGCCTTTGATAAGAAAGGCCCCACATTCCGCCATCAGCTCTTTGACCGGTACAAGGCACACCGCCCCCCGGCTCCTCCAGAACTCATCAGCCAGATAGACCGGGTGAAGCAGATGGTTGAGGCCTTCAGCATTCCCATCTTTGAGCTTGACGGCTATGAAGCGGACGATATACTGGGAACGCTGAGCACCCAGGCCAGCCAGCAGGACGTTGACACCATCATCGTCACCGGTGATGCCGATACCATGCAGCTGGTTTCGCCTCATGTGAAGGTGCTCTATCCGAAGGCGGGCCGTTCTTTCAGCGATACCACGCTGTATGACGAGCCAGCGGTAAGCAACCGGTATGGAGTGAAACCGGAGCAGATTGCCGACCTCAAGGGACTGATGGGCGACCCCTCGGATAACATCCCCGGCGTCCCCGGCGTGGGGGAGAAAACGGCGGTCAAGCTGCTCCAGCAGTTCGGCACCGTGGAAAACATTTACGACCATATCGACGAGGTAACGCCCCCCAGGCTCCAGGAGACACTGCGCCAGAACGAGGAAGCGGCGCGCCAGAGCAAGCAACTGGCTATCATTGTTACCGAGGCACCGGTTGAGCTGAACCTCGACCTCTGTCAGGCGGGCCAGTATGACCGTGATACGGTCAACGAGCTTTTCCGCGAGCTTGAGTTTGTCCGGCTGCGCGACAGACTGCCTGATATTGAAGCTGAGGAAATGGCCTCTGAGGCACCAGCCAAAGTGAAAACCGGGCCGCCGCAGGGAGATTACCATATCGTCAATACCCCCGCTGACCTTGATGATTTGATAAACCGCCTGGCAGAGTCCGGGTCATTTGCCTTTGACACGGAGACGACCAGCCTGAACCCGATGCACGCCGAGCTGGTCGGCCTCTCGTTTTCACCGGCACCGGCCGAGGCGTACTACATCCCGGTGGGACATACCAGCCTGCAATCAGTGGCGCAGCTCCCCCTGGAGCAGGCCATTGACCGGCTCAAGCCCGTTCTGGAAGATAGCAAATTGGCCAAGCTGGCCCACAACGGCAAATACGACATGACCGTGCTGGCCGAGCACGGCGTGAGCGTGAATAACCTCACTTTCGACACCATGGTTGCCGCCTACCTGATGAGCGAGAAATCACTCGGCCTGAAAACCCTCGCCTTCAGCAAACTGAATATCGATATGACCCCTATAGCCGAACTTATCGGCACCGGCCCCAAACAGCGGCCCATGTCCCAGGTGGAGATAGAAAAGGTGGCCGATTACGCCTGTGCCGATGCCGATATGACCCGCCGCCTGGCAGACC
>DAOUDY010000004.1:0-3691 GCA_034430755.1 Dehalococcoidales bacterium
GTCGTATCCAGAAAACAGCCGCTGCCCAGGTCGTCAAGGACAGGTATATGGCAACGTTCACCCAGCGCCATCAGGTCCTCGAACTCCACTTCGTTGGTAAAGCCCATTACCTGAAAGTTGCTGGAATGAACCCGCATCAGGGCTGCCGTCCGCTCGCTGATTGCCTGTTCGTAATCGCTGATATAGGTGCAGTTGGTCGTCCCGACCTCGACCAGCCTGGCGCCGCTCTGCCGCATCACGTCGGGAATGCGAAAGCCGCCCCCGATTTCCACCGCCTGTCCCCGGGAGACGATTACCTCTTTTCTTTTCGCCAGCGCCGTCAGCCCCAGCAGCACCGCCGAGGCATTGTTGTTCACCACCAGTGCCGCTTCAGCCCCGGTAAGCTCGCACAGGAGCGATGCAACGTGCACCTGCCGCGAGCCCCGCGTGCCGCTCTCCAGATTGAACTCCAGATTGGAGTAACCCCTGGCCACGGTATCCATGGCCGCGGTTGCTTCCCGGCTCAGCGGGGCGCGGCCCAGATTGGTGTGCAGGATGACGCCGGTGGCATTGACTACCGGTCGCAGGCTGGGCATCTCCATCTCCTTCACCTGATTGCGTACCGCAGCCGCAATCCTTGACAGCGAGGAAGCCTTTTTCCCGGTGGCGATAGCAGCTCGCTCCCGCTCCAGATGCTGCCGTACCAGCTTAACCAGCCAGTCATGGGGATAGGCCCCCACCAGCGGCTTCAGCCGTGCGTCGGCCAGAACCCTGTCCACGCCGGGTATTTTACGGAACTCGCTGTCCACGTCCCATATTTTACACGATGGCGCGGGACACTTCTAGTATGACCCTAATCAGACCGAAACGGTGACAGGTGATTTTAATTGCACCGCCATCTTTTACTGTCCCTGATTCCTTGCTACAATTAACAGTATAGCCCTGTATTCCGCAGGTGGCCTTACCCTGAAAAAGGAGGGTAGCAGAATGTTAACCGGGGACGAGCTGACCAGGTATGACCGGCAGATGATAATAAAAGGCATGGGCAAAGATGGGCAGGAAAAGCTGAAAAAGGCCAGGGTCTTTGTGGCTGGTGCCGGCGGTCTCGGTTCCCCGATTGCCATTTATCTGGCGGTCGCCGGGGTCGGCACTATAAGACTCGCCGACCATGACACGATTGAGCTGAGCAACCTGAACCGGCAAATCCTGCATGGTGATGGAGACATAGGCAAAAGAAAAATCGACTCCGCTGCCGAGAAGCTGAAAAGCCTGAACAAAGACATCACCGTGGAAACCGTCGCGGAAACAATAACCGAGGAGAACGTCGCTGAATTGGTCGGCGACTGCGACCTCATCGTTGACGCCATGGACAACCTGCCCACCAGGTACGTATTGAACCGGGCGGCCATCGAAAAAAATATCCCCTTTTTCCACGGGGCGGTATACGGCTTTGAAGGGAGGGCGATGACGGTGATACCCGGCAAGACGGCCTGCCTGTGGTGCATCTATCAGGGACGCGTCGCCGGGGGCAAATTCCCCGTCATCGGCGTGGCGCCGGCGGTAATCGGCTGCCTTCAGGCCACCGAGGTCATCAAGTACCTCACCGGCATCGGGGAGCTCCTGACCGACCGGCTACTGATGTATGATGGGCTCAACCTTGAGTTCACCAAGCTGGAAGTGAAACGGGACCCGAACTGCCAGCACTGCGGTCATCTGAAGCAGGAGAGAGGACGGAGATGACGGATAAAATAAAATTCAAGACAATCGAGATACCGAAGCTAACCAGAGGCATCGCCCGCGACGTCATGGAGCTCATCGGCAACACGCCTCTGGTCAGGCTGAACCGGATAACCGGGGATATACCAGCCGAGGTGGTGGCCAAGCTGGAATTCTTCAACCCTGCGGGCAGCATCAAGGACCGGGTAGGGGTAGCCATGATACTCGATGCCGAGATAAAAGGCCTAATCAACAAGGATACCGTCATCATCGAGCCCACCAGTGGCAACACCGGCATCGCCCTGGCCTTCGTCTGCGCCGCCAGGGGATACCGGCTCATCCTCACCATGCCGGATACCATGTCGAAAGAGCGCCGTCAGCTTCTCTCCGTTTTCGGTGCCGAGCTGGTGCTGACGCCCGGGGCGGAGGGGATGGTGGGGGCCATAAAAAAAGCGGAACAGCTGGCTGCGGAAAACCCCAATTCCTTCATCCCCCAGCAATTCAAAAACCCGGCCAACCCGGAAGTACACCGGATAACCACCGCCGATGAGATATGGCGGGATACTGAGGGCAGGGTTGATATTCTGGTTGCCGGCGTTGGCACCGGGGGCACCATTACCGGCATCGCCGGGGCAATCAAGGATAAAAAGCCCGGGGTCAAGGCCATTGCCGTTGAGCCGGCCGATTCGCCGGTGCTTTCCGGAGGCAAGGCCGGGCCGCATAAAATTCAGGGCATTGGCGCCGGCTTCATCCCCGATGTCCTCAGGACCGACCTGCTCGACGAAATCGTCAGGGTCAGCAGTGAAGACGCCGGGACAATGGCCCGCCGACTGGCCAGAGAGGAAGGGATACTGGCTGGAATATCATCCGGGGCGGCCACCTGGGCAGCGCTGGAGGTCGCCAGGAGGCCGGAGAACCGGGGCAAGCTCATTGTCGTTATCCTGCCCGATACCGGAGAGCGCTATCTATCGACCTGGCTTTTCCAGGAAACGTAGCCGGCAGGGATATTCTTGAGCACATTGCATTCTCACCGGGCCCGTGCTATATTGATTAAAACAGAATAATAAACCGCTAGGGGTGCCCAAGGGCTGAGAGTCCTTCCCCAAAAGGACAACCCTGTGGACCTGACCTCGGTAATGCGAGCGTAGGGAAGCGGCAGTAGCTCGGGCCAAGGGTCTTGAAGTAACCGCCGGAACCCTTGGTTTTTGCTTTTGGAGTGTAGCTTATGTTTAAGGTATTGTGGGAGGACATTCAAACCGTATTTGCCAAAGACCCGGCGTCAAGGAGCACCCTGGAGGTCCTTCTCTGCTATCCGGGGCTGCATGCCCTGTGGCTGCACCGCCTGGCGCACTTTTTATGGCAGCACAGGTTTCGCCTGCTGTCGCGCTTTATCTCACACCTCAGCCGTTTCCTTACCGGCATCGAAATCCATCCCGGAGCTACAATTGGCCGCCGGTTCTTCATCGACCACGGCGCTGGAGTGGTCATCGGGGAAACGTCCGAGATTGGCGACGATGTCCTGATATATCAGGGGGTGGTGCTGGGCGGAACGACCACCGAGAAGAAGAAGCGCCACCCCACGGTGGGCAACAATGTGGTCATCGGCGCCGGGGCGATAGCGCTGGGTCCCATAACCATAGGCGACGGTGCCCGCATCGGTTCTGGCTCGGTGGTCATCAAGTCAGTCCCGCCCGGGGTCACGGTGGTGGGCGTTCCGGGGCGGTCGGTGGAAGACCGCCACCGGCCAGTACTGGAACTGGACCACGGGAAATTGCCGGACCCGATTGCGGAAGCCGTCAGACTGGTACTGAGGGAGCAGGACAGGCTTGAGGAAAGGCTGAGCAAACTGGAAAAACAACGCGGCCTCCGCGCCCCCGGCGATGAGCTGGAAAAGCAGAGAAAGCGGGTGGAGGAGGAACTGGAAGAGAAAGAGGAGTGAGATGAGCAAGCGGCGCTTCATGTTCACCTTCAACGAGGAGCAGATTCGGGACCCCAT
>DAOUDY010000005.1:0-6331 GCA_034430755.1 Dehalococcoidales bacterium
CTGCCAGGCGAAGGCCATCGACCATGATATGAAAGAGGAGGAGGTCGAGCTTCAGGTGGGTTCGGTGGTGCTGGCGCCCGGCTTTGAGCCCTTTGACGCGAAAATAAAAAGCGAGTATGGCTACGGCCGGATGGCCAACGTGCTGACCAGCCTCGATTTCGAGCGCGTCCTCTCCGCCTCCGGCCCCTTTCAGGGACAGGTGCTGCGCCTCTCCGACGGCCGGCACCCGGTCAAAGTTGCCTGGATTCAGTGCGTCGGCTCGCGGGACCAGACCTGCGGCCGGGACTATTGCTCGTCCGTCTGCTGCATGTACGCCACCAAAGAGGCCATTATCGCCCGGGAGCACGAGAGCACCGTACAGCCCACCATCTTTTACAATGACATCAGGGCCTTCGGGAAGGGCTTTGAACGATATTATGAATCGGCCAAGAGCAAGTTCGGCGTCCGCTACGTGAAGGGTATTCCCTCGGGAGTAAAAGAGCTTCAGCAGAGCCAGAACCTGCTCATCGAATATACCGGTGAGGACGGCAGGAAGATACAGGAAGAATTTGACATGGTTGTCCTCTCCATCGGGCTGCAGCCGTCGGCGAGCACCAGAGAACTGGCGGCAAAGCTGGGCATAGAGCGGGACAGGTTCGGCTTCTGCCGCACCGATGAGCTGGCGCCCAATATCACCTCGCATGACGGCATTTATGTTGCCGGGGCCTTTGACGCCCCGATGGACATTCCGGAGTCGGTGATGAGCGCTTCGAGCGCCGCCTGCCTCGCTGCCAGAGAAATCGCCGATGTCCGTGGCACTCTGGTAACGGAGAAAGAGTACCCGCCGGAGAAAGACATAACCAAAGAGGAGCCGCGCGTCGGGGTCTTTGTCTGCCGCTGCGGGTCAAATATTGCCCGGGTGGTGGACGTCCCCGGCGTCGCCGAGTACGCCAGCACGCTGCCGAACGTAGTGCATGCCGAGGAGAACCTTTATACCTGCTCCACGGACACGCAGAACAAGATTATCAACGCCATCAAGGAGAAGGGGCTGAACCGGGTGGTGGTCGCCTCGTGCAGTCCGCGCACCCACGAGCCGCTTTTTCAGGATACCATCCGCGAGGGCTGCCTGAACAAGTTCCTCTTTGAGATGGCCAACATCCGCGACCAGTGTTCCTGGGTGCACGCCAGCCATATGCCGGAGGCCACCAAAAAGGCCAAGGACCTGGTGCGCATGGCGGTGGCGCGGGCGACGACGCTGGAGCCGCTTTTTGAACATCCCGCGGAGGTAAAGCGGCGGGGGCTGGTCATCGGTGGTGGGTTATCCGGCATGACCGCTGCCCTGGAGATGGCCGGACAGGGATATGAGGTGGTCCTGGTGGAACGGGAAAAGGAACTGGGCGGCAATCTGTGGCGTATTCGCTATACAGCGGATGGCGCCGACCCGCAGGCGCTGCTCGCCTCTCTGGTTGAGCAGGTAGAAAAGGAGCCAAAGATAACCCTGTACCGGGGTGCGGAGGTGAAAAACATCTCCGGCTATCTGGGCAACTATACCGCTGAGATAATCACCAAAAGCGGCGAGAGTATAAATGTGGAGCACGGCGTGGTCATACTGGCCACCGGCGGCACGGAATATAAGCCAGCCGAATATCTTTATGGCCAGTCTGATAAAGTGCTCACCCAGCTTGAGCTTGAGGAAAAGATTGCCGGGGGCAGTGACGATGTCAGTAAACTGAATTCGGTGGTCATGATACAGTGCGTCGGCTCGCGGGAAGAAGAGCACATGTACTGCAGCCGCGTCTGCTGCACCCAGGCGGTAAATAACGCCATCAAGCTGAAGGAACTGAATCCGGATACTGAGGTCTATATATTATACCGTGACATACGCACCTACGGCATGAACGAGCTGCTCTACCGTCAGGCGCGTGAGAAAGGGGTAACCTTCATCCGTTATGACGTGGAGAATAAACCTGATGTTTCTGAAGAGAACGGCAAACTGACGGTAACCGTATATGACCCGGTGCTGGGTGCTGAGGTTGAGCTGATGCCGGACATGCTTGTATTGAGTGTGGCGATACGTCCGCAGGCTGATGCGGAAGATTTTGCCAGCCGGTTGAAGCTGCCTCTCACTCAGGACGGGTTTTACATGGAGGCGCATATGAAATTGCGCCCGCTGGACTTCGTCAACGAGGGGATGTACCTGTGCGGGCTGGCCCACTCCCCCAGGTTCATATCGGAATCGATTGTTCAGGCGAGGGGAGCGGTGTCGCGGGCGCTGACCATCCTCTCCAGGCCCTACCTGATGGTCGGGGGCGTGGTATCGGTGGTGGACGCTGACCGGTGCGTCGCCTGCCTTACCTGTGTCCGCTCCTGCCCGTTTGGCGTGCCGAGAATCAATGAGGACGGGGTGGCCTATATTGAAGCGGCGGCCTGCCAGGGCTGCGGTATCTGCGCCAGTCAGTGCCCGCGCAAGGCGATTACGGTACAGCATTATAAAGATGAACAGGTAACGGCCTTGACGGCGGTCCTGGCCGGGAGTTAAGGGAAAGGAGTTGACATGGCTGGGGAATATGAGCCAAAAGTGGTCGGGTTCTGCTGCCACTACTGCGCCTATTCGGCTGCTGACCTCGCCGGCTCCATGCGCCTTGAGTATGCTCCCAACGTGCGCATCGTCAAGGTGATGTGCACCGGCAGGGTGGATACCCTCCACCTGCTCAAGGCATTTGAAGATGGCGCCGACGCCGTCTTCGTTGCTGGCTGAGAGGAAGGCGATTGTCATTTCCTGGAAGGAAATCTCAGAGCCAAGAAGAAGGTTGAGCAGGCCAAGAAGCTGCTCGAAGAAGTGGGCATCGAGCCAGAACGGGTGGAGATGTTCCATGTGGGTGCCTCCGATGCCCCGCTGTTTGTTGCTGTCTGCAATGAGATGACGGAACGGGCAAAAAATCTGGGCCCCAGTCCTCTGAAAAAGGAGAAGGTGAAGCCATGATAGTTGCCGATAGGAAGCCGTTTGAGGAGATAAAGGAGAAAGTCAAGGACTACAGGAAGCTGCTGGTCCTTGGCTGCGGTACCTGTGTCAGCGTCTGCCAGGTCGGCGGCGAAAAAGAGGTGGAGCTGCTGGCCACGGAGCTCAGGATGGCCAACAAGCTGGATGGCAGGGAAGTTGATATCGGCGAGCTGACCATCCAGCGGCAGTGCGACCGCGAGTACATTGAGCCGATAATTGAAAAGATGAGGGAATATGACGCCGTTCTGTCCATGGCCTGCGGGGCCGGAGTGCAGTTCGTCGCCGAGATACTGGACGATATGCCGGTGCTTCCTGCGGTCAATACCCGCTTTATCGGGGTAACCGCTGATGAAGGTATCTGGCTGGAGAAGTGCCGCGCCTGCGGCAACTGCCTGCTCGCCGACTACGGCGGCATCTGCCCCATAACCATGTGTGCCAAGAGCCTGGTCAACGGCCCCTGCGGGGGCTATAAAGATGGCAAGTGCGAGACCAGCCCGGAGCGAGACTGCGCCTGGGTGATGATATACGAGCGTCTCTCCAAGCAGGGCAGGCTGGATAAAATGCGGGGGCCCCCGATTCTTAAAGACTACAGCACCCAGAGCCACCCGGCGCGGCAGGTGAACGAGGCGTATACGAAACCAGAGCTATCAGCGTCCAAAGAGAAGTAAAACCTGGCTATACCTGGTCCAGAACACTTAAATTTGGATTCTCCAGCATGGCAGCGGCCCTTCTCGCTGTCTTGGACACGACCTTGCAACAGTGCTCATGGATGCCCAGCTCCTTCATCCACTCATTCTGCCACGGTATCTCACGGCTAAGCTCCGTTCCCATGAACGCCTTGCGAATATCACGGCAGGCAATGCTGCCGAATTCCCGTTCAAACCACTTGGCCAGTCTGGTCACCGGCTCAAGGGCCGCGTACTCCGCCTCAATGGCCTTCTCCGCCGGCCCTTTCAGATAGCTGACATCGCGCCCGTACTTCATGCCCAGGGCCAGCGCCGCGCCGGTCAGCGCGCCGCATGCCGAGCGCATGCTGCCAACACCGCCGGCAAGGCCGACTGATGCCTTCGCCATTACATCGTCTCTCAGGCCGCAGACTTCTTGGATTGCCAGCAGCGAGCATTGCGAACAGCCGTGGTATTTGTCAAGAAGCTCGTACGCTCGTTTCTCCACCTTGTCCAGGACTTCTTTGTTGACGCCTTTGGTACTTTCCGTCATGAAAACCTCCTATTCCCGCGCTCAGCAGAAAGCTTTGCTTGTCACGCGGGCACTCACGGTATAATCGATGATTTTCTGCCGTTTGTCAAGTCTGTTTGCGCTCGGACGGACTCCGGAGACGGGGAGGAACCCACCTCCGCCGGATGGCCTTTATTTCCTGGCAAAAGCTGTTTATAATTAATTAGATTTGCTTCTTGGTTAATGGGAAGGTTGAAATAGTGGTAGAGATATTGCGCAACAAGAACCAGGCAACTAAGTTCCAGATACTGGTGGAGATAGCCAATAGTGGCCCCAGTATCCAGCAGCAGGACATTGCCAAGAAACTACATGTGACTCCCCAGGCGATTTCGGATTACACGCGGCAATTAGTAGACGAAGGCCTGCTCATTTCTGACGGACGTTCAAAGTACAGATTAACCAATGAAGCGGTTAACTGGGTAATTAAAGTCTTGAGGGAGTTAAGGGGATATGACACCCTGATAGAGCGGGCGATTACCAATATCTCGGTCTGCGCTGCGGTAGCGGCTGATGATTTGGCTGAAGGTCAAGCAGTGGGCCTGGAGATGAAGGACGGGCTGCTTTATGCCGCGGCCGATATCGATAAAGGGGCCAGAGGAATAGCCTCGGCCGATGCCAGAGCCGGTGAGGACGTGGGTGTATCTGGCATAGAAGGCATAGTGCCGCTGAAAGTAGGCAGAGCGACCATCCTGAAGGTACCAGGCATACAGAGAGGCGGCTCCAAGAGCGTTGATATGGAGCAACTGGAGAAAAAAATCGGCGATGGAAAGCTGGTGGGTGCCATTGGTATCGAAGCGATGGTTGCCTTGAGAAAGCTCGTTATCGGCAATATTTACGTTTATGGAGTGACTGAGGCGGCCATTGAGGCCGCAAAAAGCGGGCTGTGCCCGGTCATAGTCTGTGTTGACGATGAGATTCCCGGTTTGACCCGGAGGCTGGGGGAAGCGGAAATAGATTATGAAATAGCCGATATGAAGAAAGGTTAAAGGGATACCGTTGCCCGGCGACCGTTAGCCAGGATGCCCTGATGTTCCCACCGGCGTGATTCTGTCACACCGGTTTTTTATTTCTGAAAAATCGATAAGTCTAACATTGACAGCCTCTTTGAACAGTAATATAATCAACTATACTTGTGTAAACACAAATTCACTTTATTTACCAGGAGGTTGACCCCATGAGTAAAGCGGTGAAATTTCTTGTCTGCCTGCTTCTGGTATCCGGTCTCTTTCATATCAGTGCTCCTTGTGTGATGGCTGATGACCCGACTGCCGACCTCACCGGCCAGCTTGAGGTGAATGAGGTATACACCAGCATAGCCAACAAGGTCGTGGTGAATGTCCCGGACCCCGGGGTATTGGTGGATGATTTTCAGGTTCTGCTTGAGGTAAGAGATGGCGGAGATTATACCGAGATAGCCACCAATAACGTGAGCGGGGCTTTCGCCTGGGGTGATACCGCTACCACCTTCACCTGGACACCGACGGCAAGTGGCAATTACACCCTCAGGGCTACGGTGGATTCAGGCGGTGCCGTAGAGGAGTCCGACGAAGGCAATAACCAGGATTCCCAGTCGGTAACCGCCGGCGCCGTCAGTGCCAGGACGGTCACTGTCAGGGTGGAAGGGCAGAACTCAACGATATGGAGCGGCAACGTGACCTTCACCACCTCCACGATAACGGACAAGTATGGCGCTACCTACACTCTGGATTACCCTACCGCCATGGGAGCCATACACGCGGCGTCAGCCGCCGGTGGTTTCAGTCTGGTTATCGACAGCATGTTCGGGCCAATAGACTATGTGGAAGCGGTGGATGGGGAAACGGCACTGTATCCTGATGGCTGGATGTACCGGGCTAACTGGGACAGCCCCAGCCTCGGGGCGAAGGAGTACGCCGTGTCCGATGGGGATGTCATTCTGTGGAGCTACACGCAGTATGGGTCTCAGCCGCTGCAGACTACGGTAAGCAGCAATAGCGTGCTGTACGGCAACAGCTTCAACGTGACGGTGGAAGCCTATGATGAGACCGACTGGAACGCGGCCGCCGGTGTGACGGTATATGTCGGCACCTTGAGCTATACCACAAATGCCAGCGGTCAGGTGCTGGACCTGACATT
>DAOUDY010000006.1:0-2097 GCA_034430755.1 Dehalococcoidales bacterium
CCTCACCGCCAACAATGCCGTATTCCGGGTTGCCCTGGTCCATCAGGCAGCCGCTGCATTTCCGGTCGTCGTTGGTCTGACGGCCGAAGATATGCACCAGTCCCGGCGCATCGACCGGCACGTAACAACACACGGCGTAGTCGGCATCCGCCTCTTTCAGTGAGCTGGTCGGCATCACTATGTGGCCGATGGCATTGACAGCGCCGGTGATGTGCGCCTTGGCGCCCCTGATCACAATGCCGTCCTTTTGCCTGTCAACGACGTGGACATACTGGTCCGGGTCAGCCTGCTGGCTGGGAGAAAGGCTGCGGTCTCCTTTGGGGTCGGTCATGGCCCCGGACATAAAGCGGTCCTCTTTCTGCACCTCCTTGAGGAAATTGACAAACCTCTTATGGTACTCGGTGCCATTCTTCTGGTCCATGTCATAAGTTACCGAGTAGATGGCATTCAATGCATCGTGGCTGACGCAGCGGGCAAAGCAGCTTCCCGTCTGTTGCCCCATGGCACGCAGGGCTTTCACCTTCCGTACCAGGTCGTCAGTGCTGTGATGTATATGTGTGAAAAAGTTGATTTTCTCTCCCGTCAGGTGGGATTTGGTGGTCAGCAGTTCTTCAAATTCGGGCGCCCACGCCATATCATAGGTCAGGGCGACGGCGTTGATATGGGGAATAAAGGCAGGATGGTCCGCCACGCTGTCGACTTTCTCCCCCATATAGTAAATCTCCGGCTTAACCCGGCGCAGACTCTCCCGGTAATCATCACCACGTATCATACCCATAGCCTGAAACCTCGCTTTTTTCTAAATACGTTTGGTCAGGAAAGGCACGCTTTATTCAAAATAGCCGCGGCTTACCGAAAAAGCGACGGCACCCAGAATCAGGAGCCCCGAAAGCGAGAACCAGAAAGCCCAGGTGAACTGAGGCATAACTGGCGCGATTACTTCGGTGGCGGTCACAATGCCCATGGCGGCGCTGAGCGTACCTATGATACCCAGAATGACAGCTGTTAAACCCATTGCTTACCCTCCTCATATATTTTTTTATCCGTTACGCCTAGTTTAGTATATAATTGAGTTATGGACAAGACCGGTTATCCTGGCATCATGGCCGCGAAAAATAGATAATATATATTTGACTTTATAGTTCTGGTAAGGAAGATAGATATGACCAGTATTGAGCAGGAAATCGGCGATTTGCTCCGCCAGCGGGGGATGACGCTGGGGGTGGTTGAGTCGGCCACGGGCGGGCTCATCTCCCACCGCATAACCAATGTCCCGGGAAGCTCCGATTACTACCGGGGTTCGGTCACCGCCTACAGCAACGAAGCGAAGGTCCGGATAGTGGGCGTGAATGGGGAGACCATAGACCGGTATGGTGCCGTAAGCGCCCGGGTGGCCGAGGAGATGGCGGAGGGGGGCCGGAAGCTGCTGGCGGTGGATGTGTGCCTGGCCGATACAGGGATTGCCGGGCCGGGCGGGGCTACTCAAGAAAAGCCGGTGGGGCTGTTCTACCTTGGGCTGTCCATTAAAGGCAAAACGTACAGTCGGCAGCACCGCTTCACCGGGAGCCGCGAGCAGAACAAACAGGCTGCTGCGGAAGCCGCCCTGCGGTGGCTTAAAGAATATCTGTCCGGTTCCAATTAAGGGTTCAATATCCATATGGATATATTCAGGACAGAGGCGAAGCTCACCCACAGGATATAGGGCACCAGCAGCCACGCCGCTACTGCGGATATTCTGGCGAACTTGAGCATGGTCAGCAGTATCGTCAGCCACAGGACAATGATAACGATGACGCCGTAAAGCGGTGATTGCAGTCCAAAGAAGACCACCGACCACAGGGCGTTCAGCGCCAGCTGTACCAGAAATAGTACCAGCGCCGTCCTCACACGATGGTTCGCCAGACCGACGCGCCAGACCAGAAAGGCGGCTATTCCCATGAGCAGGTAGAGGGTAATCCAGGCGGGGGCAAAGAGCCAGTTGGGCGGGGTGAAGGGTGGCTTCTGAAGAGAGGCATACCATGTCGGAATCGCCGGCGTGGTGAATGCTGAGCCGACGATACCGGCGCACTGGCTGACCACGATGCTGGCAACTAGTTT
>DAOUDY010000007.1:0-4643 GCA_034430755.1 Dehalococcoidales bacterium
CTGGTGCGCCCGCCTGATGGCGGTATTGGTGTCCCAGCAGCAGCCGGCATCGATGATGAGGTCGTTATCGTCGCCAACACCCCGCCGTCCCCCCTCTACAAGCTCCAGGTCCAGCTTCTCGCTCTGGCCCATCGGCGTCCAGCCGAATTTCACCGCGGTAAACCCTTCATTCACCCATCTCCGGCCGATTTCAGCGGTGGCCTTGCCATCGGGGCCGAAAAGGATGCTGGCGTAGGCGCGCAGCTTCTTGTGGAAGGCCCCGCCCAGGAGCTGGTAGACCGGCTGGTTGTAGTACTTGCCGGCGATGTCCCACAGGGCGATGTCAATGGCGGCGATGGCGTGGCAGACGATGCCGCGGCGCCCCAGCCTGATATTGCGGGCCTGAAGCAGATGGTTGATGGGCCTGATGTCAAGCGGGTTCATGCCGGTAAGCAGCCTGGCCAGTCCGGTGGCACTGGCCCCGCTCAGAGGGGCCTCAATCATGGCTTTCACCACGTGCGGCGAGGAATAAGCGTCGCCGATGCCGACGATTCCTTCGTCAGTATGGACTTTAACCACCACTGCATCCTGCGCTGATGAGTATTTTGCCTCGGAAACCTCTTTCTCCGGCAGGCGTAATTCTATGGCCTCAACTTTGGTAATCTTCATTCCGTACTCCTTCTCATTGCGGTTGATGAGTATTTTATTTCCCTGTCCTTTCCTTGTCAACGTTGCCGCGATACTGGTGCCAGTTGACAATACGGAGAGGGAATTTATAAGCTATTAATATCATGGCAAAAGAGAGGATCGGCATATTAACCGGCGGTGGCGACTGCGCCGGCCTCAATCCGGCGATAAAATGGGCGGTCAAGACCGCTATGGACAGGCGGCTGGAAGCGGAAAGAGGGGTCCAGTACGAGGTGCTCGGCATCAGGAACGGCTGGGGCGGGCTCATGTATGAAGAAAGTGCCGGTCTCAGAATGGAGGACTATATCACCGCCCTGGACGAGCAGATAGTAAGGACCTGGGACCGGTATGGCGGCACCATGCTGGGGACCTCCCGGACCAATCCTTACAATCCCAAGGATGACCGCTCCAAGCTGGTACTGGAAAACATTGAGAAGTTAGAGTTGAAGGCCCTGGTCGCTATCGGTGGTGATGATACGCTCGGCGTGGCCTGTAAGCTGGCACAGGAAGGCGTTAACGTGGTGGGCATTCCCAAGACCATTGAGAAAGACCTGGTGGAGACGGATTACACGCTTGGTTTTGAAACTGCGGTGAACGTAATTACGGAGGAAGTAGACCGGCTGAGGACCACGGCGGGGTCGCACCGGAGGATATTTGTGGTGGAAACGATGGGGAGGCATAGCGGCTGGCTGGCCCTGGAGGGCGGTGAATCCTGTGGCGCTTACATCATTCTCATTCCCGAAAGTGATTTCTCCGTGGAAAGGGTCAATGAGCTGCTCATGGAGGGAAGAAGGGCGGGAAGCCGATACGAAATTGTGCTCGTCGCCGAGGGGGCCAAGCCGATTGGATGCCAGGAGTTCGCCAGGCAGGAAGGAGTGGACAGCTTCGGCCACAAGACGCTGGGCGGAATCGGTGATTACCTGGCCAAGGAAATCTATGAAGGTACCGGCGTGGAGACGAGGAGCGTGGTGCTGAGCCATCTCCAGCGCGGCGGCGCCCCCTGTGCCTATGACCGGAGGATGGGGCGGTATTTTGGCATTGCGGCGGTTGACCTGGTCATGACCGGGGATTTCGGCAAGATGGTATGTTATCGAAACGGTGAGGTCACCTCCTGTCCGATGGACAGGGTCATCGGTCGAACGAGCTACGTGGACATCGAAAAGCATTACGATATAGAACGGTACAACGGACGCCGGAGTATTTTAAGGTATAGAGAGTGAGGTGGTAAAGATGAGCGCATCCATAGCCGGTGATAGAATTGATGTCCTGGTGGAGCAGGCGGTCTTTGGCGATGAGCCGGCCAGGGAGGAAAGCCGAAGGCAGATTCGGGAACTGGCGAAGTCCCGGGGCATTTATCCGGCGAGCATCCAGGGCCTGTACGAGGCTGCCGGGAAAGGGGCTTACCACAATAAAACCGTTCCGGCGATAAACAGCCGAGGTCTGACCTATGAGGTGGCCCGGGCCGTTTTCCGTGCCGCGCTGAAACATAAGGTCGGTGCCTTTATCTTCGAAATCGCGCGCTCTGAAATGGGCTATACCAAACAGAGGCCGGAGGAATATGTCGTCTGCCTGCTGGCGGCGGCGATTAAAGAGGGGTTTCAGGGCCCCGTTTTCATACAGGGCGACCATTTTCAGATGAACCGAAAGAGGTACAGCACCGACCCGGAGCAGGAGACGGAGGCCATCAAGGGGTTGATACGTGAGGCGGTAAGCGCTGGCTTCTATAATATTGATATTGATGCCTCCACTCTGGTTGATATAGAAAAGGAAAGCCTGGAGCAGCAGCAGGAGGAGAACTGCCGTGTCACCGCGGACATGACCAGCTTCATCCGCAGCATAGAGCCGGAGGGGGTTACCATATCCGTCGGTGGTGAAATCGGGGAGGTCGGCAAACAGAACAGTACGGTGGCAGACCTGAAGGCATTTATGGGCGGTTATCTCGCCCGGCTGGGGCCGGGTGTTAAGGGAATCTCCAAAATCAGCGTGCAGACCGGAACGACCCACGGCGGAGTGGTCCTGCCTGATGGTTCCATCGCCAGCGTGCAGCTCGATTTCGATACTTTGAAGGAACTCTCCAAGGTGGCCCGCGAGGAGTACGGCATGGGGGGCGCCGTGCAGCACGGTGCCTCCACGCTCCCCGATGAAGCCTTTCACCTGTTCCCGGAGGTCGGCACGACGGAGGTCCATCTGGCCACCGGATTTCAGAATATCATTTACGACAGTCCCTATTTCCCTCAGGAATTGACGCAGAGAATAAGCAGGCACCTGCTCGAACAGTACCGCGACGAGAGAAAGTCAGGCGATACTGATGACCAGTTCCTGTACAAGACGCGCAAGAAGGCCTTCGGCGATTTCAAGCGGGAGATATGGGGCATCCCGCCGGATAGCCTGAAAGGGATAGGGGAAACGCTGGAGGAGCGCTTTGGCCAGCTCTTTCAGAAACTGAATGTGGTCGACACCGTGGAGCTGGTCAAAAAGCACGTGGTTAAGTAATCCGCAAATCCGGCACAGCTTCGGCGAGGCGTTCTTCAGGGGAGCTCGAGAGCCTTCAGCTTGTCCAGTCGGTCGAAGTTATGGATGGCGTCAACCCAGCGGATGGTGCCGGAACTGGAGCGCATGGCCAGAGACTGGGTGGCCGCGCCGCCACTGAAGTAACGTACGCCCTCCAGCAGCTCGCCGGTGCTGACCCCGGTGGCGGCGAAAAATACGTCTTCGCTGTTTATCAGGTCGTTGGTAAAATAGACCTTGTCAAGGTTCACCCCGGCTGCCAGAGCCGCATCTCGCTCCTTTTCATTACGTGGCCAGGCTTTACATTGAATTACACCGCCGATGCACTGTAAAGCCGCGGCGGTGAGCACACCCTCGGGTGTGCCGCCGACACCCATAAGAACGTCCACTCCGGCCTCCGGCAGGGCGGCCTGAATGCCCGCCGCCAGGTCGCCGGCCGGGATTAGCTTCACCCGTGCCCCGGCGCTCCTGATTTCGGAAAGCAGCTGCTCGTGGCGCGGCCTGTCCAGGACCACCACCGTCAGGTCTGATACCTTCCGTTTCTTGGCCTGGGCGATGTTTCTCAAATTCTCCCCGACCGGCGCATTGATATCGATTACGTCCTTGGCCTCCGGCCCGGTGACGATTTTATCCATGTAGACAAACTGCCTCGGGCAGTGCATGGTCCCGCGTGCCGAGAGCGCCACCGCTGAGATGGCTCCGGGAAGGCCATTGGCCACCAGCGTGGTGCCGTCAACCGGGTCGACGGCAATGTCGACCTTCAAATCAGAACCGTTGCCAATGCGCTCACCAATATACAGCATGGGCGCTTCGTCCTTCTCTCCCTCCCCAATGACCACGATACCATCCATGCTGACATAGCCCAGCACAAAGCGCATGGCATCCACTGCTGCCTGGTCCACCAGATTTTTATTGCCCCGGCCCAGATAGCGGGCGGCCGCCATTGATGCCGCCTCGGTGGCGCGCACCAGCTCCATGGCGATGTTCCGTTCAATCGGCCGACGAGAAGGCATGCTTTCCATTATCCAACCTCACCGACTAATAGAGTGGATTCAGCGTACCACCCATTTGCCCGACTCGACGGCGGTGAGAAAGTCGAGCAGTGCTTGGTTGAAGATAGCCGGCTCTTCCAGATTGATGACATGGCCGGACTGGGGTAAGACCAGCAGACCGGCACCGGGCAGGTGCTTTTTCATAATCAGCGCCGGGTCGATGCACATCTCATCTTCATCGCCAATCATGATAAGCGCCGGTATTTTCAGCCTTTTGAGCTCTGCCTCGAATTCTGAAATCGGCGGCCGCTTGATGATGACCTCGCGGATAAGGTGAACCGAGCCTTCATTGGAGTGGGCGGCAAGGTCATCGACGAACTCCTGCCAGCCACGCGAGTCCTTCCACTTCAACTGGATACGGTTGGGTTCGTGGGCATACTGCTCGGCCAGCACCTTCCATCCCACCGTTTCGACCTG
>DAOUDY010000008.1:0-3078 GCA_034430755.1 Dehalococcoidales bacterium
GGAGCAGCGCCGTGATTGGATAGATAGTGTGTTTGGATTTCTGGATGATGTGGAAAGTAAAAACAGTGACGTCGTAACTCAAGAAGAAAGCCCCGCACCTCCTTCCCGTCGGAAATCCCCCTTAAAAAAACAAAAACCTCCGGCGGCGGTAAGCGGTGAGGGCCTCAATTCACCTGTCACTGTCATTAAGGGTATCAGCACCAGTCTGGCGGGTAAATTTGGGAAAATGGGCGTAAAGACAGTTCGTGACCTGCTCTATTTTTTCCCTCACCGGCACCTTGACTACAGCCAGTTGAAATTCATCTCGCAGCTTGCCGAGGGAGAAGAACAGACCGTGGTGGCTAATGTGTGGCAGGCACAGGAGACTAGGCTGGGAGGCCGTCGCAGCACCGAGGCTATCGTTGGCGATGAGACGGGTAATATCAGGGTGGTCTGGTACAACCAGCCTTATCTGGCTAAGAAGCTGGCGACCAATGCCAGAATAATGCTCAGCGGGAGGGTCAGCCTGTTCCGGGGCAGGCATGTATTTCAGTCGCCGGAGTGGGAGCCGGTAGAGAGCCAGGACTTTGTTCATACCGCACGGCTGGTACCTGTCTACTCGCTGACACAGGGGCTGCGGCCGCGGCAGGTCAGGAAGCTGATGAAGGACTTTATTGACCACTGGGCCTGGCAGGTAACTGACTTTCTACCGCCGGAGCTGCGAAAACGGCTTGACCTTCTGGAGCTGCCGCAGGCGATTAGCCAGGCGCACTACCCGGAAGATGAAACGACCAAGGATAAAGCCAGGATTCGGCTGGCTTTTGACGAGCTTTTCATTCTCCAGCTGGGGGTTATGAGCAAGAAACGCGACTGGCAGGAGAGTCGGCCGGGCACTCCCTTTGATGTTGATGTGCCCCTGCGGGAGACTTTTATAAAGTCGTTGCCTTTTTCATTAACGGCGTCTCAGGACAGGGTGCTCGAGGAGATACTGGCGGATATGGGGAAATCAAGGCCGATGTGCCGGTTATTGCAGGGGGAGGTGGGCAGCGGCAAGACGGTTGTCGCCACGGCTGCCCTGCTGACAGCGGCGGCCAGCGGGCATCAGGGGGCTTTTATGGCTCCCACCGAGATTCTGGCGGAACAGCATTTTGCGACGGTTTGTGAGCTGCTGTCCCGGGTGGGAAGTGAAGAGGGCGAGGGCTATCTGCGCAGTTATTCCGGCTTGTTATCACGTCCCCTGAAGGTGGCGCTGCTCATCGGCGATATCAAGCAGTCCGGCAAGCGGGAACTGCAGCAATCAATCTCGGCGGGGGATATTGACATCGTTATCGGCACTCATGCCCTCGTTCAGAAGGGGGTGGACTTTAGTAAACTGGGACTGGTGGTGGTGGATGAGCAGCACCGCTTCGGCGTTGAGCAGCGCTCGGCGCTGCGGGAGAAGGGTTTTAACCCGCACATGCTCGTAATGACGGCAACGCCGATTCCCCGCACCCTGGCGCTGACACTCTATGGCGACCTTGACCTGTCTGTTATTGACGAGCTTCCGCCCGGGAGACAGACGGTGAAAACAAAGTGGCTCAAGCCGCAGCAGCGGGAAAGCGCTTATGCCTTCATCAGGCGTCAGGTAGCCGAAGGACGGCAGGCTTTTATTATCTGTCCCCTTATTGAGGAATCGGAGGCTATCGCCGCTCAGGCGGCTGTAGTTGAATATGAGCGGCTTTCCCGGGAGGTCTTCCCCGATTTAAGGCTGGGACTGCTCCACGGGCGCCTGTCGGCAGGTGACAAGGACGATGTCATGGAGAGCTTCCGCTCCGGTGAGTTGAATATACTGGTTTCGACACCGGTTATAGAGGTCGGTATTGATATTCCCAATGCCGCGGTAATGCTGGTGGAAAGCGCCGACCGCTTTGGGCTCTCCCAGCTTCACCAGTTCCGGGGCCGCGTGGGGAGAGGGCAGGAGCAGAGCTACTGCATGCTGCTGGCGGAAAATCCCTCCGAGGTGGGCAGGGAGCGACTTGACATAATAGAGAACACGCAGGACGGTTTCAAGCTGGCGGAAGAAGACCTCAGGCTGAGAGGTCCAGGCGAGTTTTTCGGTACGCGCCAGAGCGGACTGCCGGACCTGCGCATGGCGAAACTCTCCGATGTTGCTTTGCTGGAGACGGCAAGAACCGAGGCTATGAATCTCTTTCAAAAAGACCCTGGCCTAAAGAAAAGGGAGCATCGCCTCATGGCACAGGAACTGGCAAGGGTCTGGCCAAGCGCCGGTGAGTGGAGCTAGGTGATAGCTATTGTTGTTTTATACCTAATTAATACCAAAATAATACCGAATAAAAACCTGTTTAACATATGATTTTAATGCCTTGGTCACTAAAATTGTGATATACTCTTGAGAAATCGGTAGCGGATATATCGAATAGGAAATACGGGGGTGTATTGGGTTCATCATACGCTAAAGTAATCGTTAATCCGGTGGCTGGTGCCGGTAGGACGGCGCGGGAATGGCCGCAGATAATGGACCTGTTTAAGGGTAGCGGATTGCGTTTTGAGCATGATTTGACGGAGGCGCCCGGCCATGCGGTGGAGCTGGCTAAAGCGGCTGCTGAGAATGGCTACGATTTGGTGGTATCAGTTGGTGGTGATGGCACCATAAACGAGGTCGTCAACGGACTGTATGAGTCCGGCAATATCAAAGACACCAGGCTGGGCATTATAAGCACGGGAACCGGCGGCGATTATGTTCGTACCGTAGGCGTGCCTCGCCGCTATGAGGAAGCCTGCCGGTGTTTTATAGAGCCGAAGACACTTACCGTAGACCTTGGTATCGTTGAATATGCGAATAACGGCGACACGATGAAAAGACTTTTTGTTAACTTCGCCGGCCTGGGCTTCGATGCCGAGATAGTCCAGCGCACCACGCAGCAGTTCAAAGCCCTGGGAGGCCTGCTTTCTTACCTTACGGCAGCGCTCGCCACGCTTGTATTCTATAGGAACAGGAAAATTACGCTCGTTATTGATGGAGAGGAAGTGGAGAAGGATGTCTGCGCGGTAATTATGAACAATGGCAGGTATGGCGGTGGGGGTATGTTTACCGCACCT
>DAOUDY010000009.1:0-6410 GCA_034430755.1 Dehalococcoidales bacterium
TTTCTTCTCCGGCTTCGGCTCCTTCTCTGGCTCCGGTTTCTCCTCTTCCACCTCAACTACTTCTTCCATAACAACTTCGGCCGCCGAAGCCTGAGCCTGATTTAATTTCTTCATCAACCGCGACTTGCGCCGGGCGGCATTGTTGCGATTGATAATCCCCTTTTCCGCCGCCTTATCCAGAGCGCTTATCGACTCCGCCACCGCCGCCTGGGCAGATTCCAGCTCACCGGCGAAGATAAGCTTCTCCGCCCGGGTAATGAAAGTCTTGGCCCGGCTGCGAACGGCGCGGTTTCTCAACTGTCGCTTTTCCGTCTTCCGCACTAGCTTACTTTGTGGCAATATCAATCCCCCTCAAATTTGACTGGCTAACACTTCCAAGATTACATAGTATGCTTAATCAGAGTGGCAAGTCAAGTTTTATCACCCGCTTTAGCCGACGACTTGTCCCCGATGCGGACGATACGCATTACACCTTTCACCGATTCGATTTTTTTGAGGAGTCGGCTTAACTGGGCCAGACCCTGCGTTTCAATAGTGAAGTCCATGGTCACGGAGCCGTCATCATGATTGTGCAGGACAAGAGAGGTGATATTCACTTTCTCCTCGGCGACGAAGGTGGTGATATCGCGCATAAGCCCCACCCGGTCCCAGGCCTCAATCTGAACATGAACCGGGTACAGTGAATCCGCCTGCCCCCACTCCACCGGCACCAGCCTGTCCTTCTCATCCTCGTGCAGGACATTGTAGCAATCCTGACGGTGAATGGTGACGCCTCGGCTGCGCGTGATATAGCCGATGATTTTATCACCCGGTACCGGGTGGCAGCACTCGGCCAGATGAGTGACCAGATTGCCCACCCCCAGCACATGTACCGTCGAGGGCACCGGTTTTCGCGGCGCCGCTTCGGGGATAACTCTGGGGGTCTCCTGCTGCGCGGCCAGTTTTATCGCAATCTGATGCGTGGAAATCCCGCCGTAGCCAACGGCCGCCAGGAAATCTTCCGCATTGCTGAAGTTGAACAACTCCGCCAGTTCCTCGCGCTCAATGGCGATTCCCAGATGCCTTAATTCCTTTTCCAGTATCTGCCGGCCGCGCTCGATGTTCTCTGTCCTCTCCTGTCTCTTGAACCACTGCCGTATCTTCTCCTTGGCGTGAGAGGTATGGACAAAGCCGAGATGGGGGTTCAGCCAGTCGAGGCTCGGCCCCTTCTCTCCCTTGGTGGACATGATCTCCACCACGTCGCCGTTTTTCAGCTCGTAGTCAAGCGGCACCAGCCGCCCGTTCACCTTGGCGCCGATGCAGCGGTGCCCGAGTTCGGTATGCACCCGGTAGGCGAAGTCAAGCGGTGTGGAGCCTTTTGGCAGGTCCTTGATATCCCCTTTCGGCGTGTAGACGAAGACCTGGTCAATGAAGATATCCGTTTTCACCGATTCCAGGAACTCTTCTGACCCGCTCATCTCACGGTGCCATTCGATTAGCTGGCGCAGCCAGCCGATTTTTTCCTCGAAGTGCAGGTCGGCCTTCTGTCCCTGCTTATACCTCCAGTGCGCCGCCACGCCGTACTCGTCATCGTAGTTCATCTCGCGGGTTCTTATCTGGACTTCCAGAGGAGTGACACCGAAACACATCACTGCCGTGTGCAGCGACTGGTACCCGTTCGGCTTTGGATTGGCAATGTAGTCGTCAAACTCCTCGGGTATCGGATGCCACAAACTGTGTATAATGCCCACTACGCTGTAACAGTCGGGCACCGTGCTGACTAACACCCTGAGTGCCAGGAGGTCGTAGATATCGTTGAAGTCCCGACCCCGCTGCATTTTCTGATGAATGCTGTATATATGCTTGGGTCGGCCGGACAGCTCGGCTTTCAGGCCGGCTTTGCCCAGCTCTTTCTTGAGAATATCGATTACCTGGGCGATAAAATTCTCCCGCTGCGCGCGGCGTGCCGCCAGCAGGGTAACGATGCGGTGGAACTTCTCCAGTTCCAGATACTGAAAGGCCAGGTCCTCCAGTTGCCACTTGAGTTCCCATATGCCGAGGCGGTGGGCGAGCGGGGTATAAATTTCCAGAGTTTCCTGCGAAATACTGCGCTGTTTGTCCGGAGTAAGCGCATCCAGAGTACGCATATTATGTAACCTGTCCGCCAGCTTGATGAATACCACGCGGAGGTCTTCCGCCATGGCGACAAGCATCTTCCGCAGGTTCTCCGCCTGAACTTCTCGCGGTGCTGTCCCCGTGGTCTCCCATGAAACCTTTCCGAGTTTGGTCACGCCATCAACCAGCTTGCTTATCTCCGGCCCGAACTTCTCTTCTATCTTCTCAACAGGTATGCCGCAGTTCTCCGGCACATCGTGCAAAAGCGCCGCGGCCAGAGAGGCGGCATCAAGCTGAAGCCCGGCAAGTATCAGCGCTGTCTGCACCGGGTGCTCCACATAAGGGTCGCCCGATAAGCGCATCTGCCCATGATGGGCCTCGGCGGCAAACCGATACGCCTCTTCGACAACAGCGATCCTTCCCGCGGGAAGATATGCCTCCGCCTTTTCCCTCAGCTGATTGAAACTCGTTACCCCTACAACTGCCAAGGTGAAATGCCCCCTGTCCTGACGGTAATGCGGCTTTATCCTAAGTATAGCCCAATGAAACTTGGTCTGTAAATCACGGTTATGCACTTGCCACAATTGATATTGACACGCAGTAAAAGCGCGGAGGGGGCTTTCTTCATTTTGCCAAAATACGGTATAATCAAACGTTGTAATTAACGGTCAGGGAACGAGATATGAATAAGGTTGAGGTCAGGCTTTTCGCGAGCCTGCGCAAGTATCACCCCGATGCCGGAGATAGTGACGCCTTTGCCCTGGAACTGGATGACCAGGTTAAACTTGGCGACCTGGTGGACAAACTCAAAATCCCCCGCCAGGAAATCGGCGTGCTCATGGTAAACGGCAAGTGGCAGAAGGAGAATTACCCCATCAATGACGGGGACAGGATAGGATTTTTTCCACTCATCGGTGGGGGATAATTATTGATGATTGAAGTGCACCTTTACGGTAAACTGCGCCGCTTCGCCGATAAGGTGGTATTTTCATAAAGCATCATAAAGGACAGGGGAATGAGATTGTATCGGGCACCGCGCGGCACAACCGACATTCTGCCGGAGGAACAGGTTTACTGGCGCTACATCGAGCAAAAGGCGGCCCGTATCTGCCAGCTCTACGGTTATGAGCGCATTGATTCCCCGGCGTTTGAGGATACCTCCCTTTTCACGCGCAGCGTGGGAGCGGGAACTGACATCGTGGAAAAGGAGATGTACTCCTTCACCGATAAAGGCGGCAACCAGCTCACTCTGCGCCCGGAGGGCACAGCACCGGTATGCCGCGCCTATCTGGAACACGGATTCCACAGCCGACCACAGCCGGTCAAGCTCTACTACCTGGCCCCCATTTTTCGATATGAAAGGCCACAGGCAGGAAGATACCGCCAGCACTACCAGTTTGGCTGCGAGGCCATCGGTGACGATGACCCGTCCCTCGATGCGGAAAACATCGAGCTTGCCTGGCAGTTTTTTCACTCGCTGGGCCTGCAGCACCTGACCCTGCAGCTGAACAGCATCGGCTGCAGGAAGTGCCGGCCGGGCTACCTCGGCGTTTTAAAAGAGTACTACGCCGGCCATGCGGCGGCGCTATGCAACGATTGCCGGAAAAGGTTAAACCGAAACCTGCTGCGGCTGCTCGACTGCAAGCAGCCGTCCTGCCAGGACGCGGCTGACCAGGCGCCCCGCAGCACCGACCACCTCTGTCCGCAGTGCCGGGAGCACTTCGACCGGCTTATAACCTGCCTCAACCGGCTGAAGATTCCCTTCACCCTCAACCACCGGCTGGTACGCGGGCTTGATTACTACACGAGGACCGTCTTTGAAATCCAGCCTGAGAACGGCGGCGCCCAGAGCACCATCTGCGGCGGGGGCCGGTATGATGACCTGATTGAGGAAATCGGCGGCAGGCCAACGCCCGCCATCGGCTTTGCCATCGGCCTGGAACGGATAATACTCAACTTAAAAGCGCAGTCTGTGCCCATCCCGCCTCTTCCCAGGCCAACGGTATTTATCGCCCACCAGGGCGACGAGGCCAGGGATGAGACGTCCCGGCTGGCGTCTATCCTGAGGCAGGCGGGCGTCGGCGTTATCTTGGCCACGGGCAACCGCAGCCTCAAAGCACAGCTCAGACAGGCCAACAACCTCGGTGTCCATCATACCGTTATCATTGGCGACGAAGAGTTAAAAAATGGCACGGCATCGCTGCGCGATATGGCCACCGCCGAGCAGAAAACGGTCAGCATAAAAGAATTGCCGCAGTTCTTGAAAGCAAGCGACATATAGTTGATTTATGTAAATTTTTCGCCAAAAGTATTGACAAACTTTTATTTTACGTTTATAGTAAGTAAGACATTGGTAACAGAAGGAGGTGATGTTATGGCAAGACCCGTGAGGGGAACGAGGTTTTGAACTCGAAAAACGGACCCATATGAATCTTTGTCTCCATAAAATAAAGATGTTTATGGATTTGTCTTTGTTTGTGGAGATATAGGTATATCAAACCTAAGGAGGAAAAATTAAAAGTCGATGAAAAAACTAACTAAAATATGGGGCATAGGCTTGGCTCTGGTGCTGGCGTTCAGCCTGATTTTCTCCGTCGCGCCGGTATCCGCCGGAACCCTGTCCTGGGGCGATGAGGACCTCCCCGATGAGTTCGTTGACAACTTCGGGGAAAATGTCATTGACCTGTCCATTTCCGGTGACGGCTCGACCATCTACGCCACGGCCGGCGGGACAGACAACGACACCGGTTACGGCATAATCTACCGCTCGACCAACAACGGCGAGAGCTGGACCAGCATTTCCATCACCGATGGCGGTTACACCATCACGCCCGAGCACATAGCCGTTACCCCGGACGACCCGAACTACATAGCGGTCGCTGCCGATAACTCAACGGTGTTCATCAGCGACGACGCCGGCGCCAACTGGGATGACCTGGGCCTGGCCAACGACGACACCGGCTTCGACACGCGCGACCTCGCCATCTCCGTGGAGAAAAGCGGAAAACACTTCGTCGCCGTTATCGGTGAGGACACCGGTGACAGCGATGGCGAGGTGTGGTCCTACGAAATCGGCGCGATTGGCGCCGACTGGGACGAGATAAGCGCTGACAACGGCTACCAAGGAGCGGAAATGGGTGGCGCGGTAGCCTTCTCGCCCAACTTCTACTCCGACCAAGTGCTGGCGGCTGTTACCGCTAACTTCACCAACAATGACGTCTCTTTCCAGGTCTACAGCTACAACCAGGGCAAGTGGAACTCCGGCGCCTTCGACAACTTCCCGGAGGACCTGCAGCAGGACACCCCGACCGACCTAGATGTCCTTGACGCGGCCGCCATCGCCATGGCCCCGGACTATCTGGGCAGCGATGAGGACATGCGAGTCGCCTTCGTCGCCCTGACCGTCGACGACGCTTCTGACCCTGACACTGAGACCAGCGGTCTTTTCCGCCTGGACGACGACGACGTCACGGTGCTCAAGGACGAGAAAGCATTTTGCAGCGTCGCCTTCGACGGCTCGCTGCTCGTCGCCGGCCGGTACGATGACATTGACATCTACCGCAGCACCGACGCGCTGGAAGATTCTCCCTCCGTCAGCGGCTCCACCGGTTCCAGGGAGCCGGGCGGTGTCAACAAGGTCCTGGTGGGCATTGCCGGCTCCATAGTGGTGGCAGGCACCTCGGGTGATGAGAGCGCCTTCGCCTACTCCGAGGACAACGGCCAGACCTTCAGCGACATCAGCCTTATCGACACCTGGCTCAACACGCTGAGCGACGTCCTGGTTACTCCCGATAGCGAAGAGATGTACCTGGTAAGCTGCGACGGCTCCGGCGTAGACCTGAGCGTGTGGTACTACGACTCAAGGTGGGAGAGAATCTACACCAACCAGAGCGCGGCCGCCGACTACATGCTCCGCATGGCCCCCGAAGACTCCGACGTGCTCTACCTGGCCGATGCTGGCGGCACGAACATCTACTTCAGCTCGGGCGGCGGCCTGGACAAGTGGCACACCCGCATCTACAAGGAGTCAAGCGGCGTCACTGACCTGGCGGTGGAAGGGGACGGCGATACCGTCTACGTCCTCACCACCAGCGGCTACGTCTCCAAGTCAACCAACCGCGGCTTCGTCTGGGATTCCAAGAAGTCGTCCAAGCTCAGTGGCGGCAGCAGCATGATTGCCAGCATTGGCGAGGACCTGCTGGTCGCCGGCAGCTCCGATGGCTACGTATCCTACTCACCTGACGGCAACGTCAGCTGGAGCAAGCTCGACGACGACATCGGCGGTGTGGTCCAGGTAACGGCTACGGGTCTGGCCG
>DAOUDY010000010.1:0-5365 GCA_034430755.1 Dehalococcoidales bacterium
TTCTTTTACGAGGAGCCCATACCGCCGGACAATATAGATGCCCTGGCGGCGCTGCAGCGGTCGATTAACCTGCCCATAGCCACCGGGGAAAGACTGTACACCCGCTGGGAGTTCCGCCCCCTCTTGGAAAAGAATGCGGCGCATATTATCCAGCCCGATATCTGCAACGTGGGCGGCATCTGGGAATTGAGGAAAATTGCGGCCATGGCCGAGGCCTACTACGTGGCGGTGCAGCCCCATAACTCCAATGGCCCGGTGCAGACCATCGCCAGCCTGCACCTCGATGCCAGCATCCCCAACTTCATCTTCCAGGAGTTCTTCTATCCTTATCTGGATATGTACAATGAGGTTTTGACCGAGCCTATCATATACAGGGACGGCTACCTTGAGGTTCCGACCGCCCCCGGACTGGGCACTGATATCCGCGAGGACGTGATACGCAAAAGGCCGCCTAAGAAACAGCCCCCTATGGCCACCTGGATAGGCTCTTACTGGTAGTTCTGCTGAAAGGAGCGTGCCGTGTTAGCACCGGGAAATCATCGCTGGGACGAGACAACAGAGATTGTTATCATCGGTTACGGGCTGTCCGGGGCGGTGGCGGCGGTCACGGCCCATGATTTGGGCGTCCGTGTCATCCTCATTGAGAAACAGCCGGCGGAGACGCACTGCACCTGCAGCAGCACCGCCATGGGGGTGTTCTTATCTCTCTCGAATATCGAGCGTGCCACCGAGTATATGACGGCACTATGCCAGGTGGGCAGTCAGCCGGAGCTGCCCTGGACGGATGCCGATTCCATAAAGGCGTGGGTCACCTACACTTCCCAGAACAGGGACTGGCTCACCCGGATGGGCGGCCATATAAAATTTTTCTCCAATGCCGCTGAATTCCCCCAGCTCCCCGGCTCCGACAGTATGGAGCTGTGGAAGTACCAGGGCAACGGCCTCCGCATGATGCAGTTCATGTATGACCATGTTGCCTCCAGAGGTATAGACGTGCGCTACCAGACGTCTGCCGCGCGCTTGTTGACCGATAATGCTGGCCGGATAATCGGTGTGAAGGTGGTTGACGGCCGCGGGCGTGCTCCCCAAGAGATTAACATCAGAGCAACTAAAGCGGTGCTTCTGTGCACCGGCGGCTTTGAGGAAAATGAAGCGATGAAGCTGCAGTACCTCCGCGTCTACCCGGTGTACTTCGCCGGTGGCACCGGCAATACCGGCGACGGCATCCGGATGGCCCAGGAGGTCGGCGCTGACCTCTGGCATATGAACTGCGTTTCGGCGCGGCTCTGCGCCAAGTTCCCCGATTTCCCCATTGGCATTTTCATCGACTTCAGTGGCGGCGGCTGGAGCCAGCGCGCGATGAAAACGGAAAGAGAGAAAGCGCCGGCCGGATTCATCATCGTTGATAAGTATGGTCGGCGCTACATGACCGAGGATTTAAAACCGCATACGGCTTCATATGAGTGCGGCTGGTTTGACTCTCACCGGCTGGAGTACCCGCGTGTGCCCAGCTATCATATTTTTGACCAGCGGAGAGTTAAATTCGGCCCGCTGGCCCAGCGGTCGAGCGGCCCCACCGGCCCGCACCAGCTCTACAAATGGAGCTGGGACAACCTGACCGAGCTGAGGAAAGGGTGGATTGTGAAGGGCGATACGGTGGCTGAACTTGCCGCCAATCTCAATATGTCACCGGAAAATCTGACAGACACCATTGATACCTGGAACCGGTGCTGCCAGTCAGGCAGCGACCCTGAGTTTGGCCGCGACCCGCTTGAGCTTGTGCCGCTGGATGAGCCGCCGTTCTTTGCCATAAAACTGTTCCCCGGCGGGTCAAATACCCTGGGCGGCCCGAGGCGGAACGCCCGGGCGCAGGTGCTCAATCCGTTCGGTGAGCCGATTCCGGGCCTGTATGCGGCCGGGGAGTGCGGTTCCGTATTCGGCATGCTCTATCCCGCGGGCGGTGGTAACCTCGCCGAGTGCATTGCCTTCGGCCGCATCGCCGCGGAGAATGCCGTGAAAGAGAAGTAGGGTATAAATATTGTCTGGAAGGAGGATAATACGTGAGGAGGGGGACTGAAAGGTAAGGTACAGATGTGTGAATGGGAAAGGAGGAAAACGCATGAGCAACAGGCAAAAAGCGGTGCTGCCGTTGCTGGCCTGGTACGGCGATGAAGAACTGGAAATCGATTTCCCTGAGACGTGGGATGTCGCCGTCTGCCGGATGAAAGGGCACGGTGCTAAACCCCTGTCCGACGCCGGGATTCGGGAGGCCTTTGCCAGCCCCATTGGCACCAGGACCATAAAAGAACTGGCCAGAGGCAAGAAGGAGGTGGCCATCCTCTTCGATGACCTTTCCCGGCCGACGCCATCGGCGGTGCTGATACCGTATATTCTGGAGGAGCTGGCCGGGGCCGGAATCCCCGATGATAACATCCGGTTCATTGCCGCCATCGGCGCGCACGGCACGATGAACGGCATCGACTTCCGGAAAAAGCTGGGCGATGATGTGATGTCCCGGTTCCTGGTCTATAATCATAACCCGTATGAGAACTGCACCCCCCTCGGCGTGAGCAAATACGGGACACCAATCGAGATAAACAGCGAGTTCATGTCCTGCGACCTGAAAATAGGCATTGGCGTCATCGTGCCGCACCCTTACGGCTTTGGCGGCGGCAGCAAGATAATCCTGCCCGGCGTTGCCTCCATGCAGACCATCGCCTCCAATCATAACCGGCTGGTGTTCGACCCTTCGGTGGCTATGGGCAAGCTGCGCGACAACGTAATCCTGGAGGACATCGTTGAGGCGGCCAGGATGGCCCGGCTCGATGTAAAAGTTGACGCCATTGTCAATCTGAAGAGAGAGATAACGGCGCTTTTCGTGGGTGACCCGGTTGAGGAACATAAAGCGGGCGTCGAGGTGGCCAAGGAGCATTACGCCACGGATATGGTGCACGATGCCGATGTCGTGGTGGCCAACTGCTTCTCCAAGGCGAATGAGATGCTGCTGGCGACGCCGGTGGCTTCACCGCTGCTGGCGGAGAACGGTGGCGGCGATATGGTGCTGGTGGTGGTGACGCCGGAAGGCCAGATACACCATTACTTCGACCGCAGCTTTGGCAAGCACTACGGCGGGCTGGGGTGGGGCCCACTGTGCCGCAAGAACGCGCTGCCAGATAGAACGAAGAAGCTGACCATCCTGGCACCGTATCCGGACAAGGTCGGTGCCGACTGGGTGGCTCCCTACGAGCTTATAAACTGGGCGCGGGGCTGGCCGGAGGTTATCCAGGACCTGGAGAAACGGTACGGCAATAAGGCCAGGGTAGCCGTGGTGCCGGATGCCACCATTCAGTATTTCCCGGAAGCGGTCCCCAAGTGTGACGTTTGCTCCGGTTAAACCGTACCGAGATATAAAGAAGCAGGGTGTCGATTGGATTTTAGCGTCGGCACCCTGCCTGTTTTTTTAAAGTTATAATGCTTTAATCGCCGGGGATGGTGGCGCCTCTCGGCAGGCCGCTGTGCGGGAAGTACTGCAGCGTGCCATCGGGGACGACCACCGCCTTTGCCTTGTTCCCGTGGCTCTTTTTCAACGCGTCCAGAATCTCGGCCCAGCTGTTAAGTATCGTGATCTGGTCTATCGGGCCGACCCAGTCGAGCCCGGCTTTATCGATGTATGGCCCGAGGGCGTACATTCTCTTCACCCTGGGCGGCAGTTTCTTGTGGGCTCCATAGAGCTGGCCGCCAATGGTCTTGCCGAAGCTGCGAGCCAGGTAGTGACATATCTGTCCCTCGGGGATATTGCCGATGACGACCAGGTCGCCGCCGGATTCCTTGAGCAGCTTGTTTCCCAGGGTTACCACCAGCACTGCCTCGTTGGCCTTGGCATAGGCATTGCCCACCGCAATATCGGCATCGTGTGGCGATTCGGTAGCGTAGACCTTGCGTCCCATTTTCACGCCCTCGCGCTGGGCCTCAACCAGGTCGCCGCAGAAAAGGCCGATGGTATCCCGGTCGATATTAACCAGGGCATTGATGGAGAAGTCAAGTCCCGCCATACGTGCGATTTCCTCCATGTCCAGCCGCTGGACGTTATCGTCCACACGGCCCCACGTATCCAGCACCATTGTCCCGGTCTCAGAAATGGTACACAGTTTGCCGTGATTGGCGGCAATGGACTCTACGCTGGCCACGCCGGGGAGTATCATCTTGCCTCCGCCGCCGAAACCAGCCGTGGGGTGGGGCACAATCGACCCAATGGCAATTTTCAGGTCGCAGGCCATGAACTCGCTGTTAACGGAAACCGGAGTGCCGCGGGAAGTCTCTCCCAGGTAGGTGCAGTTCTCGTACGGATTGTGGTTGAAGACGAGGTATTTCTGGGGTATCGCCTCACCCAGCTTTTTCTGGAAGTCCATGAGTTTCATGGCGCCGTGGAGGCCGAGGGCGGCGATAAACCGGATGCCCTCATCCTTGATGCCCCCCTCATGCAGCTCGTCCAGAACGTGCGGGACAATCTGGTCGAGTTTGGTCGGGCGGGTGAGGTCGTCAAAGATAATGCACACCTCTTTTTTCCCGCGGGCCATCTCGGCAAGGCGCGGTGTGCCTATGGGTTTGCGGAGCGCGTCCCTTATCTGCCCGTCGGACATTTTGGGGGCATTCTCCCCCGCCATTCTGGGGACAATCACCTCCCAGGAGTCGGGAAGCTCCAGTTCCAGCTCGGTATCTCCGTACCAGGGGAACTGCGGAACCTTAACAATCATGGTTGTACCTCCTCAGCTATGTTCGGTAAGTTATGTTATCAGTTTATCTTTCAATAAAGCGCCTTCACGTGTCAAGCGCAATGCCTTATCGTGTTTGTCCTACAATATGGGACCGAGGCTATATAAGACGATTGGTTCGCGATATCCCTTGCGCATCTCGCGTTTGGTCAGCTTGCCCGAGGCAACGGCGACAATCTCCTTGAAAAGGCGGTCGGCCACCTCGTCCACCGATTCTGTTCCCTCAACAATCGTGTCGGCGTAAATATCAAAGAAGTCCTTTTCCTGGCTGTCCCGCGGCTTGCTCTGCCGGCTGACCACGGCGATCTGGGGTATAATCGGAATCTCACCCATCCATCCTGGCGGGCAACGAAAGCTTGAGGACACCCCTCCGCCGACATTGTAAATGTGGATATGTGCCCCGGCGGCCGTTTCGCCGCTGATGAGCTCGCTGGTCATGGCCGAGCCGTCCATGAAGTATAGGCCCTTGCCCGGTGGCTTCTCAGCGTACTCCAGCGCGCCCTGCAGCGGGGAGGTTCCGGTCTTGGCCAGTGCTCCCAGCGATTTTTCCTCAATGGTGACCAGTCCCTCGGCGATATTGCCGCGGGTGGGCT
>DAOUDY010000011.1:0-6222 GCA_034430755.1 Dehalococcoidales bacterium
GCGTTTTCAATGGCCTCTCTGGCTGGCTCGGGCGCCTTTTCGTGAACCCGGGCCAGGACTTCCAGGTGTACCGAGGTGGCTTTGGCCACGAGCTCGTCTACCGTGGTGGTGTTATCGCTGAGCCCCCGGGCGATTTCCGATATCTCCTCGCCCCACCGGCGTAGCTTCTCCGCGTCTTCAACGGCATCTTCCACTTCATCGGTGGCGTTTTCGCTGGCCTTTTCCAGGGCTCTCAGCAGACGCTGCTGGACGCTGTCCAGGTTAATCTCGGCGGCTCTCTCCACACGGTTTTTGGCCAGGGCGCGCAGCGCATTGTACTGCTCGTTGAGCGACCTTTCCCGGGCGCGGTCAAGCGCTTCTTTGCCCTGTTCCGGGACCTCGTCGCTGACTTTGTCAAGCACGGCCAGATGTTTCTGTGCCGCGAGCGCCACCTTTTCCGATACATTGGAGGACGCATTTTTCTGGACTGCCGCCTGCATTCTTTCGTTAACCATAGCCATAAACTGCTCGTATTCGCCCGCTGCCTGGGTCATCTCTTTCAGCCTGTTTTTCAGCGCCATCGCCTGAGCTTCAGCCAGTCTCTCTTCGGCATACTCCAGGGCTTTCCGCGCTTTGGCCTCGTCACCGAAGGTGAACGCGAGGCCGAGTTTCTTGCCCAAACTGTCAAGGAAATAGAACGGGCTGTCCGGCGTGATTCCGGGGTCGGGCAATTCCTCTTCCTGGGCATAGGCAGCACCGCCAAGCAGAAGTGAAATTACCAGAACAATGCTGACCAGGGATAATCTGACTTTGTTCATTTCCAGTTTAAACCTCCTGCGGATAATTGAACCTATATATATTAACGAAGAAACGGGCGGAAGGTTAGCGCCTTTTCAGCAAAAAGCGACGGCGACCGTGTAAATCAATTATCCCCGTTCCAGCTGGTTCAATCTGGCATCGCTGATGCCAAAGTGGTGGGCGATTTCGTGTTTCACTACCCGCTGTATTTCGCGCTGGATTTGGGTCTCGCTGCGGCATCGGGCCTCAATCGGTCTCTGGAAGATGGTTATCTTGTCCGGCGGCACCATGCCGTAGGAACGGCTTCGCCTGGTCAGGGGCACGCCCTCATAGAGCCCCAGCAGGGTTTCTCCGCGCTTCAGTCCGGCATCAGCCAGCTGACGGGATGTCGGCTCATCCTGCACCACGACGTCAATATTATCCATCCGTTCACGGAACTCGTCGGGCAGGTCGGCAATGGCCCTGGCCACCAGCCACTCGAACCGTTCTCTATCCATGATTTATTCCTTCCGGTGTCCCTTTTTCCAGAGCGACCAGACAAACCAGAGCAGTATGCCGTAGGCATTGAGCGCGGCGAAGAAGTAAAGCAGGGCGATGACCAGGCTCCAGGGCAGCCCGGACTGAGGCGAGGGAACAAAGCGCGTCAGGTGAATGATGCCACCGACCAGGGCACCGGTGGCCATAACCGCGATGCTGACCCAGACAGGAAGACTGGTAAGCATTTTCCGGTTCGGCTTGAGGGCCAGATAAAGAATAAGAGCATACAGGCCGAGAATTGCCAGAACCACCAGAGCCGACATGACCAGGCCGCTGGTTGAGAAGTTAACCGCCAGTTCCCAGCCGATGCGGATAATAATGGCCACGAAAACGGGCGTTAAGGTTACCAGAGACCATATCCTGAGCGACAGATGTTTCATTGTTCCGAATTCAAGACATCCGGCTTTTTATTTCCGTCCAGTGGCCTCACTCCAATCGTCGTGGGTCGCCCAGAAGGCACCCAGGTCGACATATTTGTAGGGCCTTTTGCTGAGCGCTGACTCGTCGATATCTATCCCCAGGCCGGGCTTGGTCGGCAGCTCAATGTAATTGTTTTCGGTTATCACCGGGAACGTCTCCCTGAGCACCTCTTCGTAGAAGGGGATGTCAATGGAGAAGAATTCGTGGATGAGAAAGTTCGGTATGGCCGCTTCCATCTGTATGCTCGCGGCGGTGAGCACCGGGCCGCTGGCGCTGTGGGGGGCGACGCTCACGTAGTAGGCGTGGGCCATGTCAGCTATTTTTTTGGTCTCCAGTATGCCGCCCTCGTGCGCAATGTCCGGGTTTATAATCGACGCCGCCCTCTTCTCAAACAGGTCGCGGAAACCCCAGCGGGTGTAAATGCGCTCGCCGGCCACGACCGGTATATTGATGGAGTGGGCGACCCGGGCCAGGTCATCCATGCTGGCGTCGGTGGGTATGGGTTCCTCCCACCAGTAGGGACGATAAGGTTCCACGGCCTTTGCCAGCCGGATAGAGTTGTCCGGGCTCAGCCGGCCGTGAACGTCTATCATCAGCTCAACCTCATCCCCGACCGCCTCCCTGACCAGCTTTATTGCCTCTACTGTCCGGTTGAACTCCGTGGTATCGATGAAGGTATCCATCCCCTGCATCGGGTCGAATTTTAAGGCACTGGCGCCTTTATCCACCATGTCTTTGGCCAGCCGCGCATAGTCATCGTATGATTTGGCCCCGAACCACCACCCGTTGTGGTACATCTTGAGGCGGGGGTGGCAGGCGCCACCGAGCAGGGTATAGATGGGCACGTTGAGGCTTTTGCCCAGGATGTCCCACATGGCCATCTCAAGACCACTGATGGCGCTGTACAGCACGAATGCCGGTTTCCAGTAGCTGTTCCGCATCAGGGTGCTGACGTGGAGCTCTATCTGGCGCGGGTCTTTGCCAATAAGGTAGTTCTCGCCGATGGTATGGACGTGGGCCTGTGTGGCTAGTTCGGACGACTGGGTGGTCGCCTCGCCCCAGCCCTCGATTCCCTCATCTGTCTCCAGCTTGACCAGCAGCCAGTTGAAGTGTCCGTGATAAAGAAAAGTCTTGACCCCGGTTACTTTCATTATGATGCTCTCCTTTTTAAAAGTCCGGTCTATTTTAGCTTATTTCCGAGCAGAGACCGCAGTTCTTTGGCCTTGTCCTCGCTCAGAGTACCTTTGGCGATGCCGATAGGGATGGTCTGCCGTCCCAGTTCTTTATAAAGGGGCAGTATATCAGGGGCGTGCTTTTCCAGCGCCGCGAGGTGCCGCTTTATGGTGGCCACATCTCCTCTGGCGATGGGCCCGGTAAGGCAGCCGGGAAACCCCACGCTGGCGATGTTGTTCACCGAGCCCTGCAAAAGGGGGATATACGCTTTGGTCGCCTCCTCGGTTGTCTTGCCGAAGTTCTGCCAGAGGTCGGTGGCGATTTTCACCAGCGTGTAGAAGTAGTTGCAGGCGATGCAGGCGGCGGCGTGATAGAGGGCTTTGTCCTCGGAAGTGAGATAAACCCAATCGCCGTCCAGCGCCCTGGCGATTTCAGTGAGCGTTGTTTTCAACGGTTCCTCGGCCTCAATGGCGAAGGTGGACCCGGGCAGATTGGCGATGGCCTGTTCTCTACCGGCAAAGGTCTGGCAGGGATGAATGGAGCCCACCATGGCCCCCTGTTCTTTGGCAGAGTCCAGAGAATGAACCGTGCTGGCCCCGCTGCAGTGAATCACAGACTGCCCGGAATGCCACTTGAGTTCGGCGGCAACCCTGGGGATGATATCGTCCGGCGTGGTGATAAAGACCAGCCCGGCAGCATCCACCAGTTCCTGCGCCTTTTCGAAGACCTGGCTTCCTGGAACAGCGTCAGCGAACTGCTGTGCCGCATCGGGAACGACGTCATAGACTCCGATAACCTGATAGCCGCGCCGGGATAGATTCACTCCAAAAGCAGTCCCCACCGGCCCCGAACCGATAAATCCGATATTTACCATGTCCCTTACCTCCTCTCAGCGTATTCTGCCAGCACCTGTCCCCTTCGGCCAATATTATTTGACGGCAGAGAAATTTGTCAAGGCAAAAGCAGACTCGGCATAGCTGAATATTGCCCCCAGGTTGTTTTGACAGTCTGTAAAGAGGTCTGTTACAATGTGGCGGATTTCGGCTGAAATCACAGAATAGACAGGAGGTAACCGGGTTGAAGAATCCTTTAAAAGAGAAGCTGAAGAGAGGGGAGGCGGTAATCGGGACGTTCGTTATGATGGGGCATCCGGATGTGGCGGAGTGGCTTTCCCGCGTGGGGTTTGACTGGCTTTTACTGGACAGTGAACATACGCCAAATAGCTACGAGACGCTGCAGCGTCAGATGCAGGCGATGAACGGGAGCGGCTGCATCCCCATTGTGCGGCCGCAGTGGAACGACCCGGTGGTGATGAAGCGGGTGCTGGACATCGGTGCTTACGGAGTCCTCATTCCCTGGGTAAACTCCAGGGAGGAAGCGGAAAACGCGGTGAGGTACTGCAAATATCCCCCGGAGGGAATGCGAGGTTGGGGGCCCCGCCGTGCCGGCATGTTTGACCCCGACTATTACCAGACGGCCAATGATGAGCTTCTCATCACCATCCAGATAGAAACGCAGGAGGCGCTGGACAACCTTGACGAGATACTCTCCGTACCTGGCATCGACGCCTGTTACATCGGCCCCTGGGACCTCTCGGTTAGCCTTGGCTTCGGCATACCGCCCGACTGGAATGCGCCTCGATATCAGGCGGCGTTCGACAAAGTCCTGGAAGCTGCGGCCAAACACGGTAAGCCGGCCGGCATGTTCTGCCTTTCGGATAACGTGGAATGGGCAATAAAAAAGGGATTCATATACAATACGGTTGACATTGATGACCTCTTCCTCATCCAGGGTGCCGGAAAGGCCCTGGAAAAGGCGCGTAACGCCGCCAAGAAATAGGAGGAGAAACAAATGAAGATAACCGGCGTCAAAACCTACGTGCTGGAAGGACTGCTTGGCGACCAGGCTTTTGGCTGGTCTCTATGGGTGACCGATAGGCGCCAGACTGCCATATGCGTGGTCTCCACCGATGGGGGGATTGAGGGGGTGGGGGAAGCCTTTTTCGTCGGCGGGCCGTCGAGTATAACCGCCGCGATGATACAGGATGGTTACGCCCCTCTGCTCATCGGGGCAGACCCTTTTCAGAGCAGCGTTATATGGGATTTCCTCTACAACCGGACCAGAGACCAGGGACAGAAGGGACTGCCCATCTCCGCCCTCAGCGCCATCGATATTGCCCTCTGGGATATTAAAGGGAAGGCGCTGGGCGTGCCCGTCTACAAGCTGCTGGGCGGGGCCTATCGCCAGCGCGCGCGTGTTTACGCTACCGGTCTCTATGAGCCACAGCATGTGCCCAGCATCGAAGATGCGCTCGTAAAGGAGGCACTCGGTTACAAGAAGAGCGGCTTCCCGGCGATGAAGCTCAAGGTTGGCTATGGAATTGACACCGATATGGCTTACGTGCGTGCGGTGAGGAAGGCCATCGGTGATGACATAAAGCTGATGGTTGATGCCAACCATGCCTACAATGCCGCCGAGGCCATTCAGCTGGCCCGCAAGATGGAAGCCTATAATGTCTACTGGCTGGAGGAGCCGGTGCCGCCGGAGGACATCGACGGCTACGTGGAGGTGAAGCAGAATTCCAACATCCTCATCACCGGCGGCGAGTGTGAATATACCCGGTTTGGCTTCCGTGAACTGATTACCAGACGTGCCGTTGACATCCTGCAGCCCGACCTCTGCGCCGCCGGGGGATTTACCGAGATGATGCGGATTCTGGCCCTGGCCAGCGCCTGGAACGTATCTCTTATTCCCCATGTCTGGGGGACAAGTATCGGCCTCGCCGGCGCCCTGCAGCTATTTGCTGTCCTGCCCAACTTTCCGGAGCGCCGCTTCCCGGCGGAGCCACTTTTTGAGTATGACCGCTCCCCGCACCCCTTCCGCGATAAGGTTACTCATGAGCAGTTTGTTATGAAAGACGGTTATCTTGATATCCCGGAAAGGCCCGGACTCGGGGTGACGCTGGACATGGATTACGTTCAGGGACATGCCACCAGTTAGTACCATTTCAAAAAGGTCGGGCATTTGAACATGTATTCATACCATAAGTATTTCTGTGTCTAATGACAAGATTTTAAAAAATTTTTCACGATTTGAGATTTAGGTAGTGCAAAACAGAATAATTTGTGGTATATTATGGGTTGCTGGCTGAAGAGCCAAAAATTTGCTGGTGCCCAAACTGTCAGCTTGGTTTGAAACCCTTTCACCTGGGACAAAGGAGAGCTTCAAATGGTCAAGGAAGCTGGTATCCAGTTAATCTGCCGTCAGTGCGGTAATGAATTCATCTTGACCAAGGCTGAGCAGGAGTTCTACGAG
>DAOUDY010000012.1:0-21334 GCA_034430755.1 Dehalococcoidales bacterium
GAGGCCGCCCTCGATGTGACCGGAGAGACAATACACTATCCATCAAAGAACAGGTAGGGAGATTGGGACAGAGAATGCGGTGCGCAGTACGCCAGCTGGGACGAATTGACTACCGTGAGGCATACGAGCTGCAGAAAGGATTGCTTCAGGAGAGATTAAGGGGCCGGATAGCCGATACCCTGCTTCTCCTGGAGCACCCGCCCACCATCACCGTTGGCAAATCGGGCAAGCTGGAAAACATCCGCGCTTCACGGGAAAAACTGGCCGGCGCGGGGGTATCTTTAATCCTCACCGACCGCGGCGGCGATGTCACCTATCACGGCCCTGGCCAGATTGTCGGCTACCCCATCCTGGACCTCAGAGCGAGGAATCGCGACATCCACCAGTACGTCCACAACCTGGAAGAAGTGCTCATCAGGACGCTGGCCGACTATGGTATAAAGTCGGGGCGCGACCACAATCACGCCGGCGTCTGGGTGGACGACCAGGAAATTGCCGCCCTCGGACTCAGCGTTCGCCAGTGGATAACCATGCACGGTTTTGCCCTCAATGTAAACACCGACCTGAATCACTTCGCCCTGATAAACCCCTGCGGTTTCACCGATAAGACGGCCGCTTCAATGGCTCAACTTCTGGGACATGAGCTGCCGTTAGACGGGGTAACCGAGCGTTTGCTGGCACACGTCGCCGGGGTCTTCGAGGTTGACCTTGAATTCTGGGATGAACCCGCCGCGGGAACTTATTATGAAAAGAAGACTGCCACCCTGGTTTAAGCAGAGGCTTGCTGACCCCAGCGTCATGTCATCGATGCATGGCCTGCTGGATGGGCTGAGCCTTCACACCATCTGCCAGAGCGCCCTCTGCCCCAACATCGGCCGGTGCTTTACATCGGGCACGGCCACCTTTCTCATCCTGGGAGACGTGTGTACCCGGCGCTGCACCTTCTGTGCGGTAAAGAAGGGGCGCCCCATTCCCGTTGATGAAGCGGAGCCGGAACACCTGCTTAAGGCGGTGATAAAACTGGGGCTGAGCTACGTTGTCATTACGTCAGTTACCAGAGACGACCTGCCCGACGGCGGCGCCTCTCAGTTCGCCCGGACCGTAACCCTGCTTCGGGAAAGCGTGCCCGGCATCACGGTTGAGGTCCTCGTCCCCGATTTTCGCGGTTCAGAAGAGGCCATCCGGACGGTGGTTGAGTCCGGCCCACAGGTCATTAACCATAACATAGAAACGGTTCCCCGCCTTTACCCTGAAGTCAGGCCAGGGGCAGATTACTCACGGTCGCTGGAACTTCTCTATACGGTGAGAAAGCTGGACCCGGCAGCTGTCACCAAGTCCGGCCTCATGCTCGGGCTGGGTGAGGGCAGAGAGGAAGTCATCGAGGTGATGAGCGACCTCAGGGAAGCGGATTGCGACCTGCTGACCATAGGGCAGTACCTCCAGCCCTCCGCTCAGCATCATCCGGTGATTCGATTCATCCCTCCGGAGGAATTCAGCGAGTATGAAGTTGTCGGCCGGGAGATGGGGTTCGCCGAGGTCGCCTCATCGCCTCTGGTCAGGAGTTCCTACCGGGCCGTCGAACTATACGATAAGGCGAAAGCCTGAAAAAACGCCTTTCACTTATAATGCAGCAGAAAAGGAGATTGCTATGAGAAAAAATCGACTGAGAGAGCTCCTGAACGCCGGCAAGCCAACCGTCGGCACCCACGTGATAACCACATCGCCCGAGGTCGTTGAGGTAATCGGGCACTCCGGCCTCTTCGATTACATTGAGTTCAGCGGGCAGTACGCCACCTGGAGCCTTTCCCAGCTTGACAACTTCGCACGGGCGGTGGACCTGTTCCCCCATATGTCGTCCATGATGAAGGTCGAACAGGACCCGAGGCTGTTCATCACCAGCCGGTCGCTCAGCGCCGGCATCCCGAACATACTGTTTGCCGACTGCCGTTCCGCGGATGATGTCAGGCAGTGCCTCCGCATGGTGAGGGCGGCCACCCCCGAGGACAACGGCTTTCAGGGCTGCGTCATGCGGCGCATCAGCGGCTTTGTCCTTGAACTCGGCACCGAGGCCTGGGTCAGAACGCTCCGGGAGGCGGTCATCGCCATCATGGTGGAAAAGGCAAGCCTGGTGGAACAGATGGACGAGGTGCTCTCCATCGAAGGGCTGGACATGATTCAGTTTGGCCCGTGTGATTTCTCGGTAAGTACGGGAAGGGCGGGAAAGATGGGCAGCCCCGAGATACAGCGCCAGCAAAAGGATATAATCGAGCTGGCGCTCAAAAAGGGCGTCCACCCCCGCGTGGAGATTCATGATTTCGAGCAGGCCCGGGAATTCATTGAGATGGGCGTCCGCCATTTCTGCATTGGCTGGGACCTGATGACCATCTACCAGTGGTGCCAGAAGCAAGGGGAGGGACTGCGCCGCCTGGTCGGTGAGACATAAGCGCAACCGAAGCCTGCTATAGATATTGACAACCAATCTGAACTTGTGGTAAACTTTCCTCTTGGATATTTGGCCTTCAGCAGTAGCTGATGGATTGAATCGTTCGGTTTGGTCCGTCGTTTTAAATTTGTGGATGAGCCAAGGCTCATCCATTAAAATTGTAAGGCAGGAGGAGAAAACTTGCCGACTATCAATCAGTTGATACATAAAGGGCGAAAGCAGGTCACCAGGAAGACCAAATCGCCGGCGCTGCGCTTTACCTATAATGCGCTGAAAAACCGGATGCTTGAGGGCAAGGGCTCGCCGCAGAAGCGGGGGGTCTGCACCCAGGTCAGGACCATGACGCCCAAGAAACCCAATTCGGCGCTGCGTAAGATAGCCAGGGTCAGGCTGACCAACCAGATGGAAGTGACTGCCTATATTCCGGGCGAAGGCCACGAACTGCAGGAGCACTCGGTAGTGCTGATTCGCGGCGGACGCGTCAAGGATTTACCCGGCGTCCGCTATCACATCGTGCGCGGTGCGCTTGACACCAGCGGCGTCGCCAACCGCCGACAGGGCCGCAGCAAATACGGCAGCAAAATGGCAAAAGAGAGAGCGGAAATAGCCTAAACAGAGGAGCATAGCATGCCAAGGCGTGCCCAACCAGAAAAAAGAGAGTTAGAGCCGGATCCAAAATATCATAATGTGACCGTATCCAGGTTGATAAACAAGATAATGACGTGCGGTAAGAAAAGGACCGCGGAAACAATCGTGTACGGTGCGCTTGATATCCTGGAAGAACGTTCGAGCAAAGACCCGGTGACGGCGCTGGAACAGGCGGTGAAAAACGCCACGCCGCTGCTTGAGGTAAAGCCCCGCCGCGTCGGTGGTGCCACCTATCAGGTGCCCGTGGAAGTACGCCCTGACCGCGGTCTCTTTCTGGCACTGAGCTGGCTTTTGAAATCAGCCAGGGCGAGAAAAGGCAAGTCAATGACGGAAAGGCTGGCTGAAGAGCTGGCTGATGCGCTGCGTGGTGAAGGTACCACGATTAAGAAACGCGAGGATACCCACAGAATGGCCGAGGCAAACCGCGCCTTCGCCCATTACCGATGGTAAAAGGTGAACGACCATTAGCACGAAAACCATGACGAAGAACCCGATTCCAGTAAAGGCAAAAGCGATGCCAAGAAGCTTTCCCTTAGAAAAAATCAGAAATATAGGGATTATTGCCCATATTGACGCCGGCAAGACCACCGTTACCGAGCGGATACTGTACTATACCGGTCGTACCTACAAAATTGGAGAGGTGGACACCGGGACCGCGGTGATGGACTGGATGGAGCAGGAGCGTCAGCGTGGCATTACCATAACTGCGGCCGCGACCACCTGCTACTGGCAGGACCACCGCATCAACATCATCGATACGCCGGGCCACGTGGACTTTACCGCCGAGGTGGAACGAAGCCTCAGGGTGCTGGACGGCGGCGTGGTGGTCTTTGACGGCGTGGCCGGAGTCGAGGCACAGTCAGAGACGGTCTGGCGGCAGGCCGACCACTATCGCGTGCCCAGAATCTGTTTTATCAATAAAATGGACCGCGTCGGCGCCAATTTCAAACGTACCATTTCCATGATTGAAAAGCGTCTGAAAGCCAAACCACTGCCCATCCAGCTTCCCCTGGGCAGCGGTGAATCATTTGAAGGCGTCATCGACCTCATTGAAAACAAGGCCTGGCATTATGACGGCAATCCTGATTCAGAGCTAGAAGAGACCGCCATTCCGGATGCCGAGCGAAAACGCTGCGATGAATACCGCCTTGCCCTGATTGAAAAGCTGGCCGAGCACGATGACCACATCCTGGAAGCCTACCTGGAGGGTCATGAGGTCAGCCCATCGATAATAAGACAGGCGCTACGCAAAGTTACTCTGGCCAATAAAGGCGTGCCCATTCTCTGCGGCAGTGCTCTGCGGAACAAAGGCGTACAGCTGCTGCTTGATGCCATCGTCAGCTACCTCCCCTCCCCTCTTGACATGCCACCGGTGCTGGCCATCGATGCTGAATCAGAAGCCGAGGTCACCCGCCCGGTCAGCGATGAGGCCCCGTTTTCCGCCCTCGCTTTCAAAATTGTTACCGACCCGTTTGTCGGCAGGCTGGTCTACCTCAGGGTTTATTCCGGCATAATGAAAGCAGGCAGCATGGTTCTGAACTCAACGTCGGGCAAGCGGGAACGCATCGGGCGATTGCTCCTGATGCATGCCAACCGTCGTGAGGAGGTAGATGAGGCCGATACCGGAAGCATCGTGGCCACCCTGGGTTTGAAGAACACCTTTACCGGTGATACCCTCTGCGATATGGCACAGCCGGTGCTGCTGGAATCAATTCGATTCCCCGAGCCGGTTGTTTCTATTTCCATTGAACCCAAGACCAGGGCCGACCAGGATAAGATGGCCAGCGCTCTGCAAAAGCTGACCGAAGAGGACCCCACCTTTAAAGTCACCTTCAACGAGGAAACGGGACAGACCATCATCTCCGGCATGGGCGAGCTTCACCTTGAGGTCATCGTCAACCGGCTGATAAGCGAGTTCGGCGTCGGTGCCAAGGTAGGCAAGCCGCGGGTCGCCTACAAGGAGACCATCACGGTGCCGGTTCAGGTGGAGGGCAGGTTCGTGCGGCAGAGCGGGGGGCACGGCCAGTACGGGCACGTCTGGCTGGAGCTCGAGCCCCTGAGCCGGGGCAGCGGCTTCCAGTTTGTTAACGCCATCAAGGGTGGTGTCATTCCCAAGCAGTACGTTCCGGCCGTTGAGGCAGGCGTAAAGGAGGCCATGGAGACCGGCGTCCTCGCCGGTTATCCACTGGTCGATATCAAAGCCGCCATCTATGACGGCAGCTACCACGAAGTTGACTCCTCCGAGCTCGCTTTTAAAATGGCCGGCTCTCTGGCGTTAAGAAACGGGGTCAGGAAAGCCAAACCGGTTCTCCTTGAGCCCATCATGATGCTGGAAGTGGTCGCGCCAGAGCAGTTCCTGGGAGATATCATCGGTGACCTCAATGCCAAGCGGGGACACATCGAGCATATTGACGCCCAGGGTGATGTGTACGTCATCCGCTGCCTGATACCGCTGGCCGAGACCTTCGGCTATGCCACCAGATTGAGGTCGCTCACCCAGGGCAGAGCAACGCACTCCCTGGAATTTTATAAATATAGAGAATTACCGGCGGAATTGACCGAAGAAATAACCGAACAGGCAGTGGGGAGAGGATATGCCTAAACAGAAAATCCGCATCAAGCTGAAGGGATTTGACCACCGGATAGTTGACCAGTCGGCGGCGCAGATCGTCGATGCTGTGGAGCGTACCGGCGCGGTGGTGGTGGGTCCGGTACCTCTGCCCACCCATATCAAGAAGTACAGTGTCATACGCTCCACGTTTATCGACAAAGACTCACAGGAGCAGTTTGAGATACGGACACACAAGCGCATCATTGACATTGTGGAGACCACCTCGAAGACAATTGATGCTTTAACCAGACTGAACCTGCCCTCCGGAGTGGAGATAGATATCAAGTTATAGCAGAGCGAAAAAGATGGCGCAGGGAATTATCGGCAAAAAACTGGGCATGTCACAGGCCTTCCGTGACGACGGTACAATGGCGGCAGTAACCGCCATTGAGGCCGGGCCGTGCACTATCGCCCAGGTGAAGACGGCGGAGAAAGATGGCTATAATGCCATTAAGCTCGGCTTCGGCGAAGGCAAACGGATTAGCTCATCGCAGCGCGGGCAACCCAAAGGGGGCGGCCAGTTCAAACATCTCCGTGAATTCAGGCTGGATGATATCAATGACATGGAAGAGGGACAGAAGATAGACGTCAGCCTTTTTAAGAAGGGTGACCTGGTTGATATCACCGGCCTTTCCAAAGGCAAGGGCTTTGCCGGCGTGGTTAAAAAGTACGGCTTTGCCGGCGGGCCCAAGACGCACGGTCAGTCTGACCGGCACCGCGCTCGAGGTTCCATCGGCGCCAGCGCTTCGCCTGGCCGCGTCTTCAAAGGAATGCGCATGGCCGGCCACATGGGTGACCAGCGCGTGACGGTGCAGAACCTTGAGGTGTTTCAGGCGGACCCGGAACGTAATCTCCTGCTAATCGAGGGGGCCGTACCGGGTGCCCGAAATGGCCTGCTGCTCATCAAGAAAGCGAGGAGGGGGAAGTAGGAAGGTGCAGATCCCAGTCTACAGCCTCACCGGCGAGGTTGCTGACCACATTGAAATCAGCGACCAGGTCTTTGCCGTGCCTTTCAACGAAGGCGTGGTGCACCAGGTCATGGTCGGGCAGCTGGCGAATGCCCGTCAGGGTACCGCCTCAACCAAGACCAGAAGCGAGGTTCAGGGCAGCAGCCGTAAGCTGTTCCGCCAGAAAGGCACCGGACAGGCACGAGCGGGCGGGCGTCGGTCACCAACGCGGCGGGGAGGAGGCATCATTTTCGGACCAAGGCCGCGGGACTATCAGCAGGACACGCCGAGAAAGATGCGCCGTCTGGCCCTGAAGTGCGTTCTATCGGCTAAAGTGAAGGATGAAGAGCTGAAAGTGGTACAGGAACTGAAGCTTGAGCCAAAGACGAAATACATGGTGCAGATTCTGAGTGCCCTCGGTGCCGATTCTTCAGCACTGGTGGTAACAGATGGCCCGGAGGAGCACGTGATTAAAGCATCACGCAATATCAAAGGAATCAAGACGATGCCGGCAAATCTGCTCAGCGTTATTGACATCCTCTCCTGTAAAATGATATTGATGACGGTATCCGCGGTACGCCGCGTGGAAGAGCTGTGGGGCGAAAAAATAGCCGAAGAGGTAAGCGATGCATCTGTTTGACATCTTACAGCGCCCGCTGATAACGGAGAAAAATACCATACTTCAGGCGCAAAATAAATATGCTTTTGAGGTGGCCGAAAGGTCAACCAAGCCTCAGATCAAGCAGGCTGTGGAAAAAGCGTTTCGAGTGAAAGTAGCCGACGTTAATGTCATCAAGGTCGCCGGGAAGACCAGGAGAGTAGGCAGACGACTGTACAACACCCCACCCTGGAAGAAAGCAATCGTCACCTTAAGAGCCGGCGATAAAATAGAGTTCTTTGAAGGTGTTTAGAACGGGAAAAGGGGGATATTGAGTGGCCATCAAAGTATTCCGTCCCACCTCGCCCGGCCGGCGGGGAATGAGCGGCTCTACATTTGAAGAGATAACCAAGGATAAGCCGGAAAAATCGCTGACGGCGCCGCTGAAGAAGCGAGCTGGGCGTAATAACCAGGGGAGAATCACCGTTCGCCACCGGGGTGGTGGAGCGAAACGGAAACTCCGCGTGATTGACTTCAAGCGGGATAAAACCGGCGTGCCGGGCAGAGTGGCGGCCATTGAGTACGACCCGAACCGCTCCGCCCGAATTGCGCTCATTTACTACGCCGACGGCGATAAGCGATATATACTCGCCCCGGCCGGGATGAACATCGGTGACACGGTCCTGTCCGGTCCGGATGCCGAAGTAAGGCCGGGCAACGCGCTGCCATTGAAAGCCATCCCGAGCGGCACCCTCATCCACAATATCGAGATAGAGAAAGGAAAAGGCGGACAGATGGTGCGGAGCGCCGGCGCGGCAGCACAGCTGATGGTCAAGGAAGGCGACTATGTCCTGTTAAGAATGCCTTCCGGGGAAATGCGCCGCGTCCGCGGCGACTGCATGGCAACTATCGGGCAGGTGGGCAATGTTGACCACCAGAATATCACGCTGGGTAAGGCGGGGCGAAGACGGCTGATGGGCTGGCGGCCCACGGTGAGGGGCTCGGCAATGTCGCCGCGGGACCATCCGCACGGTGGCGGCGAAGGAAGAAGCCCGATAGGGATGCCCGGTCCGAAGACGCCGTGGGGGAAACCGGCGCTCGGCTACCGCACCCGCAAACCAAAAGCGTCTGATAAATTGATTGTAAAACGGAGAAAGGGTAAGTAGAGGCAGGCAATGTCACGGTCGATAAAAAAGGGACCATATATTGATGCCAAACTGATGAAGAAGGTGGAGGCCGTCATCAGGTCCGGCCAGAAAGCAGTCATCAAAACCTGGGCACGCTCCTCCACCATTACGCCACAGATGGTGGGCCTGACCATCGGCGTGCACGACGGCCGAAGGCACCTGCCCATCTTTATCACCGAGAACATGGTGGGGCACAAGCTTGGTGAGTTCGCTCTGACCCGGACCTTCCGCGGTCATGTCTCCAGGTCAGAAAAGGCAAGCCAGGTAAGAAGATAACAGGCTATTACGGGTAAGGTATAGAATGCAGGTACAAGCTTTTGCCAAAGACACGGGGATATCGGCGCGCAAGATGCGCCCGCTGATCAATATGGTGCGGGGCAAAACGGTGGACGAAGCGCTGACTTTGCTCAGGTTCGCTCCGTCACCGAACGCCCGGGTGGTGGCCAAGACGGTAAAGTCCGCCGCCGCCAGTGCGGAGAATAATTACCAGTTGACATCTGCGGATTTGAAAATCATCCGTATTTACGCCAACGAAGCGCCCAGGCTCAGGCGGTTCCACCCCCGGTCGCGCGGTCGAATCAGCCCGGTGCGGAAGGATTCCAGTCACATAACGGTTATTGTTGCCGATGAGGAGGCATAATTGGGACGCAAGGTTCATCCAGTAGGTTTTAGAATTGGCGTCATAAAGGACTGGCAGGCCAAATGGTATGCCGACAAACATTACGCTGAGTCGCTGCAGGAAGACCTGAAGCTCAGGCAGGCGATACGGGACAAGTATGCCGACGCCGCCATCTCCCTTGTGGAGATTGACCGGCAGGCGAAAGAGGTATCTATTACCATACACACCGCCCGTCCCGGCATCGTCATCGGCCGGGGTGGACAGCGCGTTGATGAGCTGAGCGCCTACCTGGAAAAACTCGTTGGCAAAAAAGTCCGCCTGAATATCCAGGAGGTCCGTCAGCCGGAACTGGATGCCATGCTCGTTGCCCGGACCATTGCCGAGCAAATTCAGCGGCGCATCGCCTACCGGAGAGCGATGAAACAGGCGATTTTCCGCACCATGCAGGCTGGCGCCAAGGGAATAAGAGTCAACTGTGCCGGACGGCTGGGCGATGCTGAAATCGCACGCCGCCAGACAATGCACGAAGGACGGGTCCCCTTGCACACGCTGCGGGCTGACATCGATTACGGTTTTACGGAAGCGCGCACCACCCTGGGCAGAATCGGCGTTAAGGTATGGATATTCAAGGGCGAGATTCTTCCCGAGCCAAGGGAGATAGCCGTTGAAGGCGCGCCTGCGGAAATGGCCGAGCCAGCCATCGAAGTGACCGGTGCCGTCAGCGAGGAAATCGCACCCGAAGCAGCACCGGTGGCAGCGGAAGCGGAGCCAGTTACTGAGGCAGTTGCCGAAGAAAAAGCGAAAGAGGCGCCGGCCAGACCATCCCGAAGGAGAAAAGCGGCCGCGATAAAAGAGGAAAAACCGGCTGAGACCGCGGCTGCGGAGGCGGCTGAGGCGAGCGCCGAAGAGAAGCCAGCCGCCAAACGAAGGACCAGAGCCGCGAAGCCTGCCGAAACGGTAGAAGCAGCTCCGCCAGAAGCCACCGAAGCGGTTGCCGAAAAGAAGGTTGAGGAGAAACCGGCGAAGGCGGCGGCAAAACGTACTCAGAAAACGAAATCAATCAGCGAGACTGTCGCTGAGGCAGAAGCCGCCGGCGTAACCGAAGACGAGGAGAAAAATGCTGCAGCCGAAACGGGTTAAATACCGCAAATCCCATAAGGGAAATCGCCGCGGGAGTGCCCAGTCAGGCAACACCACGACCTTCGGCGATTACGGCCTGCAGGCGCTGGAATCGGCCTGGATAACCGCGGAACAGCTTGAGGCCGCTCGGCGCGCCATTACCCGTTATATGCGCCGTGGCGGCAAAGTCTGGATACGCATTTTCCCCGATAAGCCGGTCACCAAGAAGCCGGCAGAGACCCGTATGGGCAGTGGCAAGGGCAGCCCGGACCACTGGGTAGCCGTGGTTAAATCGGGAAGAATTTTATTTGAGCTGGCGGGTGTTGATGAAAAAACCGCCAAAGAGGCCATACGACTGGCCTCGCACAAGCTCCCGCTCGCCACCAGATTCGTGGTCCGGGAAACGAGTGCCACCCTCTCATGATGAAGGCATAAAGGAACTAGCGATGGTTAGGATTGGTGAATTCAGAGCGCTCAGTACGGAAGACCTGAAAAAGCAAATAGAAGAATCAAAGCAGGAACTGCTTAACCTGCGCTTTCGGCTGGCCACAAGGCAGCTGGTAAACCACCGTGAGCTGCCGATGGTGAAGAAGAGAATCGCCCGGATTAGAACCATATTGAGAGAAAGAGAGCTGGGGATCAGGTAACATTATGGAAGAGAAGCGCAAAACCAGAATCGGACGCGTGGTGAACAATCGTATGGATAAGACGGTGGTGGTTGCCGTCAACACACCCAAGCGTTTCCCCAAGTACCGAAAGACCATCACCTGGGTGACTAAATACAAGGCTCATGATGAAAAAAATGAGTGCCGGATAGGAGATGTGGTCAGGATTGTGGAGACCCGGCCCCTATCCCGCCACAAGCACTGGCGCGTTGCCGAGGTGCTTACCAAGGAAGAGGTCATCGAGGTTCAACCCAAGGAGATATCTTAAACGTCAGGATTCGATATTATGATTCAGCAGTACACCAGATTAAGAGCCGCAGACAACACCGGAGCCCGTGAAATCATGTGCATCAACGTGCTCGGTGGCACGAGGAGGAGATATGCCCGGGTAGGCGATATCATTGTCGCCTCGGTGAAAAAGGCCATTCCGGGTGCCACCACGAAAAAGGGCGACGTGGTCCGGGCGGTGGTAGTGCGTACCGCCCAGCCCTACCGGCGTCCCGACGGCTCGTACATCAGGTTCGATGAAAACGCCGCGGTAATCCTGACGGATAAAAACAATCCGCGAGGAACCAGAATCTTCGGTCCCGTGGCACGGGAACTGAGGGACAAGGACTTCACCAAGATAATCTCGTTAGCGCCGGAAGTCCTCTGAAGGCGAGCGATAATGAAGATAAGAAAAAATGATACGGTGCTGGTAGTGGCCGGCAAGGACAAGGGGAAAAAGGGCAAGGTACGATTTGCCAACCCCAAGGATAACCGCGTCATCGTGGAAGGTATCAACTTCATCAAGAAGCACTCACGGGCACAGGGGCAGGTCAGGCAGGCCGGCATCATTGACCTGGAGGCACCCATTGATGTCTCCAACTTGATGTTAATGTGCGGGAAGTGCAATCGCCCTACCCGTGTGGGCTTCACCTTCCTTGAGGACGGGAGAAAGGTAAGAATCTGCCGCAAGTGCAAAGAGGTGATTGACTAGATGTCGCGGTTGAAGGACAAGTACCAGAAAGAAGCATTGCCCGCCCTGATGGAGCGTCATGGCTACCGTAATCTGATGGAGGCGCCGCGCCTGATTAAGGTGGTGCTCAATATTGGCCTCGGTGAGGCGATTCAGAATGCCAAAGCCCTGGAATCGGCCGAGGCTGACCTGTCCGCCATTTCCGGACAGCATCCGGTCATCACCCGCTCCAGGAAGTCAATTGCCGCCTTCAAGCTGCGGACAGGGATGCCCATAGGCATGAAAGTAACCCTGCGTGGTGAACGGATGTATGACTTCCTTGACAAGCTGATGAACGCGGTTCTACCCCGGATGCGGGAATTTTCCGGGGTTTCCCCAAACGCATTTGACGGCCGGGGCAATTATACCCTCGGCCTCAGAGAGCAGATTGCATTTCCGGAAATAGACTATGACAAAATAGAAAAGCTGCGTGGTCTGGAAATAGCAATCGCCACCACGGCAAAGACGGATGAGGAAGGCCGGCATCTCTTAGAACTGCTCGGCATGCCCTTTGCCAAGGACGGAACGGAGTAGCAATGGCGAAGAAATCAAAGATCGTTAAAGCGAGTAGACCGACCAAATTCAGAGTACAGCAGCACAACCGCTGCCAGCTTTGCGGACGGCCACGGGCTTATATCCGCAAGTTCGGCCTGTGCCGAATCTGTTTTCGCCGGCTGGCGCTGGCCGGTCAGCTTCCGGGGGTAAGAAAATCAAGCTGGTAGAAAAACCGAGAGGATAAGATGTCTGTTACCGACCCAATTGCCGATATGTTAACCAGAATACGCAACGCCCTGATGGCCAAGCACGAGCAGGTGCTGGTGCCGTCATCACGGCTGAAGCTATCCATCGCCCGAATTCTGAAGGAAGAGGGCTTCGTCACCGATTGTGAGGTGGTCCGTGGAAAACCACAGCGGGTGATTAAAATCCAGCTCAAATACTATGACCATAAAAAGCCGGCAATCACCGGCATGAAAAGGGTAAGCAAACCCGGACTGAGAGTCTACGTCGGGGGGAAGGAAATACCCCGCGTCTTCGGCGGACTGGGCATTGCCATTGTCTCCACTTCCCAGGGAGTGAAAACGGGACATCAAGCGTGGCGCCAGGGAGTCGGGGGGGAACTGCTCTGCTTTGTTTGGTAATCAGAAAACGGAGTGACATCATATGTCAAGAATAGGACGGATGCCAATAGCCATACCCTCGGGGGTAACGGTAAGCATCGATGAAAACCGGGTGAAAGTGACCGGCCCGAAAGGAGAGCTCAGCCGCACCATCAACCCGGAGATGTCCGTTGCCCAGCAGGATAACACGCTCGTCGTAACGCGGCCCAGTGACGACCAGGAGCACCGCTCCCAGCACGGCCTGACACGGAGCCTCATCAATAATATGATGACCGGCGTGAGCAGCGGCTTTGAAAAGCAACTGGAAATCGTCGGGGTGGGCTACCGGGCGGAGAAGGCCGGGGAGAATCTGGTCATCCGCGTTGGCTATTCCCATACGGTGGAAGTGAAACCGCTGCCGGGAATCACCCTCGCCGTTGAGGGCAATAACCGCATCAAGGTTGCCGGAATCGACAGGGAAGCGGTTGGTGAGATGGCCGCCAGAATTCGTAAAATTCGACCCCCTGATGCCTATAAAGGCAAGGGGATCAGATACGCCGGTGAGATAGTCCACCTCAAGCCGGGTAAAGCCGGCAAGGTGGTCGGGAAGAAGTAGCCATGGCCAAAACAACACCGAGAGCGGCACGACTCAGGCGACACAAAAGGGTAAGGATGCACATGGAGGGCACGCCCAGCAGGCCCAGATTATGCGTGTACCGCAGCCTGAACCATATTTACGCACAGGTCATTGATGATACCAGAGGGCATACACTGGTCGCTGCCTCAACTCTTGACCCGGAAACCAGAGCCCAGGTGGATGGCAAAACCAAAGCCGGCCAGGCAGAGCTGGTTGGCGCGGCAATCGCCAAAAAAGCTTTAAGCCAGGGCATCGATGAGGTTGCCTTCGACCGGGGTGGTTATAAATACCACGGGCGGGTCAAAGCCCTGGCTGAGGCCGCCCGGCAAAGCGGGTTGAAATTTTAAAGGAATATCGAAATGGTACAGACATTCAATAAAACGGTTAGCAGAATAGACGCCGCTGACCTGGTCCTGAATGACCGCCTCATGTACATCAACCGGGTGGCCAAGGTAATGAAGGGCGGCAAACACCTCAGGTTCAACGCCCTGGTGGTCACCGGCGACGGCAACGGTCACGTTGGACTGGGGGTTGGCAAAGCCAACGAGGTACCGGCGGCGATAAACAAGGGCGGTGCCGCGGCGAAGAAGAACCTGATCAAGGTAAATCTGGTCGGGGGCACCATACCGCATGAGGTTATCGCAGAGTACAGCGCCGCCAAGGTGATGCTCAAGCCGGCGGCTCCAGGTACCGGCGTGATTGCCGGCGGTAGCGTTCGTGCCATACTCGAGGCCTGCGGCATCAAAGACATCCTGACCAAATCCCTGGGCAGCGATAACCATATCAATGTGGCCAAGGCAACCATACTCGGTCTGAGCCAGCTCAGGGACCCGATAGAGGAAGTGGCCCGACGCAAGGCGGTGGTCAGCACAGAGGAGGCGGAAACAGGTGGCTAAACTGCGCATTACCTGGATTAAAAGCAGCATCGGCTACAATGCATCGCAGAGGCGCACCCTGGCGGCACTCGGCTTTCACCGGCTGAACCAGAGCGTCGTTCGCGATGATTCCATGCCCCTGCGGGGCATGATAGATAAGGTAAGACACCTCGTCAAGGTGGAGGAAGCAAGTGAGGCAAAATAACATCGCGCCACCATCGGGTTCCAAGAAAGCGCGAAAGAGAGTGGGACGCGGCAACGCCAGTGGCCACGGCACCTATGCCGGGCGCGGCCTGAAGGGCCAGAAGTCCCGCAGCGGGAACAAGATGCGCCCGGGCTTCGAGGGCGGGCAGCTGCCCTTAATCAAACGCCTGCCCCGCAAGCGCGGCTTTTTCAATATTTTCCGCAAAGAATACAGCATCGTTAATCTGGATAAGCTGAACGTATTCGAGGAAGGCAGCGAGGTTACTCCGGAAAAGATGCACGAAGCCGGTCTGGTGAAAACATTGAAGCATCCGGTGAAAATTCTGGCCAATGGTGAGGTCAGTCACGCGGTTACCGTCAGGGCCAACAAGTTTTCTGCGGCCGCGAAAGCCAAGATAGAGGCCGCCGGAGGAAAAGCCGAGGAGGTGGAGTATGCGGTCAAGGCCAAGTAAGCCGCGCCTGCTCCAGGCAATGACGGATGCCTTCAGCCTGCCGGACCTGAGGCGCCGCATCCTCATTACCGTCGGCATACTGGTCATCTTCCGCTTTGTCGCCCACGTGCCCGTTCCGGGCGTGAACCAGGGCGCCCTGCAGGCGCTTTTTGAACGCAATGCCCTGCTCGGCATGCTGGACATGTTCAGCGGTGGCGCCATGCGACAGCTCAGCGTGGCCGCGATGGGTGTTTACCCATACATCACCGCCTCAATTATCATGATGCTGCTGGTGCCGGTAATCCCCCGCCTCCAGGCCCTTTCCCGCGAGGGTGAATCAGGGAGAAACAAGATAAATCTCATCACCCACTGGCTGGTGGTGCCGCTGGCATCTATTCAGGGCTACGGACAGCTCGTTTACCTGCAGCGCGAGGGAGTCCTCTCCAGCACCAACCCCCTGTCAATGGCGGCGATGGTGCTGTCCCTGGTGGCCGGCACCTTATTTCTGGTATGGCTCGGCGAGCTGATCACGGAATACGGCATTGGCAACGGCATATCAATCATCATCTTTGGCGGCATCGTGGCGAGACTGCCGGAGATGATCGGGCAGGGCTTCCTGGCCAAGGAGAATTTCGCCGGCCTGAGTGCCTACTTGCTCATTGTGGTTCTCACCATCATGGTTATCGTCATCTTCACCGAGGCGCATCGCCGCATTCCGGTGCAGTACGCCAAGAGCGTTTTCCGCAGCGGACGCATGTACCGTCATTCCGGAGCGACTCACATTCCACTGCGAGTGAACGCGGCCGGCATGATCCCGCTCATCTTTGCCATGTCCCTTGTCCTCTTTCCGGGAATCGTGGCCAGCTATTTTTCCAACCCGAGCGACCCCAACTTCGCCGACATGGTTATGAAACTGTTTGACCCTAGAGCTGCTCTCCCCCTGGGGCTGTTCTACTGGGCGCTTTACTTCTTAATGGCGGTTGCCTTCACCTTCTTTTACACCATGGTGATTTACCAGCAGCAGGACCTGCCGGGAGTCCTGCAGCGACAGGGGGGGTTCATCCCCGGCATCCGACCGGGCAAGAACACCCAGAACTACCTCAATAGTGTCATCAACCGCATCACCTGGGGTGGGGCTTTGTTCCTTGCCTGTGTGGCGGTCATGCCCTTCGCTGCCCGGCAGATAACCAATGTCGAGGTCATACAGCTCTCCAGCCTGGGCCTGCTCATTATGGTGGGCGTGGTTCTTGACACCATGAAACAGCTGGAAGCGCAGCTCGTGATGCGCAAATATGAAGGCTTTATCAGATAGGGGTAAAAGTTGTATAATATAATTTTTGTGGGAGCACCCGGGGCCGGCAAAGGAACGCAGGCTTCGGTGGTGGCCCGGAAATTAAACCTGGTTCATATATCGTCCGGCGACCTGTTCCGGCAGGCGCTGGAGCAGGGAACAGAGCTGGGAAAGCAGGCGAAAGCGTATATGGAAAAGGGGGTGCTGGTTCCCGACGAGATAACCATACAGATGGTCATGGAACGGTTGTCCGCTCCTGATTGCCAGAACGGGGTTATCCTGGACGGTTTTCCCCGCAACCTGCTGCAGGCAGAAGCGCTGGACAGCGCCCTGGACGAGCAGGGAAAAACAATCGATAAAGTGGCCTATATCTGGGTATCCGAGGAGGAACTGATAAAGAGACTGGGCGGACGCTGGCTCTGCCGGCAGTGCCAGGCGGTGTATAATATGATAAACTCCCCTCCCAAAGCGGAGGGAATATGCGATAAGTGCGGGGGCGAGCTTTACCAGCGGCCCGATGACAAACCGGAAACGGTGAAGAAGCGGCTTGACGTATACTTTGCCGAGACGGCACCGCTCATCGATTATTACCGCCGCCAGGACAAGCTTTTGGAAACTGAAGGGGAAGGCAGTGTGGAGGAGGTGACACGCAAAATCGTGTCGGCCCTTCCTGAGGAGAAATTGACCGCTCGATGACGATTATCATTAAAACTGAAGATGAAGTCGCGGCCATGCGCCGGGCCGGCAGAATCGTCGCGATGATATTAAAGACAATGGTGGAAGAGATAAAACCGGGGATGGAAACGAAAGAGCTGGACGCCATAGCCGTCAGAGAGCTGGAAAGACACGGTGCCCGGTCATCATTCAAGGGCTACCACGGCTTTCCGGCCAGCCTCTGCGTTTCGGTAAACAATGAAATCGTGCACGGCATACCGGGAAAGCGGGTGCTGCGCGAGGGAGACATCGTTTCCCTTGATTTCGGCGCCATTTATGACGGTTTTCAGGGTGATGCCGCCTTAACAGCGGGCGTGGGCAGGATAAGCCGGAAAGCGGAAGCGCTTATTGAAACCACCAAAGGCACTCTGAAAGCTGGCATCGATGCCGCCCGCGCCGGGGCCCGGCTGGGAGATGTCTCCCACGCCATACAGAACTACGCCGAATCAAGAGGCTATTCCGTAGTCCGGGAGTACACCGGCCATGGTATTGGTCGCGATATGCATGAAGAGCCGCAGATACCCAACTTCGGCCTGCCCGATACGGGGCCGGTATTGAAAAAGGGAATGACGCTGGCCCTGGAACCGATGGTTAATACTGGTGACTGGCGCACCCGCGTTGGGGAGGACCGGTGGACGGTCTTTACGGCTGATGGCAGCCTTTCGGCACACTTCGAACACACCATTGCCATTACGGACGGCGAACCGGAGATACTAACCAGAGAAGTATATGCCTAAGAAAGAGACGATTGAGGTTGAAGGAACAGTACTGGAAGCGCTACCGAATGCGATGTTTCGCGTTGAGCTGGCGAACGGGCATGTCGTGCTGGCCCACATCTCCGGCAAGATACGGATGCACTACATCCGGGTGCTGCCTGGAGACAAGGTGCTGGCTGAGCTGTCGCCATACGACCTCAATCGCGGCCGGATAGTCTATCGGTTTAAATAAGATAAGGGATTGGTATAATGAAAGTAAAAGCATCGGCCAAAGTGCGATGTGAAAAGTGCAAGGTAGTGAAAAGGCACGGGGTGGTCAGGGTAATCTGTTCCAACCCGAAGCATAAGCAGCGCCAGGGATAAATGAGGTAAGGAGGCAGCAGGATGGCACGTATTGCTGGAGTGGACATACCGAGAGACAAGCACACCTGGGTATCTCTGCAATATATTTATGGCATTGGCCCTCATCTGAGCCGCCGGATTCTGGCCCAGACCAATATCAACCCGGACACCAAGGTGAGCGAGCTTACCGAAGATGAGGTAAACCGCCTCCGTGAGGTTATTGACAAGCAGTACAGAGTAGAAGGCGAACTCAGGCGCGAGGTCCAGATGAACATCAAGCGCCTCATTGAAATCGGCAGCTATCGCGGCAGCCGGCACCGCTTCAACCTGCCGACGAGGGGACAGCGCACCCGCACCAATGCCCGGGCCCGGCGTGGTGACCGCAAGACAGTGGCCGGCCGGGGCCAGAGGCGGGGCATGGCTAAGAAATAAGCGAGCACAGGTAAACGAGATAAGGAGCATCTATGGCACAGAAGAAGCGAGCGAGGACCAGGCGGCGGGAGCGTAAGAATATCCCGTCAGGGAGAGCCTACATTCAGTCTACCTTCAACAATACCATCGTCACCCTTACCGACCCTGAAGGCAACGTTATTGCCTGGGGAAGTTCCGGTACTGCCGGTTTCAAGGGCTCCCGCAAGGGTACTCCCTATGCCGCTCAGATGGCAGCTCGCGAGGCAGTGCGCAAGGCTATGATGCACGGCCTGCGCCAGGTTGAGGTCTACGTGAAAGGACCGGGCAGCGGCCGTGAGGCAGCCATCCGCTCCCTGCAGAGTTCAGGGCTGTACATTACGGGCATCAAAGATGTTACCCCCATCCCACATAACGGCTGCCGCCCACCGAAAAGACGTCGAGTGTAGAAGAGAGGGAAAATGGCAAGATACGTTGGCGCAGTATGTCGGTTGTGTCGCCGCAGCGGCGTAAAGCTCTTCCTCAAAGGTGACCGCTGCTTCACGCCAAAGTGCAGCGTGGAGAAGCGGCCGAGGCACCCCGGACAGCAGTACCGCAGACGACAGAAAATATCCGACCGCGGCATGCAGCTCCGCGAGAAACAGAAGGCTCGCTACAGCTACGGCATGCTGGAGAGGCAGTTCCGGAGAGTATTCGCCGAGGCAGAGAGACAGGCCGGCGTTACCGGCGATAACCTGTTAATCCTGCTGGAGAGGCGGCTGGACAACATCGTGTATCGCCTCGGCTTCTCCGATTCACGCAATCAGGCACGCCAGCTGATACGGCACGGACATATTACGCTCAATGAGCGCCGGACTGATATCCCTTCGGCACTGGTCAAGGAAGGAGATACCATCGGCTGGCGGAAAGAAAGCGCCAAATCGGAATATTACAAACAGCTCACGCAGGTAATTGAATCCAAGACAGTGCCGGACTGGTTGAGTCTGGACAAGAAAAAGCTGGTGGGGCAGGTGGTCTCCCTGCCCACGCCTGAAGCCATAGAGGCCACGTTTGACGGCAAGACTATTGTGGAACACTACTCGCGATAATGAGCAAGGAGGTAGAACCTTTTGTCTCGTCTGGTAATTCCAAAAATTGACTGTGTTGAGAGTGCCGGCAACTTTGGCCGGTTCATCGCCGAGCCGCTGGAACACGGCTTTGGCGCTACGCTCGGCAATGCCCTGCGCCGGGTGCTGCTGGGCTACCTTCCCGGTGCCGCGGTGACACAGGTCAGAATCGAAGGCATCAGACATGAATTCACCACCATTCCCCATGCCAAGGAAGATGTCACCGAATTTCTGCTCAATATAAAGGGGATACGGATAAAGCCGCTTTCCGGTCAGCCCGGGAAAATGGCCTTGGATGTACAGGGTGAGGGCCAGGTTTGTGCCGCGGATATCAAACCATCTACCGACTTTGAAATTGTCAACCCCGAGATTAACCTGATCACGCTTGATTCTCCAGAAGCCAGACTCTATGTGGAGTTTGATGTCGAAATGGGCGAGGGTTACCGCACTGCTGAGTCAAATGATAGCATGCCGGTGGGAACAATGCCCGTTGACGCCATCTTCTCTCCGACACGCAAGGTCAATTTCACCATCGAGGCGGTTCACGCGGGACGCGAGACCAGCCACGAGCGTCTGATTCTGGAACTATGGACCGATGGCACGACAACTCCGGTTGATGCCATCAGCCGCTCTGCCGGCATCCTGGTCGAGCAGCTCAGCCCGTTCGTTGAGTACGTCAAAGTATCCCAGATGAAAGCGGAAGAACAGCTTATCCGCCTCTCCATACCCGATGAGAAATACAATATGCCCGTGGAGCAGCTTGACCTTTCAGTGCGGACGATGAACTGCCTCAGGCGCGGCGGCATTGCCACGGTAGGCGAACTCATCAGTAAAAAGCCGAAGGATTTACTCCAGCTGCGCAACTTCGGCCAGAAATCGTTTAGCGAGATAGAAGACAAACTGAAAGAACTGGGGCTGTCCCTCTCACTGCCGGCTGGACTCAAAGAAGAAATGGAGCTGGAGGAAACGCCACCAGAAGAGACTGACACGGAAACAGAGATGTCAGAAGAAAGCGAACCGCAATCCGGAGAAACAGAAGATGAGGCATAACGTAGCGGGAAAAAAATTAGGCCGGACGACCAGTCACCGCCGAGCACTGTACCGCAATCTGGTGACCGACCTGCTCAGATACGAAAAAATCACCACTACCGAGACCAAGGCCAAAGAAGTACGCGGTTTCACGGAAAAGATGATTACCCTGGGCAAGAAAGGCAGTCTGAGCGCATTTCGCGAGGCACTCTCATTCATATATGACAAGGATGTGGCGGACAAGGTTTTTTCCGAACTGGCCACACGGTACGCCGAGCGACCCGGTGGTTACACTCGCATTGTCAAATTAGGTCCCAGACTGGGAGACAGCGCACCCATGGTGCAGCTTTCACTGGTCGAGCGACCACCGTAACTATTACGTCAATAAGGGGTTGTCAGCTTGGCAGAGAGCACCAAGATGGTACTGATTATGGAATATGACGGCACAAACTACTATGGCTTTCAACTGCAGGCCAATCAGCCCACCGTTCAGGGCGAGGTTGAGTTGGCATTGCTGAAACTGACCGGGGAAAGGGTCCGCGTGCTGGCGGCCAGTCGTACTGACACCGGCGTTCACGCCCGGGAGCAGGTGGTAAGCTTCCGCACGTCCTCATCACTGCCGGAACGCGCCTTTTCCGGTGGCCTGAACC
>DAOUDY010000013.1:0-10292 GCA_034430755.1 Dehalococcoidales bacterium
CGTTGCCGTTGGGCCTCAGGATTTCCGGCTCAAATCCGGTCTGGACATGGGTGGTGTCCTCATCCGAGGTTGCCTCATCGGTGCACTGGTAGTTGTTTATGGCGCCCACGGGTTCGCATTCGGTATAGTTGCCGGCGGCGCTGGGGCGCAGCAAATCAAGCGCCGCTTCGATTTTGAATGTCACCTGCTTGTCCGGCTCCATCGAGCCGGTGGAATCTTTCCAGCCTGACCAGTAGAGTAGTCCGTAGACCACATTGGCGTCGCCGGGGATATCGTTAATGGTGGCGCTGCTCTCGTCGAGCACCGTCTCCCGCCTGCGGTCTAAGTTCAGGTCCTGCATCATGGTATTGCCCACGGCGCGGTAATCTCCAGTCATCAGGGTCTCTCCCAGGTCCAGCCAGCCGGTGTCAAACCCCTCGCTGACATAGGTATAGCCCTCGGCGCCCATTGACCTGCCGGTGGCGTTATCGCTGGCGGTGGCGTTGATTTCGTAGAGGGTGAAATTGGTATCCCAGCAGAGGTAGTTGTCCGCGTTGGTTGTCCTGATCCACGAGTAGCTGCCTCTGGCCAGCTCCCCCTCGGGGGTGACGGAAAAGGAGAGAACCCTTACCGATGGCAGCTCAATGGCCGGCTGCATGCCGCCTTCACCGGCTTCACCGGATGTTGCCTGAGGCAAATCATCGAAGTTTACCGGCGGGCCAAAATCCCACGTCAGTACCGTTCCGCCGTTCCAGTCTGTCTGGATGGGGTTTTCTTCGGTGATGCTGCTGCTGGAATTATTGACGTAGGCGAACTCCGGAGGAAGCCACACCGCCACACAGTCAATGAGCAGTTCCACTTCCGGTGTATCATAGCTGAGGCGAATTTCAAAATCGCCGAGCTGGTCAATCACGCCGCTGGTGATTGACAGCGGCGGACTGGCCGGTGTTGTTCCGTTCACATCACTCTCCAGACCATCCAGGGGCCAGACCTGCTTGATGCTCACGCTGACATCTTTGCCGTTGAGCGCTTCGGGCAGGGAGTAACTGTAAACTGACACGTAGTCATAGGGGTCGAGCGGTACCTGCTCGTTTTCCGCTTTCCATATGCCGTCCTCAACGCCGGCATCGGCGGCGTAATTTAACTCCATCCTTTCCCGGTAAATCCGGTCGCTGCTAACGCCGGTATAAAGGTGAGTGAGCAGTGGGACCATGATAAGGCCGCCAAGTGCCAGCAGGACAAGCACGATGACCAGCCCCATTCCCTTTTCACCTTTGATTAACCTGATTACCTGCTTCATCATTTCCCACTATCAATAAAGCGTGCCGCTTAATCCGGCCTGGTAAGGACTTTGTACTGCCTTATTTCCCTTCCCTCCGACGGACCGCCACCGACTGCCGAGGTGATGGTGAGCGTGAACTCACCGTTGCGGTAGGAGCAGCTGGTATTTGCCGGGTCGATGTTCTTGGCGATCAGTGTCTCCACGGGAGCGCCGCCGTTAATGGAGTGACTGCGCATTAGCTCGCCGTTGGTGATGGTATAGGTGACCTCGTGGCCGGTGCCGCCGGAACCGGACCAGGTGGTCCAGGTGAAGACGAGCGGAAAACCGCCGGCAAACTGGCTGGAGGTCAGGTCAAGGCTCGTATCCATGGTAAGGTATCGTTCATCGTCGCTGCCGCCGGCGTGATGTCCCCTGAATTCATCGCTGCTGTAAACGCTCCAGTCATCGCCGTCGTCCCAGCCGGAAAAATCGGAGCAGTCTTCGGTATAAAGGGGCACCGCCACCATGATGTCATCAAGGTAAACGTAATCGTTGGAGTAGTTGGCCTGCCAGTAAAACCTCATTTTGAACTGGCCGGTGACGTACTGCGCCGGCACGGTATAGCTGAACGTCTGCCCGGTAGAGCCGGTGTCACCATTGAAGGACTGGTAATTCTGGCTCCAATCGGTGCCACCGTTGCCGGAAAATGCATAGTTAAGCCAGTCACCGGATTCGCTACCGCTTTCACGGCCGTGCCAGTAGACCCGCACCGTCTGCCCCTGGTAGGCGTCCAGGTCCAGGCTGCTGGTCATGGTGACGGTTGAAACTGCGGTATCACCGCCCCCCTGTCCCCTGAACTCCCCTGAGGAGGGTATCCACCGCGAGCCGTTATCCCAGCCATCGAGGCTGGAGCAGTTATCGGAGAAAATGGCTTCCGAATAAGTGATATCGTCCAGATACAGGTATTCATCTGATGAGCCGAAGTATACCAGGTAGAACCTGAGCCTGAAATCACTGGTCAGGTACTGGGCTGGAATGGTCGTGGAGAAAGTGCTGGGAAGGTCCCAACCCATAAAGGCCTGATAGTCACTGCTCCAGTTATTGCCGCCATCGCTGGAGTAGGCGTAGTATAGACCGTCGGTGGAGTCGATAGCCCCTTCCGTCCGCTCGTCCCAGGACAACGTTACCACCCTGCCCTCTTCTATCGCCTGAGCATTAACCTCCTGGGCTTTTCGGGCATCAAGGCTGACCCAGTAGCCGGTATTCTGCACCTCGGTCACGGCGGTTATCTTGTTCTCGCTGCTCTCGCTATTTCTGAGTATCTGGAACACGCTGACCAGGACGCCGTTGGCGACGAGCGCCACAATGGCGGTTACCACCAGCATTTCCAGCATGGTAAAGCCGGCTGTTCTCCGGTTCATTTCTGCCTCTTGTACCCTTCAAGTATAAATACAGTTTCACCGTGGTGACTTATCGTCACCGTTATCTTCTGAAGGCCGGCATCGGGACTATTTAATGGTTCGGCCACGATGGCAACGGAGTAATCGCGGTAGTCACTGTTACTGGGTATGGTCGCCGGGTTGTACTGGGCGGCTTCCTCAGCATAGCTGACTTTCTTCGCCCATTCAATCTGGCTCTGCGCCAGACTTTCGGCGGTGGTGCGCTCATCAGCTAGGGCGGTAGTCCTGATGGCAGTATTGACGCCATTGATGAAAGTAACGGCAATGGCGCCTAAAATGGCGAGAGCAACCAGAGTTTCAAGAAGGCTTATTCCCCGCTGCCCCGGCGAAAATGGGCGTTTTTCGCTTCTCATCCTCCTCCTCATACCGGCAAGCCCCTCCCGACCCCATCGTGGAGCCCGCAAAGGGATAATCGGACAATGAACATAACGTTATCTTATAGTTTTATCATATACAAGAGAGCCTGCAATTACAACCTTCAGCTACAAAGCTAAACAGGTTTGTAATAATATTGTAATGGTTTTGGCCTGTCTAATCGGTGGCAAGGTCACAGACCGTGGCGGCAGTCAGGCGGGCAATATCTGATGCCTTCAGTCTGACCAGCTTGGACCTGGCGCCGCCGCCACACCAGACGCGCTCACGGCGCATGACCCTACGGTCAATATATACCGCTATTTTTTTCTTGTGGCCCACCGGAGGTATGCCGCCGGTGGGGTAACCGGTGGCGGCCTTGGCGACATGGTCAGGAGCCAGCCGCACCGACTTCGAACCGGAGCAGCGTTCCAGCTTGTGACGGCTGACATCGGTATCGGCAAGCACCACTGCCAGCAGTGGCCGGGCGTCCCGGTCGGTGAAAACGATGGACTTGACAATCTCACCCAGAGACACGCCGCTGGCCGCAGCGGCCTCGGCGGCATGGTGGGTGGCCCTTTTCTTCATGAACTCGAATTCGACCTTGCTGCTGACCAGAAAGGCGGTCAGGTTCATCAGACTGCCCACAGCAAAGCCATTCTACACAGCGAAGAAGATTTTTGCAATTTTTCAGGCTTACAATGCCCTGGTATAAATATTCCTGACGTCCTCTTCAGTCATATTTCTGGGGTTGGGCACGAAGAGCCGGGCCAGCTTCATACCTCCTTCCACCAGAGCTGGAATGTCGGCCTCGGTGGCGCCATAATCGCTCAATCTGGCCGGAATATTAAGGATTTCAAGCAGGTTAAATAGATAGGCCACCAGTTCTTCTGCTGCCTCGTAAGGAGACAATCCTTCCGTATTTATACCCACCGCCTGAGCAATGGTGGCGTACCTGTTTAAATCGCCGATTTTGTTGTAATCGATTACATACGGCAGCAGGACCGCATTGGCCCGGCCGTGGGACATTTTATATTTTAGGCCCATTATATTGGAAAGCCCGTGAATCGCGGCTGCTCCCGCACTGTTCAACGCCAGGCCGGCGAGTGTGGCGGCGAGCGACATATTGGCACGGGCGGTGATGTTTTCCGCTTTGGCATAGGCCGTGGGCAGGTTTTCCGCAATCAGGCGGATGGCCTCGATGGCCGTGATTTCAGAGAAAGGCGTGGCATTGAGTGAGGCATAAGCTTCGATGGCGTGAATCATGGCATCAACGCCGGTATCAGCGGTGACTTTGGGCGGCATTGACCGGGTGAGCAGGGGGTCAACGATGGCGACATCCGCCAGAGCGTAGTTGCTGTGAATCGCTGCTTTCAGGCTTTCGGCTTCATCTATGAATACGACCACTCGGGTGACCTCGCTGCCGGTGCCAGCAGTGGTCGGGAGAAGTATCTTGGGGAGCCCTCTGCCGGGCACCTTATCCCGTCCGGCGTAGTCCAGTACCTTTCCCTTGTGCTTGGCTATGATGGCAATGCCCTTGGCCACGTCCATCGAACTGCCCCCGCCGACACCGATAACGATGTCTGCTCCGATACTAACTGCCAGCTTCGCCCCGTCATCGATGTTTCGGGCCGGTGGCTCAGCCTCGACTTTGTCGAAAATATCGAAATCTATCTTCTGGGCTTTCAATGAATCCTGCACGCCCGCTAGCAGGTTGGCTTTCATCACTCCCTTATCGGTAACAATGAGCGCTTTTTTGGCGCCGAATTGCTCCGCTTCTGTCCCCACCAGATCAGCAGTACCGCTGCCGAATATGACCTTGTTTGGCGAAATGAACAAATTAACTTTGTTAATCATAGAGGTACCTCGCTTTCATTGATTTGGTATTAGCACTACGCAACTATTTTAGTATGCCAAACGTCAAGTATCAATAACAGAACAGGGGAAAATGCATCAAAATCAGTGGTAAAAAGAAAAAAGTTAAATATTAAACCAGAAACGATAGGAAACAGCGGCAGGTGAATGGGTTCGGGAATTGCTTATTCGATGCATTTGAGGCAATTTTCGATTTGCTCAAGGTTGCAGACTATCGTTGGAGAGGCAGTGTCGATATCGACAATGCCGTCGCTATCGACCGTATACCTGAACTGGCTGTACCTCTTGGTGACGTAGTGAGGATAAAGGCTGTGCTCTGCCGAGGGAAACTGGGCCATGTCGTTCGTTGCCAGGGCGACGTCTGGGACCTCTTTCACCCTCTCGATAACCCTCATTGACTGGAGGGCATTGGATATAATGTAGTGCTCATAGAGCGCCGATATCTCCCAGGCTTCTTCTATCAAATTGGAGGATAAAACCGCAGACTCAGCTACTGACATGTTTGAGTTCAAAAAGCTGAATTCAGTGCCCTGCTCAGGCTGGGCGAAGGTGAAATAGCTCCTGCCCACTACTATAAAGAAGAGGGAGAAGATGGCGATTAACACCACCCGCGGTACGTTTATGCAAAGAAACCTCATTCCGCCCATCTACCCCAAATTACTTCTATTTAGCACTTTAATACATGTTGTGTCGGCAGTAAATCACCCATTTTTATGATTCCTCATACTCTAAAGGGTGATTTAGCGGCTCACCCGTAGTATGTATAGATGCTATTCGGGACCGATGACGATGCGTTTGCCATCGAAGCAGGGCGCTATGTCATATTTATCAATCTGGCTGGCAAATTCCAGGTCGGCACTGAAGCCTATGCTTTGCAGATACCGGCCATGCTCGCTTTCGGTTAACACGGCAAGCGTCTTTTCCTGATTCACTCTTGAATACGCAATAGCTATTGTTGCCGCATCGCTGGGCTCAGGAGATATTCCGGATTCAGCCAATTCTGACTGCAGGCGCTGCGCAATCAGTCCCGCACAATACAGGTCCTCAAGCGACGGCTTTCCGTGGCGCCCCGCGCAGACGAGGCAGATTCTTTCCGGGGCATTATTCGCCGCTGCTTTCACAATTGCTGATGATACCGCAGACAGATTGACCAGTGCTGCGAGGTACACGGGTCGGCCGCTTCCTTTATAGGCCCGTCGCAGGGCCGGAGTGCCGTTGGTGGTTGAGAAGTAAATCACCCTGCCGGATATCTGGCTTGAGTCAAGATATTCCGCAGGGGAGTTTCCTAAATGAAAGCCGGGGATGCGCAGTCCCTTTCGTTCGCCGCCAAGCAGGAAGGTGGTGTCATCTCCTGCTTTCACGCTGCGTCTGACCTCGGCGGCATTAAGGCAGGGGCGCACCTCGCGGGCACCGTTCGCCAGCGCGGCGATTATGGTGGTGGTGGCGCGGAGGACATCAATGACCACACATATTGCGCCTTCAAAGCGAGGTGGCAGCAGCCGTGGCGTCAGGAAAGCGTCTATCTTCATACTCTGGGCTAAAAATTGCTATTAGTCAGGCTGAACCGGTAACAGTATATCATACCGCTGGACTCAGGGATAAGTAGCTGGGAATAATTAATGGTTAGACAATATCAGGAGGTGTACGGGCCAGTGTGGAAGGAGGCGGGCAGGCCTTGCGCCATACCCGCCTCCTTAATTGATAATTACCTTTCAGTCAGTTTTATTGGCACGGGTTGACTCTCTTCGCTTTCTGATGAAAAAATATGAAGCTAAACCTACTACGGCAATAGCAGCGATAATACCGGAAATAGTCCACCCGCTAATTGGCAGCATAGGCGCTTGTTCCGGTGCTGGGCCTGGTTCCTGCGCTGGTGCAACCGCCGGTGCCGGCATTGCCGTTTTTTCCTCTTCGGCCGGTGCCGGAACCAGTTCTTTAACTGCAAACGAGCCGGACAGGCCGTCAATGTCTACGGAATACGTGCCCGCCGTGTCCGGGCCCATGGTGAAGACCACCTTCTGGCTCTTACCGCCATCGAGGGTTACGCCCTTTGTTTCTATTAGAACTCCATTTATTTTCAGGCTTACGCCATGCGTGCCGCTGAGGTCGCCGTTATTGATTACTGTCACACTGATGGTTACTCTCCCTCCGGTTAGAAGCTCAGCCGGAGATATGGTGAGGTCACTGGCGCTGAAAGCGGCCGGGGCTTTGGGCTTTGCGACTTGGCATGTACCCTTCACCCCATCGACATCTATGACGTGCTCCCCGACAGTATCTGGGGTTATAATGAAGCTGACGGCCTCACTGTCGCCTCCGGCCAGAGCGACTTCCCTTGTCTGAACCAGAAGGTCGTCCATTTTCAGGCTTACTTCGTGGCTGCCAGCGAGGTTACCGTCGTTGGTGACAAGTACGCTGATGTTTAGTGGCTCTCCGAGCTCGATTTCTTCCGGCGTTATGGTCAGGTCAGCGATGCTGAAGCTGGCAGGGCGGGTATATGCCAGAACGGTGAAAGCGGAGAAGTGACTTACCTTTGCCGTCACGGTATCATTCTCGGTGGCAACGATGCTTTCCAGATTTATCCACTGGCCAGTGCTATCGTCATAAGTCGCCGCCACCAGGGTCTTTTCGGCAACTCCCTCGGGTATCTTGGACTCATCATACTCCATGGTCAGGTCTACCGGCGGGTCGAAAGTAGCTCCAGCCGGCCCCATTTCATATACCAGTCCAACTGTCGCGGTATCTTTCGGCCGGAGCGGTGGCCCTGCCATTACCTGAATTCTTATACTTGAGATACTTGTGCCCGTGGCGCTTCTAACCCTGGTGCCTACGGGCAAACACATCTCAACCTTCATGTCCTCACTGTAAGCGGTAACCTCTTCTTTAATTTTACTTTCTTTATCCAGATATGGACGCACGGCCGTCAGGCCGGCGCCACCACCACCGCCTCCACCACCCCCTCCGCCGCCGGAGCGCGGTGCATTACCCTTGTTGAACTGCCAGCTCCACTCCCCTGATTCCCCCTCGACGTTGCCGTTATCGTCTGATGCCTTGAAATAAACGGTGTGGCTGCCGTTAGCGAGAGCAGAAAATTCCGGGATTGTCCAGCCATCGTTATCCCAGGAGGTATCTGTAATAACCAGAATATCGCTAAAGGACGTCCCGTTATCTGTGGAAACGGCAAAGGCACTCAGATTACCCGACGTTCCGGCGACCACTTTGCTACCCGCCCAGTCAACGACAACCTTATTTTCGCCGCCTGGTCTATGCGAGGCATCGGTAACGTTAACGGTTGGCGCTGGTGCCATCGGGTCGGCGCTGCGCCAGATATCGGTTGAATCGTATTCTCCGGCGACGAGATTGGTGCCGTCGTAGGCAACGCTGTGGATTTGTTCCCCCATCTTCAGCGCCGTCACGTTGTCATCATCCAGATGATAGATATCGCTGGTCGCTACGGCATCGGAATTACCGGCAACAGTCAGGCCGGCGAAGACATGGCGCGTTGAGTTATCAGAACCAAGATAGTCAGGAGCCATTGATATGGAAGCCGAGTCCAGGCCGGTAATGCCATCGTCACTGACAATGGTCACCGGATAATCAGGAAAGGTGCCTTGTTCGTTCCATATTAAAGAATCCCTGCAAAAAATCTCAGAGCAAACATTATCACTGCCACCATTACCATCATGCACGGCAGTAATGGCAACCATTACTGAGTCTGTCCAGAAATTGGGGGAAAAGGCGACCGCCGACGCTGTGGAATTAAGCGATGCAGCACCAAAACCAGCCAAGTCGTTTGTTTCCTTCCATACTGGTGGCGAGGCGCCAAGGTCATAATACCAGATATTGGCAAGAGGACCGGTTTCAATGCCGGCAGCGGCAACATAGTTCACTGTCGGTGTGCCATTTCCGGAGGAGATGGCGATATCATAGAGCGCCGTCGCGGCGGCACCCCCACCACTTTCTAGCGGGATGCCCAGGCTACCCCAGCTTGTACCACCATCGGTGGTAGCGTAAACCGCATTGCCATCAGCGACGATAGCGGCAATGCTGGCATTATCGGAGGCGACGGCAACAAGCTGCGGCTCGATGGCGCCAGAGGGATTGGTCAGCTCTGTCCAGTTGGTGCCAGAATTGGTTGACTTGTAAATCTTGCCTCTTTCTCTATCAACGGCATAGATGGTGGTATTATCACCCGCAACAGACAAATCGCTGATATCGGCAGAGGCGGCATCGGTAAAAAGAACGGTCCAGCTTCCGGAGTATGAGTCCATCTGATACCAGCCGTCGTCCAGGGCCGTTTCGTCATCGAAGCCGAAGTTGGACAGGACGGGCGCGGTGTTATAGTACTGCCCCTCGGCTTCGGCTATGGTCTCCATGGTGGGCAGGGTAAGGTCGCAACCGAGGGCGGCCAGGGCGTCTATCAGCCCGTAGCCGTAGGTGGTGTCAAAGCCGGCGGCTCCCTGGTCAGACGCGGTGTTCTCCAGAGCTTGCTTTATCTGCGCCGGCGTCGCGGACGGGTACTTCTCCAGAAGCAGGGCGGCAACTCCGGCCGCCATGGGACAGGCCATAGAGGTTCCACCCATCATGTAGTAGTCCGCCGGCCCGTTGCCGTCATTCCTGGTGGCATTATCCGTATTCGGCCCGTCATTATCGATAACGTATACATCATAGCTATCAGGCCAGGTGTAGACATCATCGTCACGGCAGGAGATTATGCCGCAGCCAGGGGAAACGACACTCGGCATGTTCGGGGCGCCGGTGTCCACCCGCGGGCCGCGGCTGCTGAAGGTGCTTATCTGGTCATCCGTCTCATCGGTATACTCCCAACCATTGTTGTCATAGTCATACCAGGCCCGGCGTGTGGTATAGGCGCCCACGGCAATGGCGCTGTCGGCCTCGGCGGGCGTGCCGATGGTGTATTCCGGGTCGGGGCTGTCAAATGTGACTGAGCCAGCTCCATATAGGTTGAATGCTGTGTTGTAGTAGAGGTGGAAGAACTGGCTGTTGCTGGAATTATTCTTTACCTTGAGGTAATAGGTGCTGTCCCCAGAACCGACATAATTATCATAATATGAATATTCACTTTCTGTGCCCCTTGAGCTTTCCGACTGTGAGAAATTAGTTGGCGACAGCTTGGTATGGCTTGAGTTGTAGTACTCCAGCTCAAGGTCATTGCTGGTGCCCGTGCCGTCATACCAGACCAAATTGAATAAGAGAGCCGTAGTAGAGGCTCCGGCACCGGCAATGTTTAACTGGATATAGTCGGTGGAATTACTGGCGTTTACCGTGCCTGAATAGTGGTGGTCATCATTGCCGTCATTGCCCGCCGAGAGAAAGACCACCGCCCCCTGGCTCACCGCGTAGTCAAC
>DAOUDY010000014.1:0-9393 GCA_034430755.1 Dehalococcoidales bacterium
CTCGTTGCGGAAAGGGCGGGAAAGAGGGAGGAACTGCTGAAAAAGACCCGGGAAGAAATCCGGGGCCTGGATAAAATGATGGCCACCCTGGCCACCTGCATTAACTGTCACAACTGCAAAACGGCCTGCCCGCTCTGCTACTGCAAGGAGTGTTTCTTTGACTCTCCGGTCTTTGAATTTGAGGCGGAAAAGTATCTGGGCTGGGCGAAACGAAAAGGTGCCCTCCGCATGCCCAATGACACGCTTCTCTTTCACCTGACCCGGCTCAATCACATGGTGATTTCCTGCGTTGGCTGCGGGCTGTGCACGGAAGCCTGCCCCAACGATATCCCGGTCTTCGATATTTTCCGCCTGGTGGGGTATGACGTGCAGAAGCTGTTCGATTACGTGCCGGGGAGAAGCCTTGATGAAGAACTTCCCCTGACCGCGTTCAAAGAGGACGAACTGGCCGATATAGGGATGTAGCCGCATGCAATACGTTGTTAAAGAAAGAAAAACGGAAATTGATGGCCGTTTCGGCGCGCAGGTAAAAGAGGAAAGCGGCACTGAGATAAATCGCTGCTACCAGTGCCTCACCTGCAGCCTGGGCTGCCCGTCGGCCTTTGCCATGGACTATCTTCCCCACCAGATTGTCCGGATGGTGCAGCTGGGCCTCCGGGAGCAGGTATTGACCAGTTCCACCATCTGGGTCTGTGCCGGCTGCGAGGCCTGCGCCACCAGATGCCCGAATGAAGTCGACCTGGTGGAGATAATGGACGTGCTGCGTGAGATTTCGCTGCGTGAGGGGCTGGCGAAAGAGAGAAGCGTCGCTGATTTCCACCGCATTTTTCTGGGGAATATTGAGCGGTGGGGAAGACAGCACGAGCTATCGCTGATTCTCCTGCTCAAGCTCAAGACGCGGGACTTTTTCGGCGATTTGCTGACGGGGATAAAAATGCTGATGAAAGGTAAATTGAAGTTGCTCCCGGGGCGCTTCAAAGAAAAAGCAAGCGTGAGAAGCATCTTCCAGGCGGCGAAAAGATGAGCCAGCAGACGGCGGCGGGTTTGAGGTATGCCTACTATCCCGGCTGTTCCCTCGAGGCAACGGCCAGGGAGTATGACCTGTCGGTGCGCGCCGTCTGTGAGCATCTCGGCATAGAGCTCATCGAGATTCCAGACTGGAATTGCTGCGGGGCGACGTCCGGGCACAGCATCAATCGGCGGCTGGCCAGTATCCTCGCCGGCAGGAACCTGGCACTGGCCGAAGAGATGGGGATGGACATCGCCGTGGCCTGTCCCGCCTGCTATATCCGGTTGAGAAGCGCCCATCAAGAGATGCAGGGCGATGACAGCCTGAGAGAAGAACTCAGCCGCGTGCTGGCGGTTTCCTATCAGGGGAAACATGGCACCAGACATCTTCTGGATGTAATCTGCCATGAGGTCGGTCTGGAGAATTTGAAAAATAAGGTGGTGAGACCGCTGAATGGCCTGAAACTGGCTGCCTATTATGGATGCTACCTGGTCCGGCCTCCCGAGCTGGTTGCCTTCGATGACCCGGAGAACCCGCAGTGCCTGGATGGTTTGCTTGCTGCGCTGGGCGCCGAGGTCAGAGACTGGTCCGGCAAGGTGGATTGCTGCGGCGGCAGCCTTTCGTTGAGCAAACGGGAAATAGCTGGCCAGATGGTAAACGGGCTGGTCGAGATGGCAAAACGGGCCGGTGCCGAGGCGATGGTCACCGCCTGTCCGCTGTGCCATGCCAACCTGGAAATGCGGCAGGCCGGCGCGGACGGTAACAAGCTGCCCATCTTCTACTTCACCGAACTCATCGGGCTGGCTCTGGGAATCGGAGAAGCCAGGTCCTGGTTCAAAAAACATTTGATTTCGCCTTCTGGCCTGCTGGCCTCGTATGGGCTATAATCGAACGGAGGTTATCATGGCGGTTAATAAGCGCGAAGCGACCGGCGGTAAGAAAAATGCGGAAGCGGAGAAAGTGAAACTCATTCCGGTCTACGTGATGGGTAAAAAATACATGGTGCCGGAAACGCTCACCATTATGAAGGCACTGGAATACGCCGGGTACCGGTTTATTCGTGGCTGTGGCTGCCGGGGTGGCATCTGTGGAGCCTGTGCCACGGTCTATCGCAAGCCGGGGGACTACCATCTTCGTGTCGGCCTGGCCTGTCAGACGGTGGTGGAGCCGGAGATGTATCTGACGCAGATACCGTTTTATCCGGCGAACCGGGCGAGCTATGACTTCGCGCAGCTTTCCGCCAGCCCCGAGGAGATCTTCAAACTGTATCCCGAGGTATTTCGCTGCATCGCCTGCAATGCCTGCACCAAGGTCTGCCCGATGGACGTTCAGGTGATGGACGTTATCTCGGCGGTGAAGCAGGGTAACATTGAGCGGGCGGCCACACTCTCTTTTAACTGTATCCAGTGCGGCCTCTGTGTCAGCCGCTGCATGGGCGAGCTGCCGCAGTACCACATCATGCAGCTGGCGCGGAGAATCTACGGGAGCAAGATTGCCCCGAGGGCACAGCACCTGAACGAGGCAGTCGAGGCGGCAGGAAGTGAAAAATGCCAGCAGACCCTGGAGGAGCTCATGAAATCGGATATCAAAAAGCTGAGGGAAATATATCAGTCCCGGGAAATCGAGCCGGTACTGGCTGATGAGGACTGGACGCCGGCAAAGCGTGATTACCTCTAGGAGGAAGGAATGCCCTATACTGAGGAACTCAAAAGCCTGATAAAAGTGGTGGAGAAGACCAGACCGCAGCGGCTGGCGCGGAAGAAGCGGGGAGAGGAATTTCCCAAAATGCCGCCGGATGAGACCGAGGCGATACTGAAGAAGTTTCATCCCGATTACAAAGAGGAGGGTCGGCGGGAGCTGAAGGTGGGGCCGAGCAAGGGCTACCGGATTGCTCAAGAGTTTGCCGACCTGCTGGAGGCTTGGAGCCGGTTAGAGCCGGATGGAATCGACCTCTCACGTGTGGATATCGAGGCTGATGTGCTGATAATCGGTGGTGGTGGTGCCGGAACGGCGGCGGCCCTGCTTGCCGAGCAGAGCGGCGCCAGAGTTGTAATGGCCACCAAACTGCGCCATGGCGATGCCAACACCATGATGGCGGAGGGTGGCATTCAGGCGGCCACCAAGATAGAGAAAGACTCGGCCTGCGTGCATTATATCGACACGCTGGGTGGCGGCCACTTTAAAAACGAACCGGAACTGGTTCGTACCCTGGTCACCCTGGCACCGGAAGTGGTCAGATGGCTGGAAGGGCTTGGGGTGATGTTCTCCAAGTTTCCTGATGGCAGGCTGCATACCCAGCACGGTGGGGGGATCAGCCGGAAGCGGATGCATTCCTGTGGCGATATCACCGGCGCCGAAATCATGCGCACCATTCGGGATGAAGCGCGCAATCGGGCAAATATCACCGTTCTGGAATTTTCGCCCGCCGTTGAACTTATTTTGAATGAACATGGTCACTGCGCCGGCGCCATACTTTACAATCTGGAGACTGAAGAATACCTGATAATCAAGGCCAAGGCGACCATTATGGCCACCGGTGGCTGTGGCCGACTGCATATCCAGGGGTTCATGACCACCAATCACTACGGGGCCACGGCTGATGGCATCGTCCTGGGCTACCGCGCCGGGGTGAAACTCAAGCTATTGCATACCGTCCAGTACCATCCCACCGGTGTCGTCTTTCCCGAACAGATTGAAGGCGTTCTCATCACGGAGAAGTTCCGTGGGGTCGGGGCGAATCTCGTGAACATCGATGGCGAGCAATTCGTCTTCGAGCGCGAGCCGAGAGATGTGGAATCATCGGCTATTATCAGGGAGTGTCTGGAGATGGGGAAGGGTGTTCCCACGCCGGCGGGAAAGCTGGGGGTGTGGCTCGATTCGCCCATGATAGACGTCTTTATGGGTGAGGGCACGGTGGAGCGCGAATTCCCGGGAAAATTCATCGTTTACCGGCGGTTTGGCATCGATATCGCTAAAGAGCCGATGCTGATTTACCCCACCCTCCATTACCAGAACGGCGGGCTGGAATACAACGCCCGCGGGGAGACGTCCATACCCGGGCTTTTCATCGCCGGGGAGGTCAGCGGCGGCGTGCACGGCGAAAACCGTCTGATAGGCAATTCCCTGCTCGATGTCCTCGTCTTCGGGCGGATTGCCGGGGAGAGCGCAGCGGACTATGTCCGGGATAAAACCAGAGAGGGCAGGCTGTCATTGCAGCACGTTAAAGACTATCACCGGGAACTGGAAGCATCGGGCATTGCGACCGACCGGGTAGCCCCGATGCTCCTCCCTGACTACGCCAATCCGGAGGTCCGGGAAAAGCAGCTCACCGCCCATCATGTGAATAAATAGGGCAGGCTGGGGGTAGCCTTGCCGCCTTTCCATGTAGTTTTGGGAAGCTCACTTTTTATTGAAAGTATATATTCCTTTAACTTTCTATCTTAATACTCTACTTCTGTATCTTTAAGGAACTGTAAAATATTAATTACTGTTTCTACGTCTTTCCAGCCTTTATTACCCTTTTTCTCCATCGCCTGCTTAAGTGCCTCAATGAACCAGCCCGGTCTGTCGGCTATGAACTTCTCCATATCATCTTTTAGCATCGGCCACAGTTCCAGTATTGTATATTTTTTATCAGCCATTGGTCCTGCCTCCGTTTTAGATGTTATTTTGCCACACCATTATTAATATGATTAGTTATATTAATTGTCAACTTTTCCACTATTATGAATCAACCTGATATCCTTATTCTGGTTAATCGTTATAAGCGAAAAGACAGAAATAGAGCACTAATACGAGTATTAGTGCACATGATTGGAATAATTACGGCAAAGGGTAGCGGGTTTAGAAAGGCAAAGGTAAAGTCTTTGCTTGGGCTTTATTACCAGAAAAGGTGGTGGGCGGTACTGTACGGTAGATAGAACCTTTAACAAGGAATGCAATCTCTCTTGATTGAGCCTTCTTCAGCTTGTACCTGCTTCTAGCAATTTTGCCGCCGGAGCCGGTAATGGTTCATACTCCACAACCTTATCTAGGCTCGGCCCCATGGAAGCATCGGTTTCCCTGTCCACCATTATCTCAACAACTGACGGCCTTTTTGATTCCACAGCTCTTTTCAGAGCCGCTTTTATTTCAGTCGGCTTTTCCACTCGTTGGCCATAGGCACCATAGGTCTCGGCGAATTTGACAAAGTCCACCAGCGTCTCTCCGTACCACGTGTTGACTTCATAGTTCATATCGTACACATATTTTTCCTGCTGGCGAATAAGACTCAGGTAACCATTATTGATCACAACGACGATAACAGGGATGTCATACATTACCGCCATAGCCATTTCCTCGCCACAAAAGCCCAAGTCATAGTCACCAGCTACGCTAACCACGGTCTTCTCCGAATTGGCGATTTTTGCCCCTATAGCTGCCGGCAAGTCCCAACCCAGGGGACCAGCACCGCCAGGCAGAATATAATGGCGAGGCTTATAAATCTTTTGGAATTGCGAAGACCAGATTTGATAAAGGCCGATACAGGTGACAAATACCGCATCCTCATCGAAGAATTCGTTTATTTCCTTAAATACCCTTTGTGGCTTGATAGGAACGTCATCGAAGTCTAACCGACGTTCCAATTGCGGACGCAGTTGCGGTATATCCTTTTCTCGCTCAGCGGGTTTCCTTGTAGGAAGCACGCTCTTGGCTGCTTTAAGCAATGCCTCCAAGGCGAGTTTGGCATCGGCTACGATGCCCAGGTCGGCGGGAATAATGCGGCCAATCTGTGTCGGTTCAATGTCAATATGAATGAATTTTCTGCCTTGGGTGTAGACATCCAGTTGACCGGTGTGCCGGTCGGAAAAGCGGCAACCGACAGCCAACACCAAGTCCGATTCGAGAAACGTCTTATTGCCATATGGTGTATTGCATGAGGTTCCTACCTGCCCAGCGTAAAACGCATGGTCAGCGGCAATGCCTCCTTTGCCCATCAGAGATGTGACCACGGGGAGAGCGAGGTATTCGGCGAGCGCCACGAACTCATTACAGGCATTGGCAAGTATCACTCCTCCGCCTAAAAGCATTATCGGTTTTTCTGCCTGGAGTATCATTTCCAGTGCTTTTCTGATTTTCCTCTTATCCGGTGACGGCCTCCATACTTCCAATGACGAATCGGAATCAGGGTCATACTCAATTTCACGCCGCTGAACATCCAACGGCAGGTCAATCAGCACCGGGCCGGGACGTCCCTCTCTGGCGATGCGGAAAGCTTCCCTCGCAATATAGGGAAGTCGGTCGGCCTCTTTTACGCAGTAGCTCCTCTTGGTTACGGGCTTGACAATCTCGGCTATATCCACTGCCTGGAATGCTTCTTTCCCTAACTGAGCGGTCATTGCCTGTCCGGTAATGGCGATTATGGGAATAGAATCCACCTGGGCGGTGTATAGACCGGTTACCATATTTGTCCCTGCCGGACCTGATGTCCCCACACATATACCCACCTTGCCGCTGGCCCTGGCATAGCCATCGGCAGCATGCGAGGCACCTTCTTCATGGCGCGCCAGGTAATGTTTGATTTTATTTGACTTACGCAGGGCGCTGTAGAAGGGCAAAATTCCGGCCCCCGGGATGCCGAAAATGACCTCCACACCTTCATCTTCCAGGACTTTTACCATCGCTTCCGCGGACTGCATTCTACTCATTTTAATAAAACTCCTTGGTACTAGGTTCGTCTGAAATATTGAATATTAATGGTCGCTATTCGCCCTGATATCCCATAGCACGGGAGATTTCCAGCGCACAGCTTCTGACCAGCGGTTTTATCTCATGTACCCGTTTGCTGGAAAGACGGGCCGAGGGGCCAGAAACACTGAGCGCGGCCACCACGCTTTCGTTGCTGTTCTTAATCGGTGAGGCAATACACTTGACACCGATTTCCCTCTCCTCATCGTCGATACTGACATTTTCCTTCCTGATAATGGTGAGGTCGTGTTTTAATTTATTCACGTCGGTTATGGTGTTTTTTGTGTAGGAGGGGAGGTCTTTGCTGTTCAGAGCTTTTTCCAGCTCCTCACCATTCATGTGAGCCAGAAAAACTTTGCCAACCCCGGTGCAGTGCAGCGGCACCCGGTTGCCAACCTGAGTGAAGATGCGCAGGTTTTGGTTGGACTCGATATGCTCAATGTAAACGGCCTCATTCTGATCCAGGACGGCGATATTGACCGATTCGCTGACCATCTTGTTGAGGCCGTCCAGCATGGGGAATGCCACGTCCCTGATTGTCATTCTCTTGTTCAGCACGTAGCCGAACTGCAGAAACTTGGTGCTCAGAGAATACTTCTGTCTTTTCTGTCGCTGGTTAATATAACCCCTTCTGACCAGGGTCATAACCACCCGGTGGGCGGTGCTCACATTCATACCGGTCAGGCTGGCCAGCTCAGTGAGGCCGATCTCGTCATCACGATTCAAGAATATTTCCAGGACATCCAGCGCTTTTTTAATGGTTTTCATAGAAATTTCAAATAGTGAAAAATTATTTCAATTATATATAAAGATGCCTGATTTGTCAATAATTAAATTGGTGTTTTCCAAAAGAGACTTGAAAGAGTCAAATGCGGCGAGATTATGCGGAGGTGGTGGGCGGTACTGTACGGTAGATAGAACCTTTGAACTGGCTTTCGCCCTATCTTACTAGGTCATACTCTTATGGCTAATTCTAACACGGCTGCCCAAGAGCAGCAACCGTTGCCGATCGTTCTAGGGATGTATTTAGGCAACAATAAGATTTCCTAATTACTTGTCAAGCCAAACCTTGTTGACTGCTGACCCCCCATTAATTAAACTAGTTTTCGGGGATGGTCGCTTTCACAGGCTGAGGAGCAACAACTGCCTCGTTTGTCCTGGGAAGCAACGTCCCCTGTGATTTGAGATAACTGCGTTTTACCGGGTTGCGGCGTCTTCTCTCACGCCTTATGTTTTCAGGCACTTGGTAATTATGAATGATTAGCTTCTTGGCCTCTGCCGGGCTGATGGCTTTGCCCTCATTATCCCGCAGCTCGTATGGTCTACCATCCTGCAGCACTTTGAGCACTCGGGCCGCCAGGTGACTCATTACTGCCCCCATGGCTTGTTTATGGTTTTTGCCGTGATGCACCATCTCACGATAATAAAGTGAGGCAAGTTGGGGATCGAAGCGGCGACCTATATCTCCCGCCTGAAAGAGAGCCCATTTCATGATGGCTGGCCCTGCCTTGGTCATCCTTAGACCTTTGGCCTCTACCTCTGACGATTGCCTGGTCTTCGGAACAACTCCGGTCCAATTGACAAAAGCTGACTGGTTATGGAAACGTGCTGGATCCCCTACCGTTGCCAAAAACGTCGGAGCGGTGACCCGTCCAACACCGGGTATGCTGCGTAGATTATCGGAAGGATGGAGTTCCCGGTACAATTCCTCCATACGTTTAGCTATAGCCTCGGATTCAGCCTCTTCCAACTCCATCAACCTTAGTTCTCGTTCTATTTCCTCCTGAAAGACACTGAAGAATTCATCGTCGACCGCCTCTGCTCGGCTGGATAGCTGGTAGAGATCGGCTGCACTCTTACAGACAAGAAAGACTCGGTGGCTCTCCGCTTTATCGGTCTTGTTACGATGCCTAGCCCCGACCAGGAATGAGTGAAGTGCTTTCTCTCCATCATGCGCCACAGCCAGGGGATTAAGCTGGCAACGAAGAAAAGCCCTTGCTTGGGCGGACCATGGATCGGAGAATGCTTTCCTTACTCCGGGAACATAGCTTTCAACTATTGCGCCAATTCGTGTCTTGCGGGCGGCGATATCGCTCTCCAGCCGCTTTCGCTGGCGTGCAAGGCGCTGAAGGGCATGAACTTTAGCCGGAGGAAGATATACCTCGTCCAGCTGTTCCGGATCGATAAAGACCATCTTGGCAAGAGTAAGCGCATCCAGCCGGTCACTTTTAGATGACCCCCGAAGATATCGTCGTAGAGCGGCTACCTTTTGTCCCTTTGCCCTGACTAATCGACAATCGGGATGCCGTGCCCGGATGCAGATAGCCATGATAAACCACGTCAATCCTGCCGGCTCGAAGACAATGACTGGATTCGAACCATCGCGGAAGATGTGCTCTTCAAACGTGCCCAATTCCTCCGGCGTAGTCTGGAAGCTGAATCCATCACATAACTGAGCCTTCTCGTCCAAGCAGCGAGCTACGTGCTTGCCCTGGTGAAAATCAATACCCACACTCTTGATCATCCAATCCTCCTTGTCGGATATTCGGGCTCGGTAAACATCGCCGGAACCCTCTGCCCATCCTTGTCACTTGATGCGGGGCTAGTCCTCAATGACACCCCAATTTCCTTAATCGGGCCACCTGAGGGCCGGCAGG
>DAOUDY010000015.1:0-1969 GCA_034430755.1 Dehalococcoidales bacterium
AATCACTCTCAGCGCCAGGAGGTCATAAATTTCGTCGAAGTACTTACCCATGGCGGTATATTTTTTCATTTTCTGGTGGATGCTGTAAATGTGCTTGGGTCGGCCGGATATTTCCGCCCCCAGGCCGACCTGCTTAAACTCTTTTTTCAACAGCCTGATTGCCTGGGCGACTATCTTTTCCCGCTGTGTCCTTTTGGCATCCACCAGCCTGACTAACTGCTGGTATTCCTGCGGGAGCATAAAACTGAAGGCAAGGTCTTCAAGCTGCCATTTCAACTCCCATATCCCCAGACGGTGCGCCAGCGGGGTATATGTCTCCAGCGTCTCCTGAGCGATTGCCAGTTGCTTCTCGCGGGGTAAATAGCGCAGCGTGCGCATATTATGCAGCCTATCAGCCAATTTAATGAATACCACCCGCAGGTCCTCGGCCATGGCCAGGAGCATCTTGCGCAGATTTTCCGCCTGCGTGGCACTGGCGACGAGACCGGGACTGGTCAGCGCAACCTTACCCATCTTTGTGGTGCCGTCAACCAGTCTGGCGATTTCCGAGCCGAAGCGTGTTTCAATTTCGGCGATGGGCAGACCTGTATCTTCAGGGATATCATGCAGCAGGGCTGCCGCCAGTGAGCTGGCATCAAACTGGAGTTCGGCGAGGATATAGGCCGTTTGCAGTGGGTGTTCCAGGAAAGGCTCACCGGACAGGCGCACCTGCCCCTGGTGCTTTTCAGAGGCGAACTTGTAGGCCTCCTCCACCACTGTTATCTTCTCCGTTGGAAGATAGCTTTTTACCTTTTCCCGAAGTTTGCTGAATTCCATGATACCACGTCTCAAGCCAGAACCCTGGCTCTCTTTCCTTGGATTAACATAAATAGATAAGTAATTTCAGTATAGCCCAAAAAACCAGCAGTGTAAAATTTTACGGGAACCTCACCCTCTTTATCCCTTTTTCCTTAAAGGGGGAGGAGTCAGGTGAATGGGTGGTTAAATACCTTCATATTGCATAAACTCCCCGGTTTTGATATTGTTCATAGGGGTAGATTTAAAGTGACAGTGAGACGTTTAGATACTCCAGACCTAAATCACAGTTTGGGAGGCCGCCACTAATGCCCGGCAAGCGCAAGGAGAACTGGCTGAAGGAGACCTACGAGCCGGCGCTGAAGCGCTCGCCGGAGCGGGCTAATTTCGCTCTGACCTCCGGCATCGAAGTCCAGCCCCTGTATACGCATGAAAATCTAGCCGCTATTGAAACGGAAGATTCGCCCGGGTATCCGGGGGAGTACCCTTTCGGGCGGGGTATCCAGCCCACCATGTACCGCAGCCGGCTGTGGACGATGCGTCAGTATTCCGGACTGGCCTCAGCAGAGGAGTCCAACCGTCGCTACCGCTACCTTTTAGCGCAGGGGCAGACCGGCCTGAGCATCGCCTTCGATTTACCCACGCAGGTCGGCTATGACTCCGACCATCCCCTGGCGCGGGGGGAGGTTGGCAAAGTGGGTGTGCCTATCGATACGCTACGCGACATGGAAGTGCTTTTCCGTGACATCCCGCTGGATAAAGTAAGCACCTCCATGACGATTAATGCCACCGCGCCGGTGCTGCTGGCGATGTATATCGTCCTGGCTAAAAAGCAGGGCGTAGACCTGAAAAAGCTCGATGGCACCATCCAGAACGATATCCTCAAGGAGTACATCGCGCGGGGCACCTATATCTTTCCCCCCACCCCCTCCATGAAATTAACCACAGATATTTTTGAGTATTGCAGTCAAAATATTCCCCGCTGGAACACGATAAGCATTAGTGGCTATCACATCCGCGAGGCCGGGTCCACGGCGGTGCAGGAAATCGCCTTCACGCTGGCTAACGGGATCGCCTACGTACAGGCGGCCATCGACCGCGGGCTGAATGTGGACGATTTTGCCGGCCGGCTTTCCTTCTTCTTCGATGCCCACAACAACCTGTTCGAAGAGGT
>DAOUDY010000016.1:0-1858 GCA_034430755.1 Dehalococcoidales bacterium
CTGGCAAGAGATAAGGGCATCGCCAACGGTGATAAAGTCATCGTAGAATCGGCTCGCGGTAAGGTCAACGTAGTAGCTATGGTAACCAAGCGTTTCAAGCCGTTCCAGATGAACGGCCGCAAGGTACACCAGGTAGGTGTTATCTGGCACTGGGGTTTCACCGGTCTCTCTACCGGTGACAGCGCTAATTTACTCACGCCCCATGTCGGTGATGCCAACACAATGATACCGGAGTTTAAAGCCTTCCTGGTGGATGTCAGGAAAGCTTAGATAGCGAGAGATTAGGAGGAAAAAATGGCAGATAAAGCAATTCTATACGACGCAACCAAGTGTACCGCCTGCCGTGGCTGCCAGGTAGCCTGTAAACAGTGGAACGAGAACGATGAAAATATACCAACAACAGAAAACGGCGTAGAGGCGAAGAACCGGGGCAGTTATGAAAATCCACCTGACCTCTCCCCGCAGACCTGGCTGAAAATGAGGTTTACGGAAGTAGAGACCGATGGCAAAGTACGCTGGCTCTTTACCCGGCAAGCCTGTATGCACTGCACCGACGCCGCCTGTGTCCGTGTTTGCCCCAATGGTAGCCTTTACCATCATGAACTCGGCTTTGTCGCTTATAACAAGGACACCTGTACCGGCTGCGGCTACTGCGCGGATGCCTGCCCCTTTAACGTACCGCGTTCCGACCGTAATATCTGGACGGGACAGGCTAAGATGGACAAATGCACGTTCTGCACCTCTCAAGGCTATGACCGTATTGCCGAGGGCTGGGAGCCGGCCTGTGTCAAGACCTGCCCGCCGAAGGCGCTGCAATACGGTGACCGCGATGCCCTGGTAGCCAAAGGCAAAGCCAGAGTGGCCGAATTACAGGCCAAAGGATACAGCAAGGCTAATCTTTACGGCGAAACAGAGCTTGGCGGCTTACACGTCATGTATGTTCTCGAAGACACACCGGAGACCTATCTTCTGCCGGAAAATCCGACCGTTTCCGCCGCTACCTTCGCCTGGAAGAATGTAATTCAACCAGTTGGCTGGGCGGTAGGCGGCCTGACTATTGTCGGACTGGGAATGAACTGGCTGGTAGCCCGGGCTAACTCCAATAAGGAGGCGAAATGACGACTAATGAGGTAGAAAAGTACCGGAAAGCAATACGGGTATTGCACTGGATACACTCGGGAGCTTTTGTCCTTCTGTTTCTCACCGGTCTCGTGCTGTTTATCCCGGGACTGGGATTCCTGGCTGAAGACGGCTGGACACGCTACATCCACCGCATCGGCGCCGCCATCTTTATCATCGCGCCGATTATCTACACTATTTTAGACCCCGCTTCGGTAGGCAGAGGTCTCAAGCAGGCCTTTAGCTGGGGAAGTGATGATATAGGCTGGCTGAAAGCCGCGCCCCGCTATTACTTCCTGGGCGACGAGAAAGATATGCCCCCGCAGGGCTCCATGAATACCGGCCAGAAGATGTGGTGGGTATTGGTCCTGGTCTTCGGGCTTCTCTTTGTTGTTACCGGACTTACGATGTGGTTTGCCAAGACAACCGCGTCGCCGGCAGCCCTGCAGTGGATGGTCTTTATCCATGACATATCCTTTATCGTTACCGGCGCCATGTTCCTGCTCCACATCTACCTCGGCGTAATTCACCCGCTCATGACCGAAGCCTGGGCCTCCATGACCGGCGGCAAAATTACCGCCGAGTACGCCAAAGCCCATCACGGCAAATGGTTTGAAGAGGTTTCCAAAGGAAAGAAAGTAAAGGAATAGTGGCCAAGGACAACGATAAGAAAATACTGAAAAAAATAACAGAGATGGAAAAGGAGAAGGGGGAAATTCCCCCCCTCCTCCAATTCTTT
>DAOUDY010000017.1:0-8343 GCA_034430755.1 Dehalococcoidales bacterium
AGTGTACCGGTGATATTAACCTGATTCACGGTAATAGGGTCTTCTATGCTGCGGGGAACCCGGGCCATAGCCGCCTGGTGAAACACGCAGTCAATGCCCCCGAAGAGCTTTTGCAATCCAGAAAGGTCAGTGATGCTTCCCTGAACAAATTCTATATTCTTCTTTTGCCGCAGGCTGGCGATGTTCTCTTTGCGTCCGGTGGAAAAATCATCAAGGATAACCACCGCGTAGCCTTGAGCGGCAAGTTCCTCTGCCAGGTGAGAGCCGATAAAACCGGCACCGCCGGTAACGACGACCTTCTTCATTGTTATTTATTCTTTCTTCGAGGCGATGAAGATATTCGCCTGCACCAGTTGCTCCAGCGTCCCCACATCAAACCATGCGTCAAGGTCAAGCAGATAGGCAGCCACCATCGGCTTTTCTTCCCTGACCAGCCGTTCGGTAAGGTTCTTTTCCAGGCTTGTATCCGGCCTTTTCGGTAAGTATTCATCGATATCAGAGAGAAGGAACTGGCTGTCCATGACGTATACCCCCGCGTTCGCTGCCGGCTTTTCGTGGATTTCTGTGATGTCCGGTTTCTCGATGAAGCCGCGAACGATTTTGCCGCCGTTACCGTCCTCCAGCTTGCCGACACCGAATCTGGTGGCTTCCTCTTTCTCCACAGTAACGAAAGCCACCGTCATTATCGTGCCCAGAGCTTTCTTACAGCGATGATGATACTCAATAATATCCGAGAGGTTCATTTGCAGGGAAATTGTGCCATCGGGCAGCGCTCTATTTACAATATAGTCCGCATAACAAACCAGAAAATCATCTCCCAGGGAACCTCCGGACTCTATCTGGTCAAGGGCACAGCGCAGGTCACCGCCTGTCCCCCAGCCATTGGCCTGAATAACCCGTATGGCGATATCAGGATTGCGGTAATCAACCCGGTAGCCCAGCGTGCGGAACAGGCCCCGGATTCGGTCAAGATACTGCTTTCTATTATCAATATAATCCGTCAGCGTGGCGGCTGTGGTATCGTCCCGCACCGTGATGTACAGCCCATCGATTTCCGGAGCACCGTCGAACCATGAGAGCATGTATTCCACGAGAGGTATGCCGCCCACCTGCTGGAACAGCTTGGGCGTAAGATAGGTAAACGGGTAACATCGAGTGCCCGCGCCAGCTGCCAGCAGTATCGCCTTCACCAGTAAACCTACCTCCCAATTGTCGATAATTATAGCTTACTGACCCTCGGTAAGCAAGGCGAATGCCTCTGCCGCATAGTGGTCGCGGTTCTACATTGAACCGGCAAGTTACCTGCCAGTAAAGAATGTGATGGTATCATACCCTTGACACCGCGAGTTTCATCTGATAGGATAGTTTGTGAAGCTGGATAGTTTCCAGCTTTATTTTTTTGAGGGGAAGATGGAAATAGAATTTAAGGCAGAAGTAGCCGACCGGAACGGCAAAGTATTGGGCACCGTTGACCACATAGTGCGTGATACCTGGTCAGGGGATATAAGGAAATTCGTGGTGCGCCGGAAAGACTCGGATAAAGACCTGTTTCTTTCCCCTGACGATGTCGCCAAGACAAGTAAAAACCAGATTAATCTAAATGTTTCGCTCGAAGAATTAGACCAGAGATGAGCATCTTTCAGGTAACCAAGCGATTTTAGAAAAGAAGGAGGTTATCAATGATTGCGGTTACGGAGCGTGCCAAGCAGGAGTTAAAAAGGATGTTATCTGAAAAAGTAGACAATCCACTGGCAGTATTGAGACTGACCGAAAGTCATGAAGGGATGAGCTTGATTGTTGACGTGGAAATGCCCGGAGATAAAGTCGTCGAACATGAGAGTTCGAAAATTTTGGTGGTGGAAGAAAAGTTAGCCGATAGCCTTCAGAATGTTACCCTTGACATTGAGGACACTCCGGAAGGGCCCGAACTGGTAGTTGTTAAGGGAAACTCACCTTAAAACTCGTCTTCTATTTTCATTCCCGCAGGCCGACTTCCAGTGATATATCGAGCGTGGCTGCTTCCCTGATAACCGTGAGCGTCAAGGCTTCTCCGGGACTTTTATATCCCCCCAGATATGATGTCAGCATGGCCACGTCTCTGGTCTCCGCATCATCAATGGCGATGATAATGTCATCAGCCTGAACTCCAGCTATCTCAGCCGGACTGTCGGGCACTGCCTGATTAACCAGTACCCCGTTGATGGATTCCAGGCCCATATCCTGCGCCTGTTTCGGTGTTAAATCAGAGATATTAACGCCCAGCCACGGGTAGTCGAAGTGACCCTGGGCGATAATCGCATCGGCAACGCGTTTCACCTTGTTCGAGGAAACAGCATAGTAAACACCCTCACCTTTATCAGGCTCGATACGAGCAATGACCAGCCCGATAACGTCTCCATCAGCGTCAAGCAGTGGCCCCCCGGAATTGCCGTAATTAACCGCGGCGTCAAACTGTATCAGATTGGACACCCAGCGTGTTTGCTCATCGTACTCTATCTCGGCGAACCGGTTCACCTGGCTGACAATGCCGGTGTTCAATGACTCGGCAAGGTCAAAGGGGCTTCCAATAGCGGCAACCGGGTCGCCAACCTCTATATTGCTGGAATCAGACATCGTGAGTGGCTCAACATCGGGCGCACCATCAAGCTTTAAAACCGCTACATCGCTGAAAATGCAGGAGCCAACAAGGCTGGCGGGAAATATCCTTCCGTCCGGAATAACGATATATATCTCTTCCAGGTTCTCAACAACATGATGTGCCGTCAGCACATTGCCCTCAGCGTCATAGATAAAACCGGAACCCACCGTTCTCTGTCCATTGTTGACCCTGACGACTGCCTGACTGACTTTACGGTATAAATCAGGGGCATCCATAGCGGACCCGGTAATCTCGGTCGCTTCAGCCAGCTCCCGCTCTATGTTATCAATCCTGTCAAGGCTGTCGCTCACGCTTTTTTCAAGAGTATCGATTACGGTCAGACTATCTTCAATCTTACCTTCGAGGTCAACCGTGTGCGCGATATTTTCATCTATTTCGGTTCCCAGATTATCCAGTCCGGACCGCAGCTCGCCATTCAGGGATAGTATTTCACCACGCATTGCCTCAATTTGTGCCGCCTGTTCGCTCTGGAAGGTACTCAGTTCTTCTCTCACCAGATTTATTTGCTGATGAGACGTATAAGCGTAGTAGCCAAATCCACCGGCGAGAAGGAGCAGGAAAATAAGAAGCCCGATAGTTATCCTGTTTGTCATTTGAGCATGCCTCCTTTTTCACGTAACTCCGGATGCGTCCCGCACTTTAACTATTCTGCTCCTGAATCATGCGCTGGTGCTCCCTGAGCATGCATTTATCCATCACGACAAGCAGCCCCGCACCTCTGGCCCTGGCTGCGGCCTCTTCATTCGCAATTCCCTCCTGCATCCACACCGCCCTGGCCCCGACTTTTATCGCTTCCTCAACAACCGGCCCAACGTCTTCCGGCCGGCGGAATATCTCCACAACATCCACTTTCTCCGGTATGGAACTCAGGTCAGGATAGCTTGTTCTGCCCAGTATCTCCTGAGCATTCGGATTGACCGGAATGATGTTGTAGCCATGCTCGGCGAGATAGCTGGCGACTTTGTAGCTGGTCCGTTCCGAATCGTAAGACAGCCCGACCACGGCTACGTTGCGGAATTCCTTGAGTATTCTACCTTCGATACCTATGTGCTTTCCCCGCAATGCCTGCTTCACTCACCCCCGTAGAACAACTGGTCGTAGAGGGTTTCCAAGCGCTTTTTATGCCCGAGTTCCTCATCCGCCAGATTGGCGCAGAGCTGTCTGGCTGCTTCTTCCCGCATCATGCCCATCATCCGGCGGTAAAAATCCACCGACTCCTCCTCGCGCTTCATGGCAAAAATCAGGGTATCCTGCAAACCGGCGCCTTCCAGAGTATCGCCGCCGGTCAAGTAATTGCTGATTTTGAGGTCGGCAATCTCATCCTGATGCCATGGCTGCTCTGCCAGGCCCTTTTGCTTAAGTTCCTTCAATTTTTCGGCGTGTCTGACTTCCTGTCTGGCCAGCTCTTTCAGGAGCGCTTTGGCCCCCGGGTCGTCGGTTTTCTGCTGCGCGGCCTCGTACACTGCCTGAGAAGCAATCTCCTTATAGATGGCGGTGTCCAGCACCTCGCCAAGTTCATCGGGCATTCTTTTTCCTCCTTATTAGAGAGAGGATAAAGCAGCTCTCTATTTTCCTTCCTCTTCTTCCAGCAGGTCATTGAACACGTCAATGTGGTAGAGCTCATTATCCCGGATGCGGAAGAGGAGTTTTTTCAAACCGGCATCGTCAGTCTCTTTGCCCGCCTTGTCATACGCCTCGGCCACTTCTTTTTCGATTTTGATATCGGCCTTGAGCATATCCGTCGGCTTGGTAGACCTGTCGACCTCGGTATGCTCAATTACGGGAGTACCGCCACCGCCCGCCAGCTCCTCCGCCAGCCAGCCGAGGTGCTGCATCTCGTTGATTGCCTGGTCCTGGAGCTGTTCCGCCGCCTCCTCGCTCTTGCTCATGTAGGAATGCAGCAGGTACTGGAGGATAACCGTGTACTCATGCTCGACGCCCCAGTTGAGCGTCTTGGCGGTCTTATCCTGGCGGTCGCCCCTGATATCTTCGGCTCCTTCCCGTTTTGCCTTCTCGACGAAGTGCACAAAGTCGCCGTGATGCGCCTGTTCATCGGACAGGATGCGCTGCAGGAGGCGTTTTATCTTGGGGTCATCAATGAGACTGATATGTTCCCGGTACTGTTTTATGGCCCCCTCTTCCAGCATCACATCGTTCTGCATCCAGTCGGAAACCTGCGCGCCGCCCATACGCATGGTGCCTCTCTCCAGGCTGGGCACACCACCAAGCTCGACAATGGTCTCCGCCAGCCAGTCTAAGTGGCGCATCTCGTCCCGGGCAAACGCCTCGATTTCGCAGGCCATCTCGCCTTCGCCAATGCCATAGCCATGGTGCAGGTACTGTATGATGGCGCCGTGTTCATCCTGAAGGTCTTTGTTCAGCAGCTCAATGATTTTGTTTTTGTCCATAGCAGCCCTCCTGATAATAATTAAATGTATTTATGCGCTTTATGTCTGGCGGCAATGGCCTCCGCCAGGTTGTTTTTTCTAGACACCGTCCAGAGTGGGGTGTTCTTTCTCGACAAACCAGCCGGCCGGGTTTTTCAGGAATTCATGGTAATCAAGGAGTATAAGCTGGTGCTCTCTCTCCTGAGATGCCAGCGCTTCGTAAAAATCACGGGCCGCCGCATAGGGGGTGGACTGGCTCTGGCTTACATAGAAATCGTAGGTCCTGCTTTCCATACCCACCGCGGTCTGGACAGCTTCCAGTTCGCTATCCGGAGCCTTGATGGACTTACCAACCTGCTCGGTGGCCCTGGAGAACAGTGTCCTGAGGCTGCTTCCCCCGTCCGGTCTGTAATCTACCTCCGGCCAGGCATTTTTATCCCGGATTGACTTGAAGATTTCCTCAAACTTCTGGCGGTGAACGTCCTCCTCGGCGGCGAGCGACTCCAGCAATTTCCTTCCGGCCTCGTTGCTGCTTTCCCGGCTTGCCTTAAGGTAAAACTGCTTGCCATCGATTTCCATCTGAATCGCCGTCTTCAATCCTTCCAGCGTTGTGTCCTGCTCGGTTGCCATGGTTCGATTCCTCCCCGTGAACTTAGTGTTTCTTGCCAGAATTCTATAAATTTACACCATTGTTTTTCAACGTGCATATGACATTTATCACATACAAAGCTTTGCCCAATGTTTATGATATAATAAACGCATTAAAAATGATACAGATTGTGCGGATAAAGGACGGTAACAGAGGAGAGTAAAATGGCCGGTAAAAAAGTAACTGTCTATTCAACGCCCACGTGCCCGTACTGCAAGCGGGTCAAAGACTATTTGACCCAGAAAGGTATCCCTTTTACCGACTATAACGTGGCCGAAGACAGGGAAAAGGCCAAGGAAATGATCCAGAAGTCCAAGCAGATGGGTGTCCCGGTAATTGTGATAGACAGCGACATCATCGTCGGCTTCAACCAGGCGAAACTGGACAGCCTGCTGGCATAAGCCCCCATCGTTACTATATGCTGAAGGCGCGGAGAGCAGCGATGCACGATTTAATGATTATCGGCGGCGGTCCGGCCGGTCTGGCGGCCGGGGTCTATGCGGCGCGGAAGCAGCTCAAGACGCTGCTCATCAGCGGTGACATCGGCGGACAGATAAATACCACCTGGGGCATCGAAAACTACCTGGGCTATCAGTTCATCGAGGGGCCGGAGCTTATCGAGAAATTTCAGACGCAGGTCGGCCAGTTTCCCATCGACCAGAAGATAGGGGACAAGGTCAAGCAGTTAAAGAGGGTAAAAGGCGGGTTCGAGGCCATCACCGAAGCCGGTGATACATACCGGAGCAAGACCGCTGTCTTCGCTACCGGAAAAAAGCCGCGGAAACTTAACGTGCCGGGGGAGACAGAACTCGCCGGCAGAGGCGTGTCTTACTGCGCCATATGTGACGGCCCGGTATTCGCCGGACAGAAGGTAGCCGTGGTGGGAGGCGGCAACTCCGCGCTTGAGGCAGTCCTCGACCTGCTCAAGATTGCCGAGCATGTGAACCTCATTTCGCTTACCCCGCTCACCGGCGACTCAGTACTCTCCGACCAGCTCAAAGGTGCCAAAAAACTAACGGTATTCCTTGAGCACGAGACCTTGGAGATAAAAGGCAAGGAACTCGTTGAGAGCATTCGAATAAAAGGGCTGAAGAGCGGAAAAGAGCAGAAACTGGAAGTGGGCGGCGTCTTCATAGAGATAGGGCTGGTGCCCAACTCTGACGCGGTGAAAGAGCTGGTCAAGCTCAACAGGTGGGGTGAAGTCATCGTTACGCCGCGCAACGAGACATCGGTGCCCGGCCTTTTTGCCGCCGGCGATGTCACCGACGTGCCGGAGAAGCAGATAATCGTTGCCGCCGGCGAAGGCGCCAAAGCAGCCCTGCAGGCGCACCGCTATTTACAGCGATTATCAGGATAGCTAGCCCTTTTTTCTATAACGAATCCCCAGCCACACGAGGCGCAGAATACCAAAGACAGTGCAGACGGATGCCGGAATGGCCGCCCGTTCCCCGAAAAGTGTGAGCAGAATGCCACTGGCCAGCCCATAATTCTTCATGCTGCCAATGAGCACCAGGCTGATACCAGTCTCCCGGTTTACATGAAATGCTCTGGTAACCAGCTCAATGAGATAGCCAAGCACGAACGAGATGGCGATGGCGATTATGACAATCCTGACCAGGGTATCAAACTCGCCGAAGAATGCCTGTCGATTCAACCCCACGATGGTAAAGAGGATGACGAAAAAGCTCCAGTTCACGATGGTGCCGCGCCAGGGATTGATATGCCTCGTCAGCCCGGTGGCGAGCAGGATTCTGGAGAGGACAATCGGTATCAGGATTAACTCGCCGAGGATAATGAGCAGCTTTACCGGGTCAAAAAAGCCGGCGCCGAGAAACAGTGCCATTACCGAGGGCATGATGATGAGCGCCGCCAGATAGGCGCCCGTCATACCAATGAGGGAAAAGAGCGTATTGCCGCCCAGTGCATAGCTGAACGGCACCACGGCCACCGCCGGAGGCACCGCGGCCAGAACCACAAATCCCGCCCACAGGTCTTTATCGCTGATGAGCCACCATGCCAGCAGCAGGATGGTGCCACCCATCACGACATAGTTGAGCAAAAGAGAGAGGAGGATCGTTCGGGGCATCTCCCGCAAAGAGGTAAACTCATGCGAGGTGATATTGACGGCGGAGAGCGTCATCACCAGCGCCAGCAGCGGGAGCACCAGCGGCTCCGTTCTGGTCGCCACCGGCTCACCGATGATAAGGCCGAGCGCGATGGCCAGGACCAGAATAAAATTACGATTTCTGAGCAGCCTGCCAATAAAAGCCATAAACTTCTAAGGCATTATAACCTAAGCGGACAAGCGTGTCAGCCAGACGATTTCTCCTCTGCGGACAGGTACTTCTCCGGGTCCTGGTCAAACGCCTTTTTGCAGGCTACCGCGCAGAAATAATATTTTTCGCCTTTATATTCCGATGTTGCCGCCGCCTCGCTTTCCTTCACTTCCATTTTGCAGACCGGGTCAACAGCCATCTTGTCTCCTCCTTCCGCAGTCTCCGCCAACCTGGCAGGCCGGAAGCGCCTCAAGCGCAGTGAGTTGGACACCACGGTCAGCGAACTGGCCGCCATGGCGGCCGCCGCCAGTATCGGGTTCAGAAAACCGTAATCGCCCAGGATGAAATGCAGCCCCGATGGCACACCGGCAC
>DAOUDY010000018.1:0-8778 GCA_034430755.1 Dehalococcoidales bacterium
ATAAGTAAATTCAGTGGTTTCACTCTGTTGCCTTAATTGGTATCATTGACTGCGGCCCGATTGCCTGCCTGGGGCATATCTGCTGGCAGACAGCGCAGGTATCACCAACGCACAGTGAGGGTTCAATGTGAAGCTGCTCGTCCGTTCTCTGTATCGCCGAGCAGCCGAGCAGCAGGCATACTCCACAGAGGTTACAGCTATCAATATCAATGGCCCTCGGTTCACCGCGTTTCGGCACCCGCACCGCGCAGTCGCCGCGGACGATGATGACGGAAAGCTCGGGTTTTTCCAGGGCGCTCCGCACGCTGCTGCGCAATTCTTTCATATCGAATGCGTCAACAACGCTGACATCTTTCACGCCGATGCCGCGTATTAATTGTTCCAGTTCTACCTTACCGGCTTCTTTGCCCTGCGCCGATATGCCGGTGCCGGGATGTTCCTGGTGCCCGGTCATGGCGGTGGTGCCGTTGTCCAGTATGACCAGGGTTATCTGCGAATTATTATACACAGCATCTACCAGGCCGGTGATGCCGGAGTGCAGGAAGGTGGAATCGCCGATGACGGCCACCACTTTCTTGCCGACATTGGCTTTTTCCATGCCCAATGCCTCCCCGATGCTGGCGCCCATGCAGGCGCAGGTGTCCATGGCGAGGAGCGGCGGATATGCGCCCAGAGTATAGCAGCCGATATCGCCGGTGATGATTAGTGGTGAATCGGCCAGCGTCCTGTCCTGTGTTTTGGCCAGTTTGGCACGCTGTCCGAGGCTGCTCAGCACGAAGAAAATGCCGGTGTGGGGACAGCCGGGGCAGAGGAGGGGAGGTCGGCGGGGCAGTTCCACGCTGCTCTCTATCTTGCGGCGGGGTGAACCGGGGAGGATGCCCATCTTCTGTCCGGCTTCATAAAGGATATCCGGGTTGAGCTCGCCAACTCTGGGGATGAACTCCTTGCCGGTTGCCTCTATCCCCATGGCCTGCAGGTTCTCCTGCAGAAACGGGTCCAGTTCTTCCACAACTATCAGTCTTTTTACCCGGGAGGCAAAGCTGCGGAGAAGGTTGTGGGGGAGGGGGTGGGTCATCCCGAGTTTGAGAAAGGACGCTCCGGGAAAGACCTCTCTGGCATACTGGTAGGCTACCCCGCTCGTTATTACTCCGAGCTCACGCCCGTTCCAGGTGACCTGATTGAGCGGACAGGTCTCGGCATACTCGGCGAGCTTGACGAGGCGCTCTTCCATGAGCGGGTGCCGGATGCGGGCATGGGCCGGCAGCATGACGTACTTGGCGGCATTGTACTTGAATTCCGGCTGTCTGGCAGGCGGCGCTTGACTTTGCTTGACGTCCACCACCGTTTTGGAGTGGGAAATGCGGGTGGTGGTGCGCACCATCGCCGGCGTGTCAAACTGCTCGCTGAGGTCAAAGGCATGAGCCATGAAGTCGTAGGCTTCCTGGCTGTCGGCGGGCTCCAGCATGGGTATTTTGGCCAGCCTGGCATAGTGGCGGTTGTCCTGTTCTCCCTGAGAGCTATGAGCGCCGGGGTCGTCAGCGCAGATAACCACCAGCCCGCCATCGACGCCGGTGGTTGCGGCCGCCATGAAGGGGTCGCTGGCCACATTCAGCCCCACCTGCTTCATCGATGCCATGGCGCGCACGCCGGAATAAGATGCCCCCAGCGCCACCTCCATCGCCACCTTTTCGTTCGTTGACCATTCGGCGTAGACGTTGTCAAAGCGGGCGACGGCTTCCAGAATCTCGGTGCTTGGGGTCCCGGGGTAGGCGGTGGCAACCCTGACACCAGCGTGGTATGCTCCCAGGGCGAACGCCTCATTCCCCGATAAAAGCTTTCTCATTCCCGACATATTATACCAATGATAGCATAATTTGCCCATCGGAAAAACGCGGGGAGCATTGACAAAGGAAATCCTTAACTACATAATACGCTTATATATTTGGGAAAGGAGGCCGCCATGCCGGTATACATGATGCTGACCACCCTTACCGATGCGGGGCGTAAAGCGCTTCAGGATGACCCGGAAATATTGAAGGGATTCAATAAAGAAACGGAATTCATGGGGGTCAAAATCCTGGATCAGTACGCGCTTCTTGGCCAGTACGACTTCGTTAATATCGTGGAAGCGCCGAGCAACGAGGTCGTCGCCAAACTGGCGACAAGACTGAGCGCCCAGGGCCACTTCTCAACGCTGACCCTGGCCGCAATAAACATGGATTCACTCATTGAAACTCTGAAAGAGAAAGAGAAACCCTGGCAGTAGTAAGGGCAGCTATCGCCGTGCCTCTCACGGCGCAGCCGCGAATTGAAACCTCAATAGTTCGAGCGCGGGACGCCATAGAAATTTTACATAATGTTATTTCTTTAAGCCATGTCAGCACTGCCATCTGATGTGAAATCGAAAATCCTCACCATGCAGAGGGGTGAAATAACCGAGCACTTCATCTATGAGAAACTGGCGGAGTCGGTTAAAGACCCTCATAACCGGGATGTGCTCAGGCAAATTGCCAAAGATGAGCTGGGACATCATGACCTGTGGCAGCAGCACACCGGCGAAAAGCCGCGTCCGAGCCGGCTGAAGATATGGCTTTATTACCTTATTTCACGCGTTTTCGGGATTACCTTTGGCATCAAGCTCATGGAGGAGGGAGAGGAGCGGGCGCAGGCGGCCTATGCTGAAATCGCCCACTTTGTTCCGGAAGCCTCCGACATTGCCCTTGATGAACACCGGCATGAACAGGAACTCGTCCGTCTGATAGATGAAGAGCGACTCCGCTACGCGGCCGATGTGGTGCGGGGCCTGAATGTGGCCATTGTGGAACTTACCGGGACGCTGGCCGGCCTGACGCTGGCCCTGCCGGATTCCGGCCTGATAGTGCTCGCCGGGTTGATTACCGGGACGGCCATGGTGCTCTCCGTGGCCAGCACGGAATACCTTGGGGCGAAATCGGGAAGTGGTGGTCGCAGTCCCTTCAAGGCGGTCCTTTACGGCGGCCTGGCCAATATCATTACCTTTATTTTTCTGCTTTTCCCTTACTTTATTTTTGACAATGTTTATATGTCTCTGGGGGTCATGATTGGCAACGCCATTATAGTGGTCTTCCTGTTCAGCTTCTACATCTCGGTGGCCAGGGAGATTTCCTTCCGCAGGCGGTTTACGGAGATGGCGCTGGCCAGCCTCGGCGTGGCGGCACTGGCCTTCCTCATCGGCTATCTGGCCAGGACGTTCCTGCACCTGCACGTCGAGTGAGAGTGTTCCCCTCACTGGCTGTACTGAATTTCAGCGTTGGGGTAAACGGCCACGGCGGCACTTTTATAATTCTTTTCCTGGAGCACCTTCAGGACGTCATCCCACCGGTGCAGGAACAGCGCGTTGGCCGCGCCACCGAACCAGCACCGGCTCTGGAGGTCGGGGTATTCGCTGTAGACGATAAGGCGGTCTATCTGAGGAGGGATTTTACGTTCCCGGCGCAGCGGGCCCCAGATAGTCTCCCCGAACGGCCCCAATAAATAGTGCGTTACCTGCCCCTCCGGGTGGTTGGCGATGACGACAACGTCTCCTCCCTCGGGCTTCAGCGCCGGATAGGTGATGGCCATGCCTATCCAGGCCTCATTCGCCTTGGCGAAGGCATTGCCGATGACGATGTCTTTATTGACCAGCGCTGGTGTCAGGTAGTGCCGCTTGGCTTCATTAACCGCTTCTTCATAGGTCGGTCTCAGCGCCCCGGCATAGATGGCCACCGTTTCTCCCCACATATTGACTATGCCGTTGATGAGGACGTCAAGGCCGGCCATATCGGCCGCCTCTTCGATGTCCAGACGTCCCAGGTTGCCGTCGTAGACGCCATGACCCGTGTACTGAGGCCCTTTCGCCAGTTGAGCTTGGCGGAACATCTTATGGTTGTATTCGATGGTCTCAAATGAGGTCACCCCGGGGAGAATAATTTTCCCGCCCCCGCCAAAGCCGGTACTGGGGTGGGGCACCACCGAGCCGATGGCGATTTTAAGGTCGCACTTCATTACCTCGTCGTTAACATAGACCTCTGTGCCGTAGGTCTTGGTGGTGCCGACGTATGTGCAGTTGGCATAGGGGTTGTGGTTGTAGATCGGGAAGCGGGCCAGCGTCTCTTCACCGAGCTTCTTCACAAAGTCGAGGCGGTTCATGGCACCGTGGCAGCCCAGCCCGGCAATGAAGCGGATGCTGTGGTCAGGGATGCCGGCGGCGGCCAGTTCCTCGAGCACGAAGGGAACGATTTCCGCCACCCGGGTTACCCTGGTCATATCATCGAAGATGATGACCGCTTCTTTTTTACCTCTGGCCAGTTCCCGCAGCGGCGATGTGCCAATCAGGTGGCCGGTGACCGCTTCCCGAATCTGGTCCGAACCGAGGGCGGGGCGGTTATAACCGGCCATATAGCCCATCTCGACCTGCCAGTCATCGGGGAGGGGCAGTGCCAGCTCTTTTGGGCCGTACCAGGCCAACTGCGGCAGTCTGAGTGTTTGCGACATTATTAACTCCTCTGAAAAACTATGTACAATACTGTATATCAGCATTGGGATAAACGGCAACCCGGGCGCGGTTACCGTGTGTTTCCTGCAGAAGTTTCAGGGTTTCATTCCATTTGCTGCGGTAAACAATCCTGGCGTCGTCATCAAACCAGTTGCTGCCCGGGTGAGGGTATTCATTGTAGACAATCAGGCGGTTTGCCTTCTCCGGTATCAGTACCCGCCGGTGCTGCACCGCCCAGGTGTCCTGGCCCCAGCGACCTGTAAGGTAATGGGGGATGCCGCCTTCCGGGTAATTGGCGATGAGGACTACGTCGCCGCCGCGCTCAGCCACCGCGGGAAAAGAGATGAGCAGGCCAATTGAGGTCACGTTGTTCGGTGATGAGGTATTGGCAATCACGATATCCTTTTCGGTTACCTTTGGCGTCAGGTAGTGGGCCTTCGCTTCCTGCACGGCGGCACGGTGAGCAGCGGTCAGGTCACCGTTATAGAGCGCCACCGTCTCCCCCCTCCCATTTATCAGACAGTTAATAAGGAAGTCCACACCGGCCAGCCCGGCGGCCTCGTCTATATCCCGGCGCAGGGGGTTATGGTCGTAAATGCCCATGCCGATGGTCGGCTTCTCCTTTTGCTTTTCCCGGCTTTTATGGCCCATCATATGATTATACTGGATGGTTTCATAGGAGGCTATGCCGGGCAGGATAATCTTCCCGCCACCGCTGAAGCCGGCAATGTGGTGCGGCACGACCAGACCAATGGCAATTTTGAGGTCGCACTTCATCACCTCTTCGTTTAGATACACTTTCGTTCCATACGTTCTGGTGGTGCCAGCGTAAACGCAGTTGCCGAAGGCGTTGTGGTTGTAGACCGGGAACCGGGCAACGATTTCTTCGCCGAGCTTCTGAATGAAATGTCGGCGGTACATCGGGCCGTGTAATCCCAGGGCGCAGACAAACCGTATTCTATCATCGGGAATACCGGCGGCGGCCAGTTCTTCCAGAACGAGGGGCGCTATCTCGGCCACTCTGGTTGCTCGCGTCTGGTCGTCAAAGATGATGGCCGCTTCTTTTTTGCCGTTCGCCAGCTCCCGCAGCCTCGGAGTGCCGATTGGATGATTGAGAGCGGCTCTCATTTCGTTCTGGCTTAAAGCGGGGCGGTCATTGCCGGACATAGGTACCATGTCGATTTGCCAGTCATCCGGGATGGGCAGCTCCAGTTCTTTCTCTCCGCAACAGTCGAGTTGTGGCAGTCTTATTATCTTTGGCATCTTCCCATTATATCACGGCCATCGAACTTGAATTCAAATTTGCTCGCACTGGTGCACTCTGCTCAGGCCGATGTTGTTGCGGCTTTCTGCTCTATGTCTTATACTAATGGACGAGATTTTCTCATCAGGAGGTAAATTATGCCAAACGGGTATAACGGCAAGATTTTAAGAGTCGACCTTTCCTCTGGGCGTATCAAGACGGAAGAATATCCGGAGAATTTCTATCGCCAGTATTTTGGCGGCGAGGGTTTCATCGGCTATTTTCTGCTGAAGGAGCTTAAACCCGGCATCGAGCCCTTGAGCCCAGACAACAAGCTCATCTTTGCTGCCGGCCCGCTCACCGGCGCGCCGGCCGGGGGTTGCGGTCGGCACAGCGTCGGAGGCAAATCGCCGCTCACTGGGGGGTATGGTGAGTCTGATTCCGGAGGCTACTGGGGAGCGGAGCTGAAAATGGCCGGCATTGACGCCATAATCATCGAAGGTAGGGCCGAAAAACCGGTCTATCTTTTTATTCAGGATGGCAGGGCCGAGCTTAAAGATGCTCGCCATCTATGGGGAATGAAGGGACTTGAGTGCCAGAATACCATCCGCGATGAGCTTGGCGACCAGTTGATAAAGGTGGCATATATCGGTCCCGCCGGAGAGAACCTGGTCCGGTTTGCCAATATCATGCATGACCTTGATGCCGCCGCCGGGCGGACGGGCATGGGGGCGTTGATGGGCTCCAAGAACCTGAAAGCGATAGCCGTCCGTGGCCACCAGCGCGTATCAATCTCTGATGAGGCAGCATTCAAGGAAATCGCCCGCTGGATAGCACAGAACACGCCCATCACCAACAAAGGGATGCACGATTTCGGCACATCGCGGGTGGTCTCTTCCCTTGACGAGGCGGGAGGCCTGCCGACTCGCAACTTCCAGTTTGGCGCCATTGAGGGTGTCGATAAAATTACCGGAGAGACCATGAAAGACACCATTCTGGTAAGGCGGAGGGCCTGCTTCGCCTGTCCCGTGCAGTGCAAGCGTGAGGTGAAATTAGATAAACCGTATGTCGTTGACCCGCACTACGGCGGCCCCGAATACGAGACGATTGCGGCCCTCGGCTCCAACTGCGGCATCACCGACCTGCCGGCCATTGCCAAGGGGGGTGAGATGGTAAATGCCTATGGTCTGGACAGCATCTCCTGCGGAGCGACCATCGCTTTCGCCATGGAGTGCTTTGAAAACGGGCTGCTCACCACCAAGGATACCGGAGGAATAGAACTCCGCTTCGGCAACACCGAGGCCATGTTGCAGATGGTCGAGCAGATTGCGCTGCGCCAGGGCTTTGGCGATACCCTCGCCGAGGGGGTAGCCCGCGTGGCAAAGAAAATCGGACCTGCCGCTGAGCAATACGCACTCCACATCAAGGGCCAGGAAATACCCATGCATGAACCCCGTTTGAAGCAGGGTCTGGGGGTCGGCTATGCCGTATCACCGACCGGTGCCGACCACTGCCATAATATCCATGACACCGCCTACACGAATGCAGGCCCGATGCTGGAGGCGTTGTACCCGATTGGCATATTGGAGCCGATGGCGGCCGATGACCTGTCCCCGGCCAAAATCCGGCTGCTCAAGTATTATTCTGAATTTATCCACTTCCTCAACAGCGCGGTCTGCTGCTACTTTGTCATGTCACTGAGCCTGGTTGGCATGGAGCGGATTACGCAACTGGTCAGGGCGGTTACCGGCTGGGATACCACCTTCTTCGAGCTGCTGAAAGTGGGTGAACGGTCTGTTAACATGGCGCGGGTCTTCAACCTGAGGGAAGGTTTCACGGTCAAAGATGACACCATGCCCGAGCGCTTCTTCGCCCCACACCCCTCCGGGCCGCTCAAGGTAGCTCTCGACCCCAGGGCTTTCGAGGAAGGCAAAGCGCTCTATTACGATATGATGGGCTGGCCCAATGGTGTCCCGACGCCGGGCAGGCTTGGGGAACTGGGCATTGAATGGGCGGCATCGCAACTGCCTTCAAAATAAGATAATACTTGGGTAGATGAATCAAGGAGGTGAGGCTACTATGAGTGGGAGGCTTTGGGAACCTTGCCGCATCGGGCGCATGGAACTCAAAAACCGGATTGTAATGCCCCCGATGGTCACCAGGTACGCCAGCGACGATGGTTTTGTCACCGAGCGCACCAAAAACTACTACGAGGCACGTGCCCGTGGCGGCCCCGGACTGGTTATCGTTGAGGCGACCTATGTTCACCGTCAGGGGTGGGCTTTTTACAACCAGATTGGCATCAGCGAGGATAAATTTATCCCCAAACTGAAAGAATTGACTGACGTGGTTCACCAGCATGGCGCCAGGATTGGCATCCAGCTCCACCATGGCGGCCGCCAGGCCACGGAAGCTTTGAGCGGGCTGCAGCCCGTTGCCCCGTCCCCACTGCCCATGGCCGGTGGTGAGATGCCGAGGGAACTGACGGTTGAGGAGATTGCCGAAACTGTGGCCTATTTTGCCGAGGCCGCTGTCAGGGCCAAAAAGGCCGGGTTTGATGGGGTGGAACTTCACGCTGCGCATGGATACCTCATTGACCAGTTCCTGTCGCCGATTTCAAACAAGCGGACAGATGAGTATGGTGGAGATGTACACCGCCGGGCCCGTTTTCTGCTGGAGACCATTGCTGCCGTGAAAGAGGCTGCTGGCGATGACTATCCCGTCTGGTGTCGTATGGATGGCCGGGAATACGGTTCGGAGGGCATAACTCTGGAAGACGCGCAAGAAACAGCGCGGCTGGCACAAGATGCGGGTTTGGTGGCAATCCACGTAACGGCCTGGGGGCCGGCAACGCCGATAAATCGCACCACGCCTACCTTTGTCTCAGCAATTCTTGAAGAGCTGGCGGAAGGAATCAAGAAAGCGGTTTCCATCCCGGTAATCGCCGTCGGCAGGCTCACGCCCGAGGACGGCGAGCGGCTCTTAAAAGAAGGCAAGGCAGACCTCATTGCTATTGGCAAGG
>DAOUDY010000019.1:0-27334 GCA_034430755.1 Dehalococcoidales bacterium
GCTCCCCCCATCAAAGCATTGACAATTCCCGACCACGGCCAGGCCAGATTCAGCGCAATCAGCTCCGGCGGAGGTTGAAATATAGCAATGACCAGCGCCAGCGCCATAGCAGGATAGGAGATTTTGTTCAATACGAGCTGGTGTTCCAGGTCGATGACGCCGATGACCAGAAACAGGCTGCCGTAGAAGGCGATGACGACAAACTGAACGCTCAAGCCGAGGTACCAGTCGCTCGAGCCGAGGTACCAGAAGCTCAGGGCGAAGAGCAAACCCGTGCCCAGCTCCACCCAGAAGGGTCTTTGGGGAATAGACGCCCCGCAGTAGCGGCAGCGACGGCGCAGCCACAGGTAGCTGAATAAGGGTACCAGGTCGGCGGGTGCCAGCCGGTGCTGGCAGGAATCACAGTGTGAGGGCGGGTGAAGTATCGACTTGCCCGCGGGCAGGCGGTCGATGCAGACATTAAGGAAACTGCCGAAGGCGGTGCCGAAGACAGCCAAGATTATTGTCAGCGCGATGTCCATTTCGCCGTATTTTGAGCGTTTTTTCTCCGTTCGTCAAGGCCGGTAAAAGAATTGTCCCCTCCCGGGAGAGTAGGAGGGGACAAGGTGAGGAGGAGGCGAGTGCTTATAAGCACGGCCTTAGGCTAGCGTTATTTTTCAGTATATCAGGCTGTCTTTATAGTCATTCCGACTCTACCTGTCCGGTAAGCTTGGCCACTTCCTCGCGGTCGTTGCAGCAGGCAAGCAGGCTATGGCTGCTGATGGTGCCGCTCCGGTAGAGGTTTGTCAGGGCGTGGTCGAGGAGCATCATCCCCGAGCGGGTCTGGGTCACGATGGCATTGGGCAGCTGGTGGATTTTGCCTTCGCGGATGAGGTTCTTGACTGCCGGGTTGGCCAGCATAACCTCAACCGCGGCTACTCGCCCCGTGCCGTCGGCCCTGGGGACCAGCGTTTGACATAAAATGCCGAGGAGCAGTGATGCCAGCCGGGTCTGGGCGAGGTGCCGTTCGTGGGTGGGGAAAAGGTCTATGATTCGCTCCACGGCCTGCGAGGCGCTGGTGGCATGACCGGTGGTCAGGACCAGGTGGCCGGTCTCGGCCACGGTAAGCACGGCCGCGGCTGTTTCCAGGTCTCTCATCTCGCCCACCAGGATGACATCCGGGTCCTGCCGCAGTATATGCTTCAGCGCATTAGCGAACGACTGGGTATCATTGCCCAGTTCGCGCTGCGTGATGGTGCATTTATCGTTGGCATACACGTATTCAATAGGGTCCTCGAGGGTAATCACGCGACTGTTTTCCATTGAGTTCAGATAATTTATCATTGCCGCCAGCGTGGTGGATTTACCGCTGCCGCTGGGACCGCTGACCACCACCAGTCCCCTGGGCTTCATGATAAGGTCCTGGCATATCTCGGGCAGTCCCAGTTCATCAAGCGTGGGAATGACCAGAGGTATCAGCCTGATGGTAAAGATAAGGGTGCCGCGTTGCTTGGCCGCATTGCAGCGCAGTCGGCCAACATCGGGCAGTGTGTAGCCGAAGTCAAGCTCCAGGCTGTGGTGAAAATCGGCCCTTTCTTTTTCTGAGGTAATCTGCTGGAAGGCCTGCGCAATGTCATCAGGGGTGAGGGATGGGAGGTCAGAATCCGGCTGAAGCAGACCATTGATGCGGAAAATGGGAGCGTTATCCGCCACCAGATGCAGGTCAGAGGCCCCCCTTTCTGCGGCTAATCGAACCAGATTGAATATATCCATGCGCTCAATCTCCCATGCCGAGGATGATGCTGAAATCGGTGTTACCCGCGGCCGTTCTCCTGAGATTGGTAATGGTGATGCTGGAGAACCGCTCACAGGCCTCAAGTTCTTTCAGGTAGGACAGGATGTCCTCTTCGCTCGGAGCCTGCCCCTTGATGGTGAGGGTAGTGGGGCTATGGCTGATACTGGTGAGGATAACCATTTCCGGCAGGCTGTTCACGGCTTCTCTCAGGTTGCCATTGACCAGCTCGCTCTGCGTCTCCAGGCTGGAAAGGGCAAGGGCAAAGTTGCCGCCTGAAGTCTCGGCGCCGGCGATTTTCTGCTCAATTTCCGCAATGGAATCGGCCTGTGTTTGCCTCTGGGCCATTTTTTGCTGCAGGAGCTGGTTGGTACCATTCAGCTGGCTCTGTGTTTCGGCAATATCGCTGGAAGTATTTTGAATCATCAAAGCCAGGAACAGAAGCACGCTGATGGCAACCACGGCGCCGGGAATCGCCAGGATTCTGGTCCACGAGATGGGCTCAGGCTGGTATGCCAGGGGCAGCATATTGAGTTCACTTACCGCGAGGCCGGTGCCGTCTGTCGGCGCGATTTTCTTCAGAACCAGGCCCATATTGGCGGTGTAACGGCTGGCGTCAAGTCCATCGGGGCTCTCAAACGGCGGTGGCATGGGTACAACCGGTCGGCTTAGCCCGTCCGAGAGCAGCTGGCGCTGTTCGGCTTCGTTGGCCAGCTCCCCGGAAGCCCAAACGGGCAGCGTGGCGGCAAGGGGCATTTCAGGGTTGTTGGTATCGTAGAATTCAATAATTCGGCTCACGTCATCCTTTATCAGCGTGATTTTCTCCTGCCAGGATGACGTTTCGTCGGGGAAATGTACGGTGCGGATGGGCTGGGGAATACCGCCGGCCATAACGACGATGTCGAATTCGGTTGGCTGAACATCCACGATAACGGCCATGGTGTCCTTCACCATTCTGGCCATGAGCATCGGTTTCAGGTCCATAAGTTCTGACTTGAGACCGGCGAGCCGCAGGGTATGAAACAGGGCGTCGGCGGCAGTACGGGGAATCGCCACCAGAAAAACCTGCAGTTTCCCCTGCGGGGCGGGAATGGACTGCCACTGGAGATACAACTGCTCCGGGGAAACCGGCAGCGCCCTCTTTGCCTCACGCCTTATCGCCTCTTCCAGCATGTCTCTGGGCAGCTGAGGTAAAAGAATGGGGCGGGTGAGGCAGTGCAGGCCGCTGACGCCGAGGACAACCTTCCTGGAATCTATCTTGCGGACCTTGAAAAGCTGCCTGATTTTGGCAGCGACCTCCTCCGGCTTCAGCACCACGGCATTTTGCACCAGGCCCGGCTCAAGTGATACGTCTGCCCATTTCCTGATTCTTTTCCCGCTGGTTACCAGGAGTCTGATGCTGGTGTCATCTAGATATAAAGTGACCACTCTTTGTGACATGGTTTAACTTTCCTCGTAGGTATAAATCACCATCTGAACGCTGGCGGAAGGCTTTCTTTGCCCGACAGGATGCGGTATATCCATGCTCACCGCTTTAACGGTGGCGATGGAAAGGTCGCCATTGAGCTCGGTGATGAAATCGACCAGATTATTTAACTCTCCTTCAACTCTGGCGGTGAGAGGCAGTGCCAGACAGGGAACGCCCTCCAGAACCACCTTGTTCGCGACGGATGAAGTTGTTTCGGTGACATTTACGCTGTTGGCCTCGGCCGTGCGGAATAATATATCGCTGATGATGATGCTGTTCATCGGCTGGGAGAGCGTTTCCCGGGCATCTTCAGACTGCGCGATTGTTTCATCCAGCTGCCGCTCGAGTTCACCTCTCTTGTCTGTGAGCTGCTCGAGCTTAATTGACTCCAGTCTTGATTTGGCCAGGGCCAGTTCTTCCTTCAGCTGTTTCTCCGCGCCGGACTGCTGTGAATAGACCGTCCACAGGCCCACCAGGGCGATGAGAAACAGGCCGATGGCGATGGACAGCCAGCTTTTCTTACTTAACTTCATAGAGAGCCTGTCCCAGTTTATTAATTTCCATAACGGTACGTGATTATTCCACAGCTATTGGGGGTGAGTCCGCCGTACTCGCTGCGGAACGACAGAATGGTGTATATCAGGTTCCAGCAGTCAATGTCGGTGCTCAACGATACCTCCGCCGAGGTATCACCCGGATTGACGATGGGTGCCGAAACGTTGAAGGTGTCGATGTCCACGCCGTCGATGAACTGGCCGCCCAGACCGCTGGATTTGCCGTTCCAGACGTTATCTTCCGGGTTGGTGGCGTCGGAGAGGGGATAGTCGTTGAACTCCAGGTAGTCGTCTTCATAATACTCGTCTCCTTCGCCGACGAAGCAGGTCAGTGTGGCTTCAGCATCGGCGGGAGCCTCAAAACCCTCAATCTCAAAGCTGTGCGAGCTGCCGCTGGTCGCGTAGAGAAAGTAGTCATAGAGGAAGAACTGGTGGGCGAGCTCGGAAGGGCTGGAGTAGAAGATTATCATCGACCAGCCGGCATAGGAGTGCTCGCTCATCGTATTCCCGGAGACACCGGTGATGGTATAGGTGGCATTGCCATCGGTGGTGATGAGCTTCACCAGTTCGGTCACGTCGCAGAAGCAGGAATAGGAATAGTTGGGGGAATCATTGTCCAGCAGCCACCACCGCGTTGCCTCGACCCCCTGGAAGAGCGGGGTGTAGTTGACTTCGGCGTAAACCTGCGTGCACTGCGGGTAGCCATCGCCGTCATCATAGAGCTTGACGCCGGCCTGCAGGGCATCTATCTCCGGCCACGTCCAGGGCTGGTCGGTATCCGGGTTGAGCGTCCAGCTGGCCGAATAGTCTGACCAGCCGCCGTTCCCGACGAGGGTTATCATGTCACCGTAGTACGTCGTCGAGTCGGTTCGCAGCGCGATCTGCATACTCATATTATCGCACGCTCCAGAATAATAAGCCCGTGCCCGTGCATAAACCGTGACGCTGTTGATGGTGCCCGTGCCCTGGCTGCGGTTAGCCATGTTATAGGTATCCAGTTCCACCGCGTCGTCCTGGGCATACACGTAAGTGAGGTCTTCATCGGCGGTTGTTTCATCAACGCAGCGGTAGTTACGGTTGCTACCTTGACGTGAAAGCTGGGTGCTGCTGCCATTGTCATTCGGCCGCAGGATTTCCGTTTCCGGGTCACAGGTCAGTTCGCCCTGCTTGGCGTCACCCTGTTCATCAAAGTAAACCGAATAGCCGCCTATCTTCAGGCCAACGTACCGGTCTGCTTCCTGGGCGCCCTGATACTCTCGCCAGGCTGACCAGTAAAGGTAGGCCAGTTGTACCTCGGCGTCAGCGGGTATGTCAGAGATATTGGCGCTGCTCTGGTCAACAAATGTTTCACGCTTCTTATCGGAGTCGTCGTCTTGCATCAAGGTCTGGCCGATGGCCCGATAGTCACCCTGCATCTGGTAGCCACAGCCGCCCAGCGCCCCGCCCTCGCTGAAATAGGTGTAGCCGCTCACCGTAACGCTCTTGCCGGTGACGTTATCGGTGGCGGTGGAGTTAATATTATAGATGTAGCAGTCGGTTTCCCAGGCCAGGTACAGTCCGGTGTTGGTGGTTCTGACCCAGCAGTAGCTGCCGCCGGCGCGCTCGCCGACCGGCGTCACATTGAAGTAGAGCTTTCTGGTTGCCGGATACTCGGTTCCGGGGGTGAATCCCCCGCCGGGGGGGTCGGGGACGGGCAGGTCAGCGAAGTTGACCGCCGGGTCAAAATCCCAGGTCAGGGCGGTGCCGCCGCGCCAGTTGCTGGTCGTCGGGTCATCGGCGGTTATCCCGTAACTGGAACCGCCGACGTACTCATAGCCGCGGGGAAGCCAGACGGCCACCCGGTTCACGGGCAGGTCTCCCTCGGAGCCGTCATAGCTCATCTGCACCTTGTACTCACCCTCACCAACGTCAATAATGCCGCCGGTGATGAGCAGGCAATCAGGCGGTGTGGTGCCATGCGCATCGGTCTCCAGGCCGGAGAGAGGCCAGTCCTGCTTTATGGTAACGGATACCGCCTTCTCATTCAGGTCCTCAGGCAGGTTATAGACATACTCGGTCACATAATCGCCGGGGTCAAGGGGTATGTCCTCATTGTTGGCCTTCCAGAGGGCGTCTTCCAATCCCGCGTCGGCTGAGTAGTCAAGCTCGATTTGCTTCATATAGCTCTGACCGGCCCTGAGCCCCGTGTTCACATAGGCCAGGAGCGGGACAATGGCCAAACCGCCCAGAATGAGAAGGCCCAGCACCACCACAAAGGCCTGTCCTTTTTCGTTTTCGATAAGTCTTCGCCAGTTCCTCATCATTTTCCGACCGTAAAAGCATTTTTATCCAGAACGCCGGACGAATTGATATGTTCTGGTCTCGCTTTGCTCTGCCATGCCAGCGCCAGCCGTAGCGGTAATGGTGAGTGTAAGTTTGCCGCTGATATACTGGCAGCTGGTCTTGGCCGCGTCAGGGTCAATATACTGGGCGACAAATGTGGTTGTATTGACACCTCCGTTGACTGACTGGTTCCGGTGCAGCTTTTTCAGTGTGCTGCCCGCCACGTCATCCAGCGTGTAAGCAATCTCATACTCATCCTGGGTGTCACCTTCCGTCCAGTTAAAAACCAGGAAGACGGGCAGTGTCAGGTTAACGGTATGAACGGTTTGTGCCATGCGGGTATCATGGGAAATCCAGTAACCGGCGTTCTGCACCTGGCGCACCGCGGTCATGTGCGTGCTGTTGACCTCGGTGCCTTTAAGCAGCTGAAAGGTAGCCATGGCTCCGGCACCACTTACCAGAAATATTATGCTGAGCCCCACAATCAACTCTATCAGGGTAAAGCCGCGTTCGCCTTTCTTCATCGGTCCACCTTGTAGCCTTCCAGATGTATCAGTTCTTTGCTGTCATGTATGATGGTAACGATTACTTTCTGTATGCCGTCGTCCGGGGTGTGCAGTGATTCAGCGGCGATTAATGCCGAGTAGTGCTGGTAGTCCTTGCCCCCGGGAATAGGCGCTGAAGAATAGGCGGTGGCGTTGTAGGAATAGCCGGCATCTTTCACCCATTCCATCTGGCTCTGGGCAAGGCTCTCGGCGGTTGTCCTTTCGTCAGCAATGAAGACGGATTTCGAGGCCGAAGTCAGTCCGTTGAGAAAGGTAACTGAGATAACGCCGAGAATGGCCAGGGCAATAACCGTTTCCAGGAAGCTTATCCCTGACTCCCGCCGGCTAATACTTTCAATGACCTGCCGAAATCTCATCATCAGTTCCTTATGAAGCATCAGAATCCCGTCCCGTACATGGAATACATGGCTGAAACCAGGGAAAAAGAAATGACGGCGATTACTGCGCCGATAACCAGCGTCATCACCGGTTGTATCAGGGCAATGAGGGAGCGGGTCCTGTCCTCGGCTTCAGTTTCGTAGCTTCGGGCAACGGCGAGCAGGGTAACGTCGAGGTTACCGGTTTCCTCACCAACCCGTACCATCTGCAACATCATGGGCATGAAGAGCTTGTTCTTGGCCATCGGCTTTGAGATACCTTCGCCCTTGAGCATGTCCTGCTCGACATCAACCAGCGCTTTGGATAAGGCCCGGTTCCGGCTGCTCTGGATGAGAAGCGGGAGTATCTCGGTCAGGGGCAGGCCGGAGTGGAACAGCAGTGCCATGCTGCGGCAGAGACGGGCGAGTTCATTCAGGTGGCATACACGCCCGAGCAGCGGCAGACGCAGGATGAGCCTATCCCATTTGGCCCGACCGTTCGGCGTTCTGATATAGATGTAAGCCAGGCCAAAAATCGCCAGCGTACCCAGCATGAGGTAGGTCCAGTACTTATTCAGCATGCCCGAAAAATCAATGAGCATCCTGGCGGCGGTTGGCATCTCAACGCCCAGCGAGCTGTACAGGCTGCCAAAGCCGGGCAGGACAAACGTTACCAGAACGGCAACAACCCCTATCGTAACCAGAAAGGTGAGCACCGGGTACATCATGGCGCTTTTGGTCTCCTTGGCAGTGACGACCTCTTTCTCCATGTAATCGGCTATCTGTCTGAGCACCGTCTCCAGGTCACCGCTCTGTTCTCCGACGCCCATCAGCTTGCAGTAAATGGGGGAAAAGGCCCGGGGGTGTTTGCTCAGCGCCCTGGAAAGCTGATGTCCGGCGCGCAGGTCTGAAATCACGTCGCCCAGAATCCTTTTCAGGGCGCGGTTGGCTGCCTGCTCCTGTAGCAGCTCCAGTGAGGCAACAATGTCGATGCCGGACTCAAGCAGCATGGCCAGCTGCCGGTATATCAGTATGACATCACGGGAATTTACCCGGAACAGACCAGCCGCCAGTTTATCGACGTTGAGGAAAGGAACATATGGCTTGAGGCTGATTGCCTGATAACCGGCATAGCCCAGCAGGTCATTGGCGGCTTCTTCGTTGGCCGCCGGAACCTTGCCTTTAACTACCTCTCCCTTTTCGTTATAGGCAATGTACTGGAAAACCATCAGTCTCTCCCCAGAGGCACTCCTCCTCTATCTTGACTGTGGTGTAATCTGGGACTGGGCTTGATGTCAGTCCACAGAGTAAGCGTTGCGGAGAACTTCAGCGGGCGTGGTGAGATTTTCTTTGACCTTCAACATCCCGTCTTTGACCAGAGGAACCATCCCCTCCTTAACCGCCTGATTTCTGAGTTCGGCAGCAGTGGTACCATTAAGTAACATCATACGTATTTCATCGCTGACTTGCAATATCTCAAATAGCCCGGACCGGCCGTGGTAGCCGGTGTTGGAGCAGGACTTGCAGCCCTTACCGCAGAGAAACTCCTCTCGCTTTTCTCCCATTTCCCTCTCGTAGCTCGTCTGCTCCAGAAGTGGAATTGAAGTTAGCTGTGCGCAGTCGGGGCAGACCCGCCGCACCATCCGCTGAGCGATGACGCTGATGAGCGCCGAGGCGACCAGGAAAGGCTCAATGCCAAGGTCGAGGAGGCGGAACACCACGCCCACGGCATCGTTGGCGTGTATTGAAGACAGCACCAGGTGTCCGGTGAGCGCGGACTGGATGGCAATGCGGGCCGTCTCGGCATCGCGTATCTCACCGACCAGTATTACATCCGGGTCAAGGCGCAGTATGGACCTGAGTCCGCTGGCAAAGGTGAGGCCGGCACGCGGATTAACCTGTATCTGATTGATGTTCTTGAAACGGTATTCCACGGGGTCCTCAATGGTGATAATGTTCCTGCCCACGCAGTCAAGGCAGTTCACCGAAGCGTAAAGGGTGGTGGTTTTGCCGGCACCGGTGGGTCCGCTGGCCAGAATCATGCCATACGGTACCTTGAGCATCTCTTCATAATTGGCCAGGCTCTGGGGTAGAAAACCTAAATCAGAGAGGGTCATGATAGCTCTGGATTTATCAAGAAGCCTGAGAGCCGCCATCTCTCCATATACCGTGGCCACCGTACCAACGCGGATATCTATTGACTGACCACCTCTGGTGCGCACCGAAAAGTGGCCATCCTGCGGGCGATGATGGTCGGCGATATTCATATTGGCCAGAACCTTGATGCGGGAAATTAGGGGTGTGGCCGTTGACAGAGGTAAAGATAGCATATTGTGCAGGGTACCATCGATTCGGTAGCGTATCAGCAGCTTGTCTTCCTGCGGCTGGAGGTGTATATCGGAGGAGCGGGCCTTGACCGCCTCGTCGATGATAAGGGTAAGCGCCCTGGCCACCGGCGCATCGGTCACCGTATCCAGCTTGACCTGCGGCTCGGTCTCTTCCGTGTCCAGCGAGATGATGGAGATCTGCTTTTCAATCTCCTCATATGACTGGTAGTTGAAGTCTATGGCTTCCTGAATTTCGGCAGCACTGGCTCTCACCGGCACGATGTGCATCTGGCTCCGGGTGGCCAGCGCCTCCAGTGCGATGATATCGGACGGGTTGGCCATGGCTACGTGGAGTACATTGCCGCTTATTTCCAGAGGAATGGCAACGTGTTTTCTGGCTAGAGCCTCGGAAACAAGGCACAGCGCTTCGGGTTGAATCAGGTGCTTTTGCAGTCTGGCCTGCGGTTTCTCAACTTGTGTTTCTTTAACATTTACATCAGGCATCAGATGCTATCTCTCCCATATCTCTATTATATTATGTTATCCTCGGTTACAGAAGCTATCTTATCTAGCCAAATGGCAAATGACAATAGCTCTTTAGTCATAGGTAATTAGCATTACTCCTCGCGCGTGTTTGCTTTATCTGTCTTCAGGATACAGCGGCGGAGCTAAATAAAATGTAAAAATGCGGAGCGGATTTCTTAATATTTACTAAAATTCGCATCTCAATGTGGTCTATTGTAGTTGGGGCGCTATAAAAAACTAGAGAGAGGCATTGCCCCTCTCTAGCTTCCCATTTTTGATTTATAGTCGCCGGCCTATTTGCCAGCGACCTTGTGGTTGGCCAGCTTCTCCAGCGCCAGTACCAGCGCGGAATGGTCGAGGTCGCTGTCACCCTGGGCCGTCAGCGCGTTGAAGAGTTCCTGGGCCACCGCGCAGCCCGGCAGACTCATTCCCAGACTGCGGGCTCCCTGCAGGGCGTTGTTCAGGTCTTTTTGCTGGTGGCGGATGCGAAAGCCCGCCTGGAAAGTGCGCTCAATTATGCGCTTCCCGTGCAGGTCGAGGATGCGGCTCTGAGCAAAGCCGCCGAGCAGCGCTTCCCTCACCTTGCTCGGGTCGGCGCCCGCTTTGGAGGCGAATAGGAGGGCTTCGCTGATGGCCATGATGGTCTCGCCGACCACTATCTGGTTGGCCACCTTGCAGGTCTGCCCGTCGCCGTTGCCGCCAATGTGGACGATGTTCTTGCCCATGAGCTCGAAGTAGGGCTTTATCTTCTCAAATACCGCCGGCTTGCCGCCGACCATGATAGAAAGGGTGGCGTTCTGCGCGCCCACCTGGCCGCCGGAGACCGGGGCGTCCAGCATCTCCACGCCCTTTTCCGCCAGCTTCTTGGCGAACTCCTTGGTGGCGATCGGGGAGATGGAGCTCATATCGACAACAATCGAGCCCTTCTTGACACCCTCGATAACGCCGTTTTTGCCGAAGAGGGCGGCTTCCACGTCCGGCGTATCCGGCACCATCATGAAGACAATATCTGATTTCTCGGCCGCCTCTTTGCAGGTGCCGCAGGCAACGGCCCCTTTTGCCGCCAGCTCTTTGACCGGCGCGTCAACCACATCGTAAATGTGGATCTTGTTGCCTGCCTCCATCAGGTGACTGGCCATCGGCTTGCCCATTATGCCTACGCCAATGAATCCAAGATTTGCCATAATGTCTTTCCTCCTTTATTATTTTAGATAGGGTTTGACCCATCCCAGGCCGTCTTCAGTAGCACCGGCCGGCTTGTATTCGCAGCCGATCCAGCCGGTGTATCCTGACTCATCGATGAACTTGAACAAATTGGTGAAGTTGATTTCGCCGGTCCCCGGCTCGTTCCGTTTCGGGTTGTCGGCGAGCTGAATATGGCCAATGCGGCCCACGTTCTGCTGAATGGTTTTGGTGAGGTTGCCCTCCATGACCTGCATATGGTAGATGTCATACTGCAGCCAGAGATTTGGATGGTTGACTTCCTCAAACAGCTTGAGCACGTCCTGCGTGCGTACCAGATAAAATCCGGGGATATCTTTGTCATTGAGCGCCTCAACGAGCAGGGAAATCTTCTCTTTCTGCATCGCTTCGGCGGCGAATTTCAGGTTTTTGACCAGCGTCTGGCGCACCTTGTCAGCCGGAACGTCTTTGGGGGTGAGGCCGACCAGGCAGTTGATGCGGGGACACTTGAGCGCTTTCCCGTATTCGATGGCCTTGCCTACGCTCTCCTGGAATTCGTTTTCCCGCCCCGGCAGGCAGGCGATGCCGCGCTCTCCAGCGGCCCAGTCGCCGGACGGTATGTTGTGCAATACCATTTCCTGGCCGTTTTTCTCCAGCTTTGCGACCAGCTCTTCTTTGCTCCACTGGTAGGGGAACTGGCATTCCACGGCTTTGAAACCGGCTCTGGCCGCCCGCTCGAACCGGTCCAGGAAATCAACCTCGGTGAAAAGCATGGTTAAATTGGCGCTGAACTTGGGCATACTCATCCCTCCTTACTATGATAGTCTGTGGTGGTAATATTCACGGAAAGCCCAAACAGCATTATAGTTCAAGGTAAAGAAGGTTGCAAGGGCTAATGCAGACGGAACGGTGCTATTTCCGGTTATCTCTCCCGAAAGTATAAGTATATCACAGCCGGGGGCTCTTGCTCAGGGCGAGGGCAGAGGGTAGAATGGGATAAAGAGAAAGGGCGGTGCACCATGGCAGAGCAACTGGGGAAGATTGAGAAGCCGGAGGCGAAGGAATTCGTCAGCAAGAGGAAGCTTTATCTGGTCCCACTGCTTTTTTCGGGAAAGAATGCGCCCAAGGATTATGCGGATAAGTGCCAGCGCTACTGGCAGCAGGTCGGTGAGCACGTGGCGAACCTTGAGGTCAAGCTCGGCGAGGTGGGGCACATCTATCACGAGTCGGTCTATCAGGCGGGCAGAGAAGGGCTCGAGGCGATACAGAAACTGAATGCTGACAGCGGCCGGCTCGCCGGGGAAAAGAGCCAGGGCGGTGCCCTGATTGAGGCCGTTGAGGACAGGGCGCTGGCGGAGGAAAGCATAGACTGGGAGAGGTTTATCCTCATTGGCTTTATCAGCCAGAAGGTGGCACAGCAGGTCTCTCAACTATATATCGAGGCGCTGCGAAAGCGATATGAGCATATCGCCGGACAGATTGATGAGACACTTGAGGCGGACAAGGCCGGCCTGCTCTTCATCCGGGAAGGTCACATGGTGCAGTTCCCCGATGATATAGAGGTGTTCAGCGTGGCGCCGCCGGCCCTTGACGAAATCCACCGCTGGCAGCGGGAGCAACTGGCCGGGGAAAAGAAGGACGAGCCGGAGAAATGAGCGCCGTTAGCCGCTCTCACCGCCGCCGTTTGAGCTTATCGGCCCCAGCTGCCTGATTTTTTCCGTCATCTCATTGACGATAGCGGCAAAACGGTCTCCCTCTGAAGCCGAAACCCAGTCCAGGCGCAACCGCTCCTCCTCAATCCCGAACTGGTCCAGCATTTTCTTTAACAGCGGGATGCGGGTCTTGGCTTTCAGATTACCTTCCAGGTAATGACACTCGCCGGGATGTCAGCCGCAGACCAGCACTCCGTCCGCGCCCTGCTCAAAGGCCTTGAGGATTAAGCTGGGCTCAACACGGCCGCTGCACATGACCCGGATGACACGCACATTGGGCGCATATTTTTTCCTCGAGGTGCCTGCCAGGTCCGCTCCCGCATAGGCACACCAGTTGCACAGAAACCCCACGATTTTTGGTTCAAAGCTCATACCATCACTCCTTCTATCTGCGCGGCGATCTGCTCGGTGGTGAAATGCTGACTGGTAATGGCACCGCTGGGACACGCCGCAGCACAGGTGCCGCAGCCCTTACATAGTGCCTCGTTGATTACCGATACTTTCTTCTCTTCATCAAAGGTTATCGCGTTGTAGGGGCACAATGAGATACAGGTTTTGCACCCCGAGCAGAGTGTTTCATCGATTTTAGAGGTGGATGACTCAATCTCCACACTGCCCTTGCTTATCATGGAGAGGACTCGGGCCGCCGCGGCCGAGGCCTGGGCCACCGTGTCTGGGATATCCTTCGGGCCCTGACAGCAGCCGGCGACAAAGACGCCGTCGGTCGTCGTGGCCACCGGGTCGAGCTTGGGGTGCTTTTCCAGGAAGAAGCCGTCTTTACTGCGGCTGATGTTAAAGAGCCTGGCCACCTCCTCGGCATCAGCTTTTGGCTCCAGCGCCGTGCTTAAAACGACCATATCGACGGGAAGGCGCCGTTTCCGGCGCACCAGGGTATCCTCCGCAATGACAATCAGCTTGCCCGTTTCTTCAGGGGTCTCGGCGATATTGGTGATTTCACCCGCCTTGCCCCGCACGAAATTCACGCCCTCCTCCTGGAGCCGGTTGTAAAACTCTTCGTAGCCCTTGCCGAAGCAGCGGAGGTCAATGTAAAGCTGGTAGATTTCGGCATCCGGTATCTTTTCCCGGAGGAGGTGGGAGAACTTCAGGGAGTACATGCAGCAGACACGAGAGCAGTATTCATGATAGTTCACATCGCGACTGCCGATGCAGTGCAGGATGGCGATGCTCTTCGGTGTGGAGCCGTCTTTGAGCACGATGTTCCCTCCCGTGGGGCCGGAGGCATTGCTCATCCTCTCGAACTGGATGCCGGTGATGACGTTATCATATTTGCCGTAGCCGAACTGGGTCATCGCGGACGGGTCGAGGGAGTCAAAGCCGGTGGTCACGATAATCGAGCCCACATCCACCTCAACAATCTGTTCCTTCTGCTCGAAGTCAATCGCCTTGGCCTCGCAGAGCTTCTCGCAGGCGCGGCACTTGCCCTTGGTGAAATAGATGCAGGTTTCCGGGTCAATCACCGGCACGTTGGGCACGGCCTGGGGAAAGGGCGTGTAGATGGCCTTTCGCTGTCCGATGCCGAGGTCAAATTCGCTGGCGGTTTTGCTCGGGCACTTATCCTGGCAGGTGCCACAGCCGGTGCACTTGCTTTCATCAACGTAGCGCGGCTTTTTCCGTATTTTGGCTTTAAAATTGCCCACATAGCCGGATATCTCGATGACTTCGCTGTATGTCATCAGCTCGATGTTTTCGTGTGACCTCACCGAGGCCATCTTCGGGGTGAGTATTCAGGCCGAACAGTCGAGGGTGGGGAAGGTCTTGTCCAGCCGGGCCATATTGCCGCCGATTGATGGCTCTCTTTCGACAAGGTAAACCTTGTTCCCCGAATCGGCTATCTCCAGTGCTGCCTGAATTCCGGCGATGCCCGCCCCGACCACGAGCGTGCTGGGGTGGATGGGCACCTCTTTTTTCTCCAGCGCAGCGTGGTGGAACACGCGTCGCACCGCGGCACTTACCAGTGCCTTGGCTTTCTCTGTGGCCACCTCTTTGTCCTCAATGACCCAGGAGCATTGCTCGCGGATATTGGCCATCTCGAAGAAGTACGGATTCAGGTCGGCGCTGGCTAAAGCCCGGCGAAAGGTCGCTTCGTGAAGACGCGGTGAACATGAGGCGACCACAATGCGGTTCAGCTCGTGTTCCCTGATATCATTTTTAATCAGGTCCTGGCCCGGATCGGAACACATGAATTTATAATCGCGGGCTATCACCACGTGCGGGAGGCTTCTGGCATACTCGGCTACCTGCTCAACATCTACGGTGCTGGCGATGTTGGACCCGCAGTGACAGACATATACTCCAATTCTTCGCTCCATATTGTGCTCCTTAAAGATACTTGGCCAGCGCTTCTCCGGTGGCAACGATGCAGGTTTTCAAACCCAGCTCATCCTCACTCAACCCGAAAGCCACGCCCATGAGCTGGGTGAAGAACAGGACGGGCAGGCGGAAGCTGGTGTGCAACTTGCGGTTAGCCCGGCTCTGATAGGCATCTAAATTCGTCTGGCACAGCGGGCAGGGGGTGATGATGCACACTGCTCCGTTGCTCAAAGCTGAGTTCAAAATCTTACCAATCAAATCCAGGACTAACGCTTCTTCTGAGATGATTAAGGAGCCGCCGCAGCAGCGCGCCTTCATGGGGAAGTCAACGGGTTCTCCGCCCAGACTGCTTATCAGCCTGTCCATAGACTGGGGGTTCTCGGGGTGGTCAAAGCCGAATCTGGGGCGGACGAGCTGGCAGCCATAGTATGGTGCTACCTTGAGACCATCCAGACTCCTCTTCACCTGAGCGCTGATGGCGTCATAGCCGACATCATTGACCAGAACGTCAAGCAGATGCCTGACTTTGACTGTCCCGTGATATTCCAGCCCTCCGGCGGCCAGGGCTTCATCCACCTGAGCCCGGAGATGAGGGTACTGCTTGAGATAGGCGTTGGTGCGGTTCAGAATTACATAACATGAACTGCACGGGGTTACGATGTCAAGCCCTTTCTTTTCCGCCAGCGCCAGATTGCGGGCGGAAAGGCAGAAAGAAGACAGCTCCTCAACGGAACTGTAGGGTGTTGAGCCGCAGCAGTTCCAGTCCTCTATCTCAACCAACTCGACGCCTAAAGCGCGGCTCACCGCCAGTGCTGACCAGCCATACGCTTTGGCGCCTCCATCGGAGGAGGAACAGCCCGGGAAATAGGAATACTGTTTCAACTGGCACCTCCCATCAACTCGGCTTTATCAAGGATAGCCCGAAGCTGCCTTGTCCCTTCCGCGGTCAACCTTCTTGCCTTGATTTTCAGGCGTCCGTGTCTGAGCAATTTTAAGGCTACGGGGAGCATTTTGATGGCACGCAGCGGATTGGTCAGCATGTAGTACCAGGTCATGAACCCCACCTCAGGGAGGCTCCCCAGGCTGTAGACAAAATCATTGAAACTGCGGTACATGGCTGGTGTCAGCGTGCGCCCGTGGCTCAGGCCTTCCCGCACTGACAGGCATTCCAGAGCGTGCATGAGGTCGGTTTGCTTGATGCCCCGGGGACAGCGGACGGTGCAGAGGTAACAGGAAAGGCAGTACCACATGGCGTTACTGGAAAGGACCTCTTTTTTCATGCCGGCCCGTGCCATAGCAATGAGCTCTGACGGGGTATGGTCCATTTTATCGGCGTTGGGACATGATGCGGTGCAGGTGCCGCACTGAATGCAGAGGCGGACCCCTTCTCCACCGGGTATGGCGCTTATCTCATCGACGAGGGAATCGGAATTCGTTTTATATGCCATAGACTCCTTCCTAGCCAAAGACGACATTGCGGCTGATAACTGAATAGACTATCTTTCTACTTAACCGCCGGTTCTTGGGTCAGGCGAGCTTCTTTCATTCTCTTCCGGCGGGCCGCTCGTCTCTTCATCGTCTCTATGATAACCGTATTGATACCGCTGACATTGATATACCAGACCAGTATAGCTGGCAACAGGATTATCGGCACGGCCAGTACTATGGCCAGTATAAAATACCACTCCATAGCTAGTTCCTCCTTCGCTTCTCCATTATTAAGGTTAAACCCTGGGCGGGAATTTCGCTTCCGTTATAATGCTAATAATTTGTCGCCGATAATACTTAGTATCGCTCGCATTAAACTAGGCAAATATGCCTATTACAGATTTTCTGGGCTTCAAATCTTGGGAATGCCCTACGCGGCACTGATATGAAAAAAGCGTTTTTATCTTTTCTAATTAAGAGAGGAGCTATCATAGCTCCTCTCGTTTTACTGGCTGTGTTGAATGTGCCGCGGCGAAGGGCACCTGACGGCCATTCAAGAAATGGTATTACGCTGGCAGCCCTGCTTTTTTAACCTTGTGCAGGGCGCTGCTGGCCGCATCCGTGAACTGATAGGCAAGAGGCGAAGCGGTCAGCCAGGGATGGGTGCCCATGGGGAACATGGCTATCTGTTCCATGGTCATCTGGTTAACGATTGCGGCCGCTATTATGTTGGAGACCTCACCGACAGCGTGAGTGCAGCAGGCGCAGCCGCCCAGTATTTTCCCGGACCTGCGGTCAAAGGCCAGCCTCACTCTCATGGGATGTGCATCCGGCATTGTTCCGGGATGTTTGGAGGCAGCCTGGGCTTCTCCTATCACCACGTCATAGCCGAGTTCCCGCGCTTTCGTGTCCGTTAAGCCTGCCATAGCCAGGGCGGTACCTCCTATCACGGTTGAAAAGACGCCGATGGTCCCTATGTTGCGCCACTGCGGTTGAAAGAGGTTAGCCGCGGCAATCTTCGCTTCTCGCGTGGCTACCGAAGCGAGGCGTACCGGTATTGGCAGGCCATTGAAAAAGGAGTATTTTTCGGCACAATCGCCCACGGCGAAGATGTCCGGGTCGGCGGTTCTCTGGAATTCGTCTACCTTTATGCCTTTCGTGGGACCTATTTCCAGGCCGGCATCCTGGGCCAATTTCACGTTGGGAACCACACCGATTCCGATAATCACCATATCGCACAGTATCTGCTCGCCGCTTTGCAGGGTTAATGATTCCGCTTTCCCGGCACCATCGATGGACTTCACCCCATTTCCGGTAATTAAAGTTATGCCGGTTTCCTGCAACGCTTCTTCAGCCCGGATGCAGAGGTCCGTGCTGCAGACAAGCTGCAGGCAATGCTCAAGAAGCTCCACGACGGTTACCTTGTGACCTCGCTTGCGGCACTCGTCAGCGAACTCCAGCCCGATGAACCCTCCACCGATAACCACTATGTCACCAACGCCGTTGATTGCCTTGGCGAGTTCCTCCAGATAGTCCGTATTCTTCCAGGCAAACCAGACATTCTTTTTGTCTATTCCCGGGATGGGTGGTTGCATAGGGCTTGAGCCTGTGGCGATTACCAGCTTGTTGTAACCTACCTCGTCCCCGTCTTTCAGCTTAACCGTCTTGCCCTCGCGGTTTATAGAGACGGCCTCGCCGATCCTGAGTTTGGCCTCGCCGAGCAGCGTATCGGGCATGATGTTTTTCTCCACCGCGCCCAGCGTGCCATATATGTAGGGAATTCCGCAGGGGACCATGGCCTTTTCCTCCATGCGTATAACCAGGATGTCTTTTAGACTATGGTGTTTCTGAGCACACATTGCCGCCTGTATTCCGGCAACGCTGCCGCCTATAATCACCAGTTCGTGCTTCTCCACGGCGCATACCTCCTTTTTTTCTTTTGATAATCTGGCAATCAGCCATTGCTTTAGTCTATTGTCAGGTTTACCACCCGGGATTCAATCTGGCGAATATTACCATTTATAATAGCATTTTTCCTTTTATTTGATAACCGGTACTCCGTCAATGTTTCTCGGGATTTTCCGCAGGTCAGGCCGCAGATTTATCATCCTTTGCTGCCTTATCTGAAATCAATGGAACAGCCTTCACCGCGGATACTTTGAATTCGGGTATCTTGGCCAGCGGGTCCAGCGCGGGGTTGGTCAGCGCATTCGCCGGAGATTCGCGCCAGTGAAAGGCCAGGAAAACCACTCCGGGTGAGGATTTGTCGGTTACACAAACCGGCACTTCTATCTCGCCGCGTTCAGATTTCACTTTCATTTTGTCGCCATCGGTGACGCCGAGCTTTGAAGCGTCATCGGGGTGTATCTCTATCACGCCGTGGGGGATGAGCTTGTCCAGCACCTCTGCCCTTCTGGTCATGGTGCCGGTATGCCAGTGTTCCAGTATACGCCCTGTGGTAAGGATTAGCGGGTACTTTTCGGAAGCTGCCTCCGCCGGAGGCCGGTATTCTACCGCATGGAACTTGCCAAGGCCGCGGGTAAATTTACCCACGTGCAGCGTGGCGGTACCGGGGTGGGAATCATCGGGGCAGGGCCACTGTAATCCGTGCTCGTCCAATCTATGGTGATGGATGCCGCCATAGATGGGGGTGAGGGAGGCTACCTCGTCCATTATCCCGGCGGCACTCTGGTAACCGAAGGGATGCCCCATCTTCGCCGCAAGCTCGGATACAATCTGCCAGTCCGGTTTGGCCTCTCCCGGCGGGTCAACTGCCTTCCTCAGTTTTTGCACTCGCCTTTCCGTGCTGGTGTAGGTCCCGTCTTTTTCGGCAAAAGCGGCTGCCGGAAGAATAACATCGGCGAGGACGGCCGTCTCGGAAGGGAATATGTCCTGAACCGCCAGAAATTCAAGCTGCTGCAGCGCCTGCCTTGCATGGTTGATATGCGGCTCGCTCATCATCGGGTTCTCGCCGATGATATACATGGCCTTGATTTCGCCCCGATGGGCGGCGTTCATCATTTCCGTAACCGGCAGCCCCGGCGTTTCGCTCAGAGTCACACCCCAGGCCGACTCAAACCTGGCCCTGTTTTCGGGGACGTTGACCCGTTGATAACCGGGATAGACGTTGGGCAGAGCACCCACGTCACAGGCGCCCTGTACGTTGTTCTGGCCCCGCAGCGGGCTGAAGCCGGTGCCCTCCCGGCCCATATTGCCTGTCAGCATCAGCAGGTTGGCCACGCTCTTCACGTTATCGGTGCCGGTGGTGTGCTGCGTTATACCCATGCTGTAGAGAATGGACGCGCGGGCGGCTCTGGCAAAAAGGCGGGCGGCCCTCACGATATCCGCCTGCGGAACCCCGGTTATTCCCTCGGCCATCTCCGGCGTGTACTGCTTGACGGTCGCCGCCAGTTCCTCGAACCCTTCTGTGCGCTCCTTGATGAATTCTTTGTCCTGCAGGCCTTCTTCAATGATGACGTGCATCATGGCGTTCAGAAGCGCGACATCCGTTCCGGGCCTGTGCCGCAAATGAACCGTGGCCATTCTGGCGAGGTCTATATTTCGGGGGTCAGCCACGATGAGCTGCGTCTTTCCCGATTTAACCCTCCGGCGGATGACGCGCCCGATGATGGGATGGCATTCCGTGGTATTGGACCCGATAATGAAGAGGAGGTCGGATTTGGCAAAGTCAGCTATGGAGTTGCTCATCGCCCCGTCGCCGAAGGCGGCCAGGGCAGCGACCACCGTGGAGGCGTGGCACAGGCGGGCGCAGTGGTCCACGTTGTTGGTGCCCAGGACAGCGCGGGCGAACTTCTGGACCACAAAATTTTCCTCGTTGGTGCATTTGGCTGAGCTCAACACTCCGAGGCTATCCGGGCCGTGCTTTTCTTTTATCTGGCCGAGCTTGCTGGCCACCAGCTCCAGGGCTTCATCCCAGCTGGCCTCGCGGAAAACTTCCTTGAAGTTACCATCAACTTCAATATCCTTACCGTAGCCCTGATTCCTGATGAGAGGTCTGGTCAGGCGCTTGGGATGATTGATGAAGTCGAAGCCGAATCGCCCTTTGACGCAGAGTCCTCCCCGGTTTACCGGGCTCTCCGTATCCCCCCTCACGCTAACGATTTCATTGCCGCGAATACCCAGATACAGGGAGCAGCCAACGCCGCAGTAAGGGCAGGTCGTTTTCACCTCACGCGTCGGCGGCACGGTGCGCCTGGGCATAAGGGCTCCGGTCGGGCATCTGGACAGACACTCGCCGCAGGACTCGCATATGGATTCCACGATGGGCTTATCCCCCATCGTGCTTACTTTGGCCGCGTAGCCCCGGAAGGCGAGGTCAATGGCACCGGCGCCGGCTATTTCATGGCAGGCCCGCACGCATTTCCCGCAGAGTATGCATTTGTTGTGGTCGAGGATAAAGGCGGGGTGGCTGTCGTCAACGGGCAACATCTGCGTGCTCTTGCGCAGACGGTCGAAGTGTTCCTGCTCGATATTGAGGTAACGGGCTATCTTCTGCAGCTCACACTGCTGGTTTTTGGCGCAGGTAAGACAATCGCCGTGAAGGTTCGCCATCATCAGTTCCAGCGCCACGCGTCGTGCCTGGTTCACCGCCGGCGTCTCGGTATGCACCACCATTCCCTCCACCGCGGCGGTGGTACAGGAAGTTGGCAGACCGCGCATACCCTCAATTTCAACTAGGCACAGGCGGCAAGCCCCGTATGGCGTAAGGTCAGGGTCGTAGCAAAGCGTGGGGATATATATGCCAGCACTCAGGGCTGCTTCCAGCACGGTGCTGCCCTTTGACGTCTGGACTTCCTGGCCATCAATGGTCAGGGTAATAGTGCCGATTTTTTCTTCGGCAACAGCTGTGACCTTTGAGGTCATTTACTCACTCCTTTGTCGGCCAGAAGACCTCTGGCTTCTAAGATACAGTTGCCGGCTCCCCGGATGTGGCCACTACGGCGCCAAACCTGGGTGGACAAACGCTCAGGCAGGTCCCGCATCTGGTACATTTGCTCTGGTCTATGACATGCACCTCGCGTTTGTGGCCGCTGATTGCTTCGACGGGGCAGGCTCTGGCGCAGATGCCGCACCCCTGGCACTTTTCCGGGTCAATCTGGTAAGTCACCAGTGGCCGGCAGAATAACGCCGGGCAGCGTCTTTCAGAGATGTGCGCTTCATATTCGTCACGGAAGTAACGAATAGTGGTGAGTACCGGATTGGGCGCAGTCCCGCCCAGCGCGCAGAGGGAACCATCTTTGACCGCTTGACCAAGTTCCAGCAGCAATTCGATGTCTCCCTCTTTGCCTCTGCCGCTTGTGATATCCTCCAGGATATCCAGCATCTGTTTGGTGCCAAGGCGGCACATGACACACTTGCCGCAGGACTCCGCCTGGGTAAAGGTCAGAAAATATCGGGCCACGTCCACCATGCAGGTGCTCTCGTCCATCACCACCATGCCGCCTGAACCCATAATGGCGCCGGCTGCGGTTAGAGACTCATAGTCGACCGGTGTATCGAGCAAGCTGGCCGGGAGACAGCCCCCGGAGGGCCCCCCGGTCTGCACTGCTTTGAAGCTCTTGCCTTCGGCGATGCCTCCCCCGATGCCGTAGATGATTTCGCGGAGGGTGATGCCCATGGGGACTTCGATAAGCCCCGTTCGCTCAACCTTTCCCACCAGAGAAAAGGTCTTGGTGCCCTTGCTTTTCTCCGTGCCATAGCCGGCATACCAGTCCGCCCCGCGCTGGAGTATGGCCGAAACATTGGCCCAGGTCTCCACGTTGTTGATGTTGGTGGGTTTGCCCCACAGGCCTGATTGAGCGGGAAACGGAGGCCGTGGTCTGGGCATGCCGCGGTTGCCTTCGATGGAGGCTATCATGGCGGTCTCCTCGCCGCAAACGAAGGCGCCGGCACCTTCTTTAATTTTGATATCAAAGTTGAATCCAGAGCCCATGATTCTCTTGCCCAGCAGGCCGCATTCATGCATCTGCTGGAGGGCGACCTGAAGCCGCCGGATGGCCAGGGGATACTCCGCTCGAATGTAAATGTAACCCTCTGATGCCCCTATGGCGTAGGCACCGATGAGAAGCCCTTCCAGAACGGCGTGGGTGTCACCTTCGAGCAAGGCCCGGTCCATAAAAGCCCCGGGGTCCCCTTCATCGGCATTGCAAATGATGTACTTGGTTTTCCCGGGAGCGTCATGGCAGAACTGCCACTTGAGGCCGGTGGGGAAGCCGGCGCCACCCCGCCCGCGCAAACCCGATTTCTTAACCTCATCGATGACTTCCTGGGGCTTCATCTTGAGCGCATGTCTTAAACCATCGTAACCGCCATTGGCGATATAATGGTTTATGTCAGCGGGGTCTATATTGCCGCAGTTGCGTAAGGCAATGCGAACCTGAGGCTTCAGCACCGGCAGGTCAAAAAGTTTCGGGATACCTTCCAGGGCGCCCTCGCCGCGGGTGCCCAGAGCCAGGTCGGGGCGTGGATTATCCCCAACCAGATAGTCCTTCACAATCTCGGAGATAAGCTCCGGGTTCAGGTTGCCATAGAATACGCTGGGCTTACCCGGCTTGATAACCTCTACCAATGGTTCCGCATAGCAGAGGCCGATGCAGCCGACCTGAATGATTTCGGCCTTTATCCCGGCCTTTTCCAGTTCCCGGGCAATGGTCTCAAGTATATCTCCAGCCCCCGCGGCAATACCACAGGTGCCCATTCCGATTAAAATGCGGGGTTTCGTGCTATTCTGTGTGGTTTCCCATTGTGCTATCGCCTGCCTTTTGATGTCTTCAAACTGCATTATTTTTCCTCTTTGCGGGCAAGTATCTTTTTCGCTTTATCCGGTGTCATTCGGCCGTATACCCGGTCGTTAACGACCACGACGGGAGCCAGGGCGCAGGACCCGAAGCAGGCAACTGTCTCAAGTGTGTATTCCAGGTCGGGCGTGGTTTCCCCGGCTTTGATGCCCAGTTCTCTCTCCAGCGTTTCGAGAATCTGCGGCGCCCCACGCACATAGCACCCGGTGCCCCGGCATACTCTAATGGTGTTCCGTCCCGTAGGAACAAGCTTGAACTGCGCATAAAATGTGGCGACGCCGAAGACCGTGCTTTCTGGCACATTTAGATAGCGGGCTATCTGCTTTAACCCTGCCTCAGGCAAATAGCCAAGCTTCTGCTGAACTTTCTGTAATATTGGTATCAGCTCAGCTTTCTCGCCTTTATATGATTCCAGAATCTCATTTATCTGGCTCAATAGAATCTCTTTCTGTTCCCGGATGATTTCAGGTGCCCTGGTCGGCTGAGAAATGCCCATATGACACCTCCTCCTTTTTAAGTCTATCATGGGGAGTGGCGATGCGACAAGAAGCAACCCGGCCAGAGGGGATGTTTGTATCGCGTCGCCGGGCACTGGCTCTGACAACCTTGACGCTGGTGCTGCCTGTCTGATACACTCACGCAGTGTTATCGCTTGAGCAGGCAATTCTGGATTTCGTCAGCAACACCTATGATTTGATGGGGTGGCCGGGGGTGGTAGCGCTCATGGCCGTAGAGAGCGCTTGCATCCCCCTGCCAAGCGAGATAATCATGCCCCTTGCCGGCTGGGTGCTCATCAAGGAGAAAGCTCTGACCGGCATGTTTACTCTGGCGGCTGGCGTCTACGGGGCGTTGGGCAATACCATCGGCTCGGCGCTTGCCTATGGAATAGGTATGTGGGGCGGGCGCCCTTTTCTGGGAAAATACGGCAAATATATTTTGATATCTCGCCACGACCTCAACCTCGCTGACCGCTGGTTTTACAAATACGGCGGCTGGTCTGTCTTTCTTTCCAGGTTAATGCCTGTGGTGCGCACCTTCATTAGTTTGCCGGCTGGAGTAGCCAGAATGCACTTCGTTAAGTTCCTGATTTATACTTTTCTGGGCTCTTTCATATGGAGCGTTGGCCTGGCCTGTGGAGGTTATATACTGGGCGAGCACTGGGAACAGATACGGACCGTTATGCGTCCTTTCGACCCCTTTATCATCGCCGTAGCTCTGGTCTTGATTGCCCTGTATATTTATCGGCATATCAGGCACGCTGAGAAAAGGGGATGAACTCGTCTTTCAGCCCTCTGATGTCAAAAAGCGGGATAACAAGAGACCCGTGCGAACCCTAGGATTTGAGCATTTTTTTAGCCACGAGCCCTATCTGGCCGAAGTTCTCCACCACCGTGGCGCCGGCAGCAGCTAGCGACTCTGTTTTATTAGAAGCTTTGCTGGCACTGCCGCTCACGATGGCCCCGGCGTGCCCCATCCTTCTTCCCGGCGGTGCCGAGCTTCCGGCTACGTAGGCAATCACCGGCTTGGTCATCTGCTTTTGAATGAACTCCGCAGCCTCCTGTTCGGCAGTTCCTCCTATTTCCCCTATGAGCACCACTGCTTCCGTTTCAGGGTCTGCTTGGAAAAGCTCTAATATATCCACAAAATCGCTTCCCGGCAGCGGGTCGCCACCCAGCCCCACACATGTGCTCTGCCCTAGGCCCTGCTCCGTCAGCTGGGCTACCACTTCATAGGTCAGCGTTCCACTGCGCGATACTACCCCCACCTTTCCCGGCTTATGGATGTAACCCGGCATAATGCCCATTTTGCATTTCCCTTTCGGGGAGATAACGCCGGGGCAGTTGGGGCCGATGAGTGTGGAGCTTTTGCCATTAAGGTAATGGTGAAGTTTAAGCTCGTCTATCGCTGGGATAAGTTCGGTAATGCAAACCACCACCCCCATGCCTGCGTCAGCAGATTCGATAATGGCGTCAACGGCAAAGGGCGCCGGAACGAAGATTAAACTGGCATTGGCTCCGGTTTCTTTTTTGGCCTCCGCTACGCTGTTGAAGACGGGCACCTCTTCTTCCCACCTGATGCCACCTTTCCCCGGCGTTACGCCGGCCACCACCCTGGTGCCATACTCGATACATTTCCGGGTATGAAAGGTGGCCTCTCTCCCGGTTATTCCCTGAACCAGCACCCTTGTATTTTCATCGACCAGAATCATTTGTCTTCCCCGGTATCTTTAACCTTGCGCATGGTACGGATGTTCATCTCATTTTGCTGCTGCTGCCGCCTTTTTGGCTGCCTCGACCAGGTCTGCTTCGAAAGTTATATCCAGCCCGGATTCCCGCAGGATTTTCATCCCTTCGGAAAGGTTGGTGCCGTTCATTCTTACGACAAACGGGACCTTCGCTTTTCTTTCTTTGAGCACCTGTACCACGGCCCGGGCGACTATATCGCATCTCAGGATGCCGCCGAAGATGTTGACCCAGGCCGCTTTGACCTTGGGGTCGGCAAGGAGAATCCTGAGGGCGCTGGCAACCTGTTCTTCGCTGGCTCCCCCTCCCACATCCAGAAAGTTGGCCGGTTCACCTCCCACCAGCTTTACCAGGTCCATGGTTGCCATGGCCAGGCCGGCGCCGTTGACCAGGCATCCCACACTGCCGCCCAGCTTCACGTAGTTCACGCCAACATCGGCTGCTTCCACCTCCAGCGGGTCCTCCTGGGAGCTATCACGATACTGGGCGATATCCTGATGGCGAAAAAGGGCATTGTCATCAAAATTTACTTTACCGTCAAGCGCCAGCAGCTTTCCATCCCTGGTGATGACCAGGGGGTTGATTTCCACCAGAGAGCAGTCCTTCTCCATAAATAACCGGTATATACCCGACATGACCTCTACGGCTGGCCTGATGCTTTCCGCGGGTAGGTTCATGCCGTAGGCCAGCGTTCGTGCCTTATAGGGCGAAAGGCCGGTGACCATATCGATATATTGTTTCAGGATTTTCTGAGGGCTCTTGACGGCTATCTCCTCGATTTCCATGCCTCCGGCCTCGCTGGCCATCATAACTGGAGCGCGGGCCGAGGTGTCTATAAGAATGCTGGCATAGATTTCCTTTTCGACCTGAACCGCCTCCTCGACCAGCACCGCATTTACCGGCAGCCCCTCTGGCCCCGTCTGGTGGGTTGCCAGCCTTGTCCCGAGCAGGTCTCGGGCTGTTTGCTCTGCCTCCCCCGGCGTTTCCGCGACCTTTATGCCCCCGGCTTTACCCCGGCCTCCGCCGTGAATCTGGGCCTTTATGGCCACCCGCCGGCCAATTCGTTCGGCGGCTTCCCCTGCCTCACGGGCGGTCTTGGCTACACTGCCCTGGGGTACCGGTATACCGTACCTGGAGAGAAGCTCCTTTGCCTGATATTCGTGAATTTTCATTTGCTTCTATTTGCTAGGCCAGACTGTCCAGGGTATCTTTCAAGCGCTGCACCGACAGAAGAGCGCTGGGCATGATGGGCACCTTGCGGCTGGCCTCGGGGACCTGTTTTATAACCCGGTCAATGGAGGGCTGAGGTACTACAATTACCGCTGCCTCCTCCATCAGCTGGTTCAGATGCTCCAGAACAATGCGGTCGTGGGTGGCTAAATCCTCGCGTATGAGAGCGCCGAGAGCGTCAGGGCAGAACGATGTTTTCACTTCAACCTGCTTGCCGCTGCGTTTTGCCTGTTCCTGAATAATCTGTGATGCGGAGGCTACTGTGCCGGGATAGGTTCCCAGGATACCGATACGGTCGCTCATGCCCATCGCCTCATCGGTAATAATCTCAAGTACCGACAGGACGGGAACGCTGACCGCCTCTTTCACGTCATCTACCAGACGCCCGAAGGCGGTGCAGGTGAGCAGCACTGCCTCTGCCCCGGACTCTTCGGCAGAGAAGGCAAGCCATCTCAGGCGCCGGACGACCTGCTCTCGAAACCGTTCGTCTGACATGGACGG
>DAOUDY010000020.1:0-6826 GCA_034430755.1 Dehalococcoidales bacterium
GAGCACGCCAGCCGCCACCGGAATGAGGGAAACATTATAGGCAAAGGCCCAGAAAAGGTTCTGCTTTATCGTTCTGAGGGTGCGTTTGCTCAGCGAAATTGCGTTCACAATGCCGGATAAATCGCCGCTTATCAGGGTAACGTCGCCGGTCTCAATGGCAACATCGGTGCCCGTGCCAATGGCGATGCCGATGTCAGCCTGGGCCAGTGCCGGGGCGTCATTGATGCCATCGCCGACCATGGCCACCACCTTCCCCTCGTCCTGCAATTTTTTCACTTCCCGGGCTTTATGATCGGGAAGCACCTCGGCAACGACACGGTCGATATCCGTTTCCCTGGCAATGGCATTGGCGGTGCGATGGTTGTCTCCGGTGAGCATGACAACCTCGATTCCCAACTGGTGCAGGGCGGCGACCGCCTCCCGGGCACCGGGTTTGAGCGTATCAGCCAGCGCCACGAGGCCGATAACCTCACGGTCCAGGCCGAGAAACATGGCCGTTTTGCCCTCTTCCCAGAGCCGGTTGGCCTCTTTCTCAAGCCCTTTCAGGTCAAGCTTCTCATCCTTCATCAGCGTCAGGTTGCCGAGAATAATCTTCTCGCCGTCGGCCAGAGCCTCCACGCCTTTTCCAGGAACGGCCTTAAAACCGGCAACCGATTGCAGCTTTAATTTCCTGTCTGAAGCCGCCTGAACGATGGCCTCGGCCAGCGGGTGCTCGGACTGGCGCTCCACCGATGCTGCCAGACGCAATATATCTTCTTCCGAAAAAGAACCGGCGGTGATGATATCGGTTACCAGTGGCTTTCCCTGCGTCAGCGTGCCGGTCTTGTCCAGCAGGACGGTGTTTATCTTGTGTGCTCTCTCCAGGGCTTCGGCGCTCCGGATGAGGATACCGTTCTCGGCTCCTTTGCCGGTGCCGACCATGATGGCGGTCGGCGTCGCCAGTCCCAAGGCGCAGGGACAGGCGATAATCAATACGGCAATGAAATTGAGCAGGGCGAAGGTGAAGGCCGGTGCCGGCCCCACGAAATACCAGATGATAAACGTGACTAGGGCAATGCCGATCACGATGGGCACGAAATAGCTGGCAATTATATCCGCCAGACGCTGTATCGGCGCCTTGCTCCCCTGTGCCTCCTCAACGAGCCGGATTATCTGCGCCAGCGTGGTGTCCCTGCCAACTTTCTTGGCTTCAAACTGAAAGCTGCCCGTTCTGTTTATGGTCGCCCCGATAACCTCATCGCCCTCCTTTTTCTCCGCCGGGATGCTCTCGCCAGTAATCATGGACTCATCAACGCTGGAATAGCCCTTACGCACGACGCCGTCCACCGGCACCCGCTCCCCGGGCCTGACTGTTATCAGGTCGCCCACCGCAACCTCTTCCACCGGTATTTCCTTTTCCTCCCCGTTGCGAATTACCAGCGCTGTCCTCGGCTGCAGACCGATGAGTTTCTTTATCGCCTCCGATGTTTGTCCCCTGGCCCTGGCTTCCAGAAAACGACCCAGAAGAATCAGGGCGATAATCATGGCCGATGTATCAAAGTAAAGATGCGGCTCCAGCCCCCCGGCAGCGAAAAATCCCGGAAAGACCACCGCCAGGACACTGTAAGCATAGGCGGCTGATGTGCCCACAGCAATGAGGGTGTTCATATCCGCCGTCCGGTGTCGCAAAGCCCCCCACATTCCCCGGTAAAACCGCCAGCCTGCCCAGAACTGCACCGGGGTGGCCAGCAGCCAGAGCAGATAGGGCTTGCCGGGAAAAGATGGGCCGAACCCCAGCCCCAGAATCAACAGGCCAAGAACCGCAGCCAGAAGAAACCGATTGCGCAGTGATTTGATTTCTCGCCTGGATGCCGTGGTGACATCCTCCAGCGTTTCTGCTTCTTCACCCGGCTCGTAGCCAGCCTCGGCCACCGCCCGCTTCAGGTCTGATACCCGGGTTTCTTCCAGGTATTCCACAGTGGCCTTCTCCGAAGCCAGGTTGACGCTGGCCGAGACCACGCCGGGCACGCTGGATAACGCCTGCTCAACGCGCGCCACACAGGAAGCACAGGTCATACCGCGCACCGGGAAAACTGATTTGCGTGTTGCCGCGCCGTAGCCGATATGGGATATGGTTTCTTTGAGCTTGTTCAGGCTCACGCGCTCCGGGTCATAGGCAATGGACGCCTGCTCGGAAGCAAAATTTACCTTCGCCTCTGACACGCCGGGAGTTCCAGAGAGACCTTTTTCAATCGTTGCCGCGCAGGTGGTGCAGGTCATCCCGGTGACATGAATACGTATTCTTTTATCACCCTGTTTCCGAGCCATCGCTGACCCTCTTGACCCCCCATCAGAATTATTATATTATCATAGCCTATCGCTGACCAGTAGTATGTGACATATGTCATATACAGACGATAATGCGTCTCCTACAATTGAATAAAATAAGGAGGCAGAAAATGACACGCATTCTTTCTATCCTGATAGTATTCGTTGGTCTGGTAGCAATAGTAATGGGCGCGGTGTTTATCGGGCTGGGCGCATCCAGAGACATGCAGCTAAAAGAAGCGATGCGCGTTGAGAATGTGACCCTCGGGATAGAGTCCGAACTCGCGGGCGAGGTTATCGATTCCCTGCCAGAAGCAATGGAAGCCGGCAATACCATCAGGGAGCACCGCCGCAGCATTGCCGCCTCTTACGAAGACCTGCTGGGTGAAGGGCGCTATGACCCCACCAATCCCCAGCACCTGACCTATGCCCAGGCGTTGAACCTGGAGAACTACCTGTACCTGGCGGTTGTTGCCTTCGGCCTCACCCAGGCGGTCATGGCCAGCGGTGTCTTCATGGTCATCACGGGCATTGCCCTCGGCAGCGCTGGCATTGTCCTGTACCGGTTGAGACAAGCTTAATAACGCAAGGCAACGAGCATAGTCCGACAACGAGCAGTATGCTATACTTATGGTGCGCCACGGAGCATGATAAGCGCTCAGGTGTGCCCCCGAGGAGGTCTTGTTATGGAAGAAGCACTGGCAACAATTGAAAGAGTCATAGCCGAGCATAAAACGATAAAGCAGGGCTTCAATAATCTGGAACGCGTGGTCAACGATACGGAAGCAATGATGAGTTTTGAAGAGGCCAAAGAAGCCTTCATGCCGGGCAGGTTAAATCAGAAAAAAGGCCTGCAAGAGCTTGAGGATACGCTGAAGGAGATTGAAGACGGGCTGCAGCGGCATTTTCACTTTGAGGAGACATCGCTGCCGTCCGTGGTTGACCGGCATGGAGACGAAGAGCTTAAATCCTCGCTGCAATCCATTTTCCTTGAGCACGTCGACCTGAGAAATCGCCTGGCCCACTCCAAAAAACATGCCGAGGAACTGGTCGCCGGCGACATGGCTCGCCATCGCTGGGAGGCAAGCGCCCACGACATGCGCGCCTATATCAGCCATACGCGCAAGTTGCTGGAAGCACACGCTGAGATAGAGCAGGAGCTGCTGCACAAGCTGCAAAGCAGGTTGAAGAAATGAGAAAGGTGTACCTGGACCATGCCGCCACGACCCCGCTCCTCCCTGAAGTCAGAGAGGCGATGCTGCCGTACCTCGACGAGCTGTTCGGCAATCCATCATGTCTGCACGACTGGGGGGATGCGGCACGGGAGGCCATGGACACGGCACGGGAACAGGTGGCACAACTAATCGGTGCTGACGCCGATGAGATAGTTTTCACCGGAAGCGGCACGGAGAGCAATAACTTTGCCGTGAAAGGGCTGGCGCTGGCGCAACAGAACAAAGGGAAACACATCGTCGTCTCGTCAATCGAGCACTTTTCGGTGCTCCATTCCGCGAAAACGCTGGAGAAATGGGGGTTTGAACTCACCGAAGTCCCGGTTGACCGACATGGGTTGGTCGACCCTGATGATGTGCGCAAGCGCATCCGAAAAGACACCGTGCTCGTCTCCGTCATGCACGCCAGTGGCGAGGTGGGCACCATCGAGCCTGTTCGGGAAATCGCCCGGATAACCAGGGAGCATGACATACCGTTCCACACCGACGCCGTCGCCGCCGCCGGGACGATACCGGTCAATGTGAAGGAACTGGGCGTTGATGCCCTGAGTCTGGCGGGAAACCAGTTCTACGGGCCCAAAGGCGTTGGCGCACTTTACATTCGCAAGGGCGTGCGCATCATGCCCCTGCTTGACGGCGGGATTCAGGAAGAAGGGAGGCGCGCCGGCACCGAGAACATACCGGCTATTGTAGGGCTGGGAAAGGCGGCGGAGCTGGCGAAAAACGATATGGGATCCCGTGTGAAACACCTGAGCCGCCTGCGCGACCGGTTGCTCGCCGAACTGCCGGCACAAATCGGCCATACGGTGGTTACCGGTCACCCGGAACACAGGCTGCCGGGCAACGCCAGCTTCTGCGTGGAATTCATCGAAGGGGAGTCCATGCTCATGCTCCTCAACAGTCAGGGGGTGGCGGTGACCAGCGGCTCGGCCTGCACCTCAAAGGCGCTCAAGGCCTCGCACGTGCTCATTGCCATGGGGCTGTCCCACGAGCTGGCCCAGGGCTCCGTCCTTTTCACCTTCGGCATTGATAACACTGAAGAAGACGTGGATTATGTGCTTGAGGTGATGCCGCCGATTGTGGAAAGATTGCGGCAGATGTCGCCGCTGTATGCGAAGTTCGTCAAAACGGGCAAAGGAGGCAGATGATATGCCGATATATAGCGAGAAAGTTATGGAGCACTTTATGAACCCGCGCAACGTCGGTGAGATAGAGAACCCGGACGGCATTGGAGAGGTCGGTAATCCGGTGTGCGGGGACGTGATGACGTTTTACATAAAGGTAAAGGACAACCGGCTGGAGGATGTGAAGTTCAAGACCTTTGGCTGCGGGGCGGCTATCGCCGTCTCCAGCATGGTCAGCGAGATGGCGATAGGGAAAACGCTTGATGAAGCGAGGAAGATAACCCCGAAGCTGGTAGCTGATGAGCTCGACGGACTGCCCAAGAATAAATTCCACTGCTCCAATCTGGGCGCACAGGCGCTGAACAAGGCGATTAAAGATTATATGAAAAAGCAGGCAAAAGGGGGGAAGAAGTGATGGCAGAGCAGGGAGAAAAGAAGCGACGTTTTTGTCCGTACTGTGATGCCGAGATAACGGCGCCAGACGGCGAGCACTGTGAGGTATGTGGAATTACCGTATTCTACTGTCCCAGCTGCCGGAAACCGGTTCCCCGCGAGAAGAGAGTGTGTCCTTACTGTGGCGCCGAAATCAAAGGCGAAGATGCCAAGGTATGAACTGGAATGGCCGAGGAAAAGGACAAGCTGACCATAGTCATGTTCAGCGGCGACCTGGACCGTGCTCTGGCCGGATTTACCCTGGCAACCACGGCTGCCAGCATGGGGATGGAAGTGAGTATGTTCTTCACCTACTGGGGGCTCAATATCATCAAGAAAAACGAGGGTAAAATCAGAAGCAAGGGCCTGATGAGGAAGATGCTCAATTTCATGAACAGGGGTGGTAGCAAAAGGCTGAAACTCTCTCGCTTCAATATGTTTGGCCTGGGCACCTGGATGATGAAAAAGCTGATGAAAGACGTCAATTACCCGTCCCTTGACGAGATGATAAACATGGCCCAGGAGATGGGCGTCAAGCTGGTTCCGTGCAGCACCACCTGCAACGTGATGGGTATTTCTGAAGAAGATACCTTCCGCGAGCATATCGCCAGCCTGGCCGGTGCCGCCTTTTTCCTGAACGAGGCACGCGAATCAAAAGTGACGCTTTTCATCTAGGCAAGGATAAAGCAATGAAGGCGGATAAAACGCTCGATTGTGTAGGCTTATACTGCCCGATGCCCATAGTTAAAACAGCGGCGAAGTTTAAAGAATTGAAGCCGGGAGAAGTCCTGGAAGTCATTGCCGATGATAAAGGCATAAAACAGGACATGCCGGCCTGGTGCCAGACCACCGGCCACGAATTTCTGGGGATGGAGGAGGAAGGCGGAGAAATCAAGGTCTATGTGAAGAAAACTCATCCGTGAGGTCTTTTCACACTCTCCTGGCCAAAAGCAGTGCCACCAGAGACAATGCCCCGCTAGCTATAGCAATAACCGCAAAGACACTGGCGATGCCATAAATGTCCATAAAATATCCGGCCACGGGCTGTATTATGCTCTGACCTTCCAGTGCCAGTCCAAAATAGATGCCAAAGGCTGTCGCCCTGAGATAAGGCGGGACAGTATCCATAAGATACGGCTGCGCCGTTGCCTGCGCCATATAACGGCACATGCCGAAGAGAATCAGGACGACGACAAGCCCAGCGTTATACGGGAGTATGGTAAGCAAGTACAGGACAGGGCCAGTAGCCACCAGTGACAGGATAATGGCCTGCTTCCGGCCCCACCCGTCAGATAACCAGCCGCCAAAAAGGCTGCCCAATATGCCTCCAAGCCTTAAAATACCCACCAGCACCGCGGCAAAGGCTGGAGCAACTCCATGTTTGTCAACGAGGTACAACGGGACAAAGGCCATTGCGACTCCGGCAATAAGCTGCATGGATACGCACAGGAACAGAACGGGGGCAAGAGGTCGCAGCACCTGAAATATGCCAACTTTCCGGGTTTGAGGCAGTTCATTTCCCGGGGTTTTGCCTGAAGACAGGATACCGGTAGTTTTTTCGACCAGCGCAAACCTCTTCATTATTATGGGAACCGCAAATATGGCGGGAAGGCCCAGTATGATGAAGGCAAAGCGCCATCCCAGATGTTCCGCAATCAGACCTCCCAGAAGGGGGCCGATGGAAAAACCGATGCTGCCGCCCACCATATGAAGTGCAATCACCTTGCCTCG
>DAOUDY010000021.1:0-3501 GCA_034430755.1 Dehalococcoidales bacterium
AAATATAATAAGCGGGGAGTTTAAGAGGGGCGAAGCCCCTCTTCCCCAAAACCTCCCCCTCTCCTTGATAGGAGAGGGGGACACAGGGGGTGAGGTAGAAAAACTAAATATACTGGAGTTTTAGCTTATGCGCTTATCACAGTTATTCGGCAAAACACAGCGGGAGATACCGTCCGAGGCGGACACGACCAGCCACCAGCTTTTATTGCGGGCGGGGATGATAATGCAGATAGCGGCGGGGGTCTACTCCTACATGCCGCTGGGGTGGCGGGTGCTCAAGAAAATAGAAAACATCATCCGGGAAGAGATGGACAACGCCGGCGGTCAGGAACTGGCCATGCCCGTGCTCCAGCCTGTTGAGCTCTGGCAGCAGACGGGGAGAGATAAGTCTTTTGGCAAGGGGCTTTTCACCCTGCTCGACCGGCGTGAGCGCACCCTGGTCCTTGGCCCCACCCACGAAGAAGTGCTCACCCACATGGTCAGCCACCACGTCCAGAGCTACCGCGACCTGCCAAAATTACTGTATCAGATTCAGACCAAATTTAGAGACGAGCCGAGGCCGCGCGGCGGGCTGATACGAGTGCGCGAGTTCATCATGAAGGACCTCTACAGCTTCGACGTGGACGAGGATGGTCTGGACGCGAGCTACCAGAAGATGATTCAGGCCTACCGGAAAATCTATGACCGCTGCGAGCTGCCCGTGCTGCTCGTCGAGGCGGACAGCGGCGCCATCGGCGGCAAGGACTCCCACGAGTTCATGCTCGTCGCCGGGAGCGGCGAGGACGAGGTCATCCGCTGTGATAAATGCGATTACGCTGCCAATGCCGACAAGGCGGTCAGCGCCAAGAGGCAGATAGCGCCGGAAAAGCCGCTGCCACTTGAGGAAGTGGCCACCCCCGGCATGAAGACCATAGAGGAGCTGGCCAGCTTTCTCAACGTGCCCGAAGATCACACCCTGAAGGCGGTCTTCTACGTTGCCGATGGGCAGGTGGTCTTCGCCATGATAAGGGGCGACCTTGAGGTAAACGAGGTCAAGCTGCAAAGGCTGCTGAAATGCACCGACCTGCACATGGCCGCCGAGGCCGAGGTGAGCGAGGCGGGCATCGCTGCCGGCTACGCCTCGCCGATGGGCCTGAAGAACATAAAGATAGTGGCTGATGATTCGGTAACTGAGGGCATCAACTTTGTCGCCGGCGGCAACAAGCCGGATACCCATATCAAGAACGTCAACTATCCCCGCGACTTCAAAGCTGACATCGTGGCCGATATCGCCCGTGCCGCCGAAGGGGACGGCTGTCCCAGATGTGCCGGCACGTTGAAATCAACGCCGGGGATTGAAATCGGGCACGTGTTCAAGCTGGGCACCTTTCTCAGCACCGCGCTTGGCGCCAATTTTATTGATGAAAAGGGCGATTCCCGACCGATAATCATGGGCTGCTACGGGATAGGGCTGGGAAGGCTGCTGGCGGCGGTCGTCGAGCACTACCACGACGACAAAGGCATCATCTGGCCGCTGTCCATCGCGCCCTATCAGGTCTATTTCTGCCCGCTCTACCGTGAGGATGCGAATGTTTCGGAGGTCGCCGAAAAGCTCTATGCCGGACTGCAGTCGGCTGGCCTTGAGGTGCTCTTTGACGACAGAGAGGAATCTCCCGGCGTGAAGTTCAACGACGCCGACCTCCTGGGGATACCGTTGCGGGTGACGGTCAGCCCGCGCACGCTGGAGAAAAACAGCGTTGAGGTCAAGTGGCGCTGGGAAAAGGAGGCCGCGCTGGTCAATGTTGCTGACGCCGCGGCCAGGGTGAAGGAGCTCATACAAAGCGGGAAAAGCAGAAAGTGAGGTAGTACAGAATGGCGCTGATGACTCCGGAGCAGTTTGAGGAGAGCCTGAAAAAGCTGAAGCCACGCGTGTTCATGAACGGTAAGGGGGTGGCCAGTGTCCTGGAGAACCGCAACACCCGCACCGTGGTGGAGGCCAATAAAGCCAGCTATGCCTGGGCCCTTGACCCGAAATACAAAGATATCATGACCTGCCATTCGCCTCTCACTGGCGAGACGGTCAATCGCTATACCCACGTGAGCGCCAGCGTTGACGACCTTATCAAGAAGGCTGAGGCAGGCACCTTCACCGCCGAGATGCTCGGGACGTGCATCTACCGCTGCGTCGGCTACGACGCCTTTCATGCCCTGGCCAGCACCACCTGGGAGATGGACCGCGACCTCGGCACCGAATACCGCCCCAGGTTTCTGGAGTACCTGAAGATGGTGCAGAAAGAAGACCTGTCTGTGGCCGGTGCCCTGACCGAGCCGAGGGGTTCCCGCAGCAAGAAAACCCGGGAATGGCCGGACCCGTACCTTTCCTTGAAGGTAGTGGATAAGAATAAGGATGGTATTGTGGTGCGGGGGGCGAAGATAAATATCAGCGGTGCCTACGCCAGCCACGAGCTTGTAGTACTGCCCCAGAGCGCCCATTTTGAAGGCGAGGAAGATTATGCCGTTGCCTTTGCCACGCCGGTTGATGCCAAGGGCATAACTTATGTCTGCCAGTACACGCCCTACTCCGCGGAGAGGGAGCAGGCCGATGACCTTGAAGAGCTGGGCAATCCTGTCTATGGACAGCGCGAGACTTCAATGGTCGTTTTTGACAACGTCTTTGTGCCTTGGGAACGCGTTTTCCACTGCGGCGAATATAACTATTCCGGCAAGATGGTGGCCCGCTTTGCCCGGACGCACCGCATGACCTGCGGCGGGACGTGCAAGGTCGGCTTCATGAACCAGATTATCGGCGCCTCAAGGCTGATTCAGGAATACAAGGGACTGGAGAAGGCGGCCCACATCAACGAGCAGCTGGCGGAGATGGTGGTGCTGCGGGAGACGAGCCGCGCCTGCGGTCTGGAGGCGGCCCGCCGCGGCTCTGAGGAGCCCCCCGGTTCCGGAGTGTTCCTGCCCGATGAGCTGATGGGCAACGTGGCCAAGCTCAATGTCTGCAACGCTTTCTGGCGGATGATGGCGCTCGCCGGCGACATCGGTGGTGGGCTGATTGTTACCATGCCTTCGCTCAAAGAACTCAAAAACCCCGAGGTCAAGGGTTACGTGGAGGAGTTTTACAGCTTTGGTTCTGATGAGCCGACGGAAAACATCATGAAAGTAACCAAGCTGCTCCAGAACTGGACGGCGGGGCTGCACGGGGTGGGCACCTGGCACGGCGCCGGGCCGGTACAGACGCAGAAGATAATGCTGCAGCGGGTCATCAACTACGACCGCGAGAAAGACTTGGTCAGGAACACGTTGAAGCTCAGGGAAAAGAACAAAAAGTCAAAACCTGAAGGCTAGCCGCGCAAAGTGGCGCCCAGCTGCTGGCTCAGCTTCTTTAAGATTTGCTCCTGTACTTTATTCACCTCTTCGTCGGTGAGGGTGTGAGCCGGCGACTGGTAGGCGATGCGGTAGGCGAGCGACTTCTTTCCCGCCGGCACCTGCTTCCCGGAGTAGACGTCAAATATG
>DAOUDY010000022.1:0-27664 GCA_034430755.1 Dehalococcoidales bacterium
TCAGCCTGGAGATTGTAGCGCCGGTGGCCATCTTCGGGTTGGGCATGGTATGGCTTGTGGGGTGGAGGCAGGGAAGACAATTGTTCGAACGTTTCTGCGAGGAAGAGCTGTCCAGGCTGGAATACGAGCGCACGCGGCAGGTTGAGGAGACGATAGAGGAAGCGGTGCGCAAGGCCATCCGAGAACGACTGCGGTAGCCCCGGAGACAGCCGATACTTATTTATCGGGACCAATCCCCTTTATCAAGCATATCTGACGCTGGTAAAAGGAGCGCCATGGAGGTACTGAACAGCATCCCGATTGAGCTGGAACTTGAAGCTGTTTTGAAGCGGATGCGCTTCCGCAACCGGCGCGATAGCATTGTGGGAAACATACGTGAAATGCTGGACATCGCCCGCCCTATCGCCAGGCCCAAGGCAGTCTGCGAGGTTTCCTATGTTGAAAACAAAGACGGGGACTCGCTGGAAATCGGCGGCGTCAAATTCACCAGCCGGGTCCTCAGGGTAAATCTGGATAAAGTGGAGCGCGTATTTCCTTACGTTATTACCTGCGGCCGGGAGCTGGATGAGATTGACATCCCTTCCACGGACTTCATCAAGGGGTATTACCTTGACCAGATAAAAGAAACGGCGCTTATACTGGCCCGGCGCTATGTTGAAGACTATTTAAAAAAGAAATATGCCCTCGGGCAATTATCCAGAATGGCACCGGGTGCCGGGGCGGAAATTGACTGGCCGATTACCCAGCAAAAGGAGCTGTTCTCCATTTTCGGAGGCAGGGAAAAAGTTGAGGAACTCATCGGCGTCAGGCTCACCGATACCTTTCTGATGGTGCCTATCAAGTCGGTATCTGGAATATTTTTCCCCACCGAAGTCAGCTTTGAGAGCTGTCAGATATGTCCGCGGGAAGGCTGCATCGAGCGCATGGCGCCCTATGACCCGGCGCTGGTGAAGAAATACCGACCTGAAGAAGCCTAGCCAGATTGCTCCCGGCTTTTGATTTCCAGGCCGATGCGGAACGCCTTGCCCAGGAGCTTGCCCATAGCGTGATACTGCCGCGATGATTCTCCCAAAAAGGCAAAGGGCTTCACTTTTTCCAGGTCAAGCCTGCCTTCGGTAAGACAGTCGCTGGAGATGTGGACCTCCTCAATCCGGCCTACGTAGAGCGTATGGCTCCCCAGTTCCAGAGAATGCGCGACACGGCACTCTAGGTTGACCGGGCATTGCTCAATCATTGGCGCTGTGTCCAGCTTGCCATAGAACACGCTGAACCGACAGGCCCGGACTTTGTCCACCTCGGCGCCGGAGGCAATGCCGCAGTAGTCGGCTTCTTTTACCAGGTCAACGGAAGGGATATTGACGGAGAAAGTCCTGTTTTGCGCAATACCTTTGTGGGTATGGCGGCTGGTCCGTATGGCAACTGCGGCCATGGGCGGTTCGGCATTGGCCATGTTGCCCCAGGCCACGGCCATGAAGTTTGGCTTGTCATCGACATTGGCGCCGACCAGGAGTGTGGGCATGGGATAAAGGAACGGTCCGGGACCCATCTGCACTTTGGCCATAAACTTACCCCCTTAAGTGATATTCGACGGGTTTCCATAAAGTGCTGCGGTTTGAAGTTGGCGACCTTATTCGGTAAAATATATGTAGAAGGCGGCGAAAACGCCTGCCTTTCTTTTTAAGTGGGAAACCCCAAGCATCTTCATTATACCATTACGTTTGCCTGGTGGCCATTCGGCTCATGCGACCTGATTGCCGTTTGCCCATGGCAACATTGTAATAATTTTGTAATCTTTCGGCCCTGTTTTAGGGCGGTGTTTTAACAAGTTTTTAACCTTCGTGTTTTATATTAGAAGAAGTGATGAATCGCCGATAGCATTTATGGAACTGGAATAGGTAACGATGAGCAAAGATACGTTTTCTAAAGAGATTCTCAGCCGTCTCGGGGGAACCAATCTGCGTCCAGAAAGCGTTAAAGTGGGGCAAATTGATGTCCACTATCTCACGGGTGGGGAGGGAGAACCCCTGATTGTGATTCACGGCGGTGGTGACAGTGGCCGTGCCTGGCTGAGAAATGCCGCCGAGCTTTCCAGATATTATCAGGTCTATTTGCCCGACCTCCCCGGTTTTGGCCGCAGCAAAGCGGCTGCTGAGGACTTCGAGCTGTCTTCATACGTCACATTCGTCGAGGATTTCTCCCGCAGTCTGGGGCTGGGGCGTTTCCACCTCGTTGGGCATTCACTTGGCGGCGGCATTGCTCTGAACTATGCGCTGCGATTCCCGCACAAAATAAAGCGTCTGGTCCTGGTCAGCAGCCTGTGCCTGGGAAGAGAAATTGCGTTCTGGTCGAGAATTCTGTCCCTGCCCATTTTTTACCGGATTGCGAAGAAAACCGTGGTCTCCGTATTCAGGGCAATAGGGTGGCTGGTCAGGAAATTGAATTGCCCGCTGGAAAAGCTGACTCCACCCTCTCTCTTCAGAATGAGCATCGGGAAAAGCGTAATGACGGCGAAGGGACAGACCACTGTCCTGGTGAACCAGCTTTCCGAATTGCTCATGCCAACGTTGCTTGTCTGGGGCGCCAAGGATAATATTGTCCCGGTGCACCATGCCTACCTCGCCGCCGAGCGGATTCCCAACTGTCAGGTGCGCGTTTTCCAGAATTCTGGGCACAGTGTCTACCGGCAGAAAATCCGTGAGTTTTCCGACCTGATGGTGCGGTTTCTGGGCTAAATAAATTGGTCGATGGCGGCCGCCAGTCCGCTGTGGTCAACGTCAAGGGTAACGTAATCGGCGGTCGCCTTCACCTCATCGTCGGCGTTCCCCATGGCGATGGCCAGTCCTGCCGTTTTCAGGAGCGAGACATCATTGGTGCCGTCCCCCACGGCGATGGTCTCGCCGAGAGGTATTTTGAGGTGGGCCGCCAGCTTTTCCAGTGCTTTCCCCTTGGAAACGCCGGGCGCGAGGATGTTGATGAACTCGACATCAGGATAGACGGGCGTTCTGGCCCGCGAAAGATGCAGGCGGTGGTCCAGCCGGCGGTAGAAATCCGCGGCCCTGGCCTTTTCCTCAGGACTGGTGGGGACGACGCCACCTTTGAGGATTCTCTCCCTCTGCCAGATTTGGCGCAGGTCTACTACAGTTGAGTTTACGCCGAAGAAATCGCGGTGGGCGTCGGTTGACCACGTCTCCCGCTCCACAAAGTAGCGCGTCACGGTGAAAAGCTCGAGGTCGACCCGGCACTGGCGTGCCACATCAATCATCTGCCTTACCAGCTCTTTGCCGATGGGGCTGACGTATATCTCTTCGCTGGAACCGGGGTGGCTGACCAGCGCGCCGTCAAATGAAATGTGATAGCTGTCCAGCGAAAGGTCTTGTATAATGCTCAAGGTGGCCTGGAGGCCGCGACCTGTGGACAATGCGACCTGTATGCCCGCGCCGCGGGCCCGGGACAGTGCTTCCTTATCACGGTCTGAAATCGTGCCGTATCTATTTACCAGCGTGCCGTCAATGTCAACCACCAGCAGTCTGTAGGAATTATCAGTCAATAGTGTCTCCTTTATCATTTGGCTTGCAGATAAGTACGCAGGGTTCTGGCGTTGTCCAGCGCGTATCCCCCGATGTCATTATTGAAATAAATATAAACCGCTTTCACGGTGTCAGGCAGCTGCGCCAGCTTCTTTGCCCAGCCAGAAAGCGCTTCATCGGAGTAATTGCTGGAGTACAGCGCGTCACTGCCGTGGAATCTGACATAGGCGAAATCGGCGGTGGCCGCCAGCGGGCAGGTGAGCTTGGGCATGTCAAAGACGCAGAGGCCGACGTTGTGCCGGCGCAGCGTTTCGAAGACATCATCATCAAGCCAGGATTCGTGCCTGAACTCGAACACGTGGCGCAGGCCTTTTGGTAATATGGCCAGAAATGATTCAAGTGTCGTATCATCGCGGTGCATGCCGGGCGGCAGCTGGTAGAGAAGGGGGCCCAGTTTTTCCCCCAGAATTTCCGCCCTTTTCAGGAAATTCTCCAGCGGCCCCTCGCTGTCTTTGAGGCGCTTGATATGGGTGATGAAGCGGCTTACCTTGACGGCGAAGGTGAAATCAGGGGGTGATGACTTATACCAGGTGGTGAAGGCGCTTTCCGAAGGCAGGTGGTAAAAACTGGCGTTGAGCTCAACGGTGGGAAAGTGGCGGGCGTAGAATTCCAGCCAGCCTGATTTGGCCAGCTTCGGCGGGTAAAACAAATCACGCCAGTGGTCGTAGTGCCAGCCCGAGGTGCCGATAATGTAGTTGGTTGCCATGTTGTCAAACGCTCGATTTTATTCTAGCACCCCGGCAAATAGACTTCCATGCCGCTTTAATGGTATTTTGTATGGGGAAATCTCACAAGATTATCACCAACCGCAGGAGAAAGCATGAATTCCACTGGAATGAAAACACTGGTTCAATGTGATTTTGACAACACGATTGCCGGGTTAGATGTGAGTTTCATGCTCCTCGATGCCTTTGCCGATGGCGACTGGCGGCAGATTCTGCAGGAATACCAGGAGCGCAAGATACCGGTCGGCGTCTTCAGCCAGAGGACTTTTGCCATGATAAAGGCCGATGAAAAGACCATGCTCGATTACCTGTTCGCCGGCGACAGGGTGAAAATCCGTCCCGGATTCAAGGAACTGCTGGATTTATGTTCAAGAAAGGGTTTTGCCTTTGTCATCGTCAGCAACGGGCTGAAATTTTACATCGAAGCCACCCTGAAATATATTGGCGTCGCGGATATCGAGGTATTCGCCGCGCATATCGAGTTCGACCCCGATGGACTTAAAATCACCTATATCGGCCCTGATGGCCAGCAGGTGCTGGATAACTTCAAACGATTATACGCTGAACTGCACCTGAACCGGGGCTATCGCGTGGTCTACATTGGCGACGGGTATTCCGATATAGCCCCGGCCAGTCTGGCCGACTACGTATTTGCCCGCGACGACCTGCTGGCCCACTGCCAGAAAAATAACCTCAAGTGCACGCCATTCAATGACCTCAACGACGTGGTCAGGGGGCTGGAGTCAATCCCGTCAGATTAACGCCTTTAGTTTATGCGGCATCCTGTTTTTTAAAAAGCGTAATCCGTTTTCCAGACCTCCCAGACATGGCCGGCCCTGGTTAATGTCTCGCTCTCTGGCGGGAGCGTTGGCTTGCCCGGCTGCCATCCTGATGGCATGAGTTCGCCGGTCTTCTGGTGGTGCTGGAAAGCTCTCAACTGACGCAATACCTCGGCTACATTGCGGCCTACGGGAGGTGTTAAAACCTCCATGGCCTGAACCACGCCATCCGGGTCAATGAGGAAACGGCCGCGCACGTCAACGCCTTTCTCCTCGTCGTACACACCATAGAGAGTGCCAATTCTGCCACCCGGGTCGGAAAGCATCGGGTAAGGGATGCCGCCCTTGACCATCCTGGAGAGCTCCACCTCCTGCCAGACCTTGTGGGAGAAATTGCTGTCAACGCTGATGGAGAGGACATCAACCCCCAGTTCCTGAAATTCCGCATACTTGACGGCAACTGCCGCCAGCTCCGTCGGTCAGACGCAGGTGAAGTCCGCCGGGTAGAAGCAGAGCATGACCCATCGGCCGCGGTAGTCCGCCAGTTTGATTTCTCTGGCGGCGCCCTCATGGTACGCTTTGGCGGCGAAATCCGGGGCTGGTTTCCCTACCTGTACGCTCATGAGTATTACCTCCTTTAACTCAGGTATTTAATTCATTACGGTTTTGCAGAGATTAATTATAGTCTTTCTATAATAAATGTCAATACGCCATGAATAACTTCAATCTCGGGCACAGGAATGTAGTTAGGATATGGTAATACTTATTGGCTTGATTCTTTGAGGCTTATGCGGTTAAGCCGCCGCAACGCGTATGCCTCCTCGCTAATGACCGCAGATGGTGCAGTTGCTCGCGCCGCATCCGGCACACGAGCTGCCGGTGCCGGAGACGCGGGACGTTTCCCCGTTGCTGCTTTTGGAGAAGGAAGCACAGGGCGACATGATGCGCCTGGCCTGACTATGGCAGCGAGGGCAGGGAGCGTCTTTGTCTGCCTCGCTGAGTGGCCTCATCAACTCAAAGGTGAGCTCGCAATCGGAACAGGTATATTCATAAATGGGCATCTTTCATCACCCACTATCTAGTTTACGGCTTTTCTGGCCTTCCGGTCAATCAGTCCGGGGAAATCGGATACTTGCCGTACTCCCTGGCGGCCTCATACATGGCTAATATGTTCTCCAGCGGCACGTCCGGCTGGATGTTGTGCACTGCTCCCAGTATATAGCCGCCGCCAGGAGCGAAGTCCCTGATGCGCCGCCTGACTTCTGTTTTGACGTCGTCGGTGCTTCCTTTGGGCAGCACGAACTGAGTATCGATACCGCCCCAGAAACTCAATCGGTCACCGAAATCAGCGGCCAGCTTGCTGGAGTCCATATCTTTGGCAGCAACCTGTACCGGGTGAATGACATCAACACCGATGTCAATGAGGTCCGGCAATAATTTATAGATGGAGCCGCAGCAGTGGAAGTGAATGAAAGCCGAAGTGTGCTTTCTAACGGTGTCGAAATATCTCTTATGGCGGGGCTTGAGAAGTTCACGGTACAGTTCCGGGGAAACGATAGGCCCATTCTGGAATCCCATGTCATCGCTGACCACGACAATGTCGGCAAGCTCGCCGCCAGCCTTCAGGAGTTCCGCGGCCATGGTGGTGGTCTGGTCAGTGACCAGGTCAAAAACAGCGCCGGCCAGTTTTTTATCGGCGGCGAGGTCCAGAAACCAGTCCTCAAAGCCGCGCAGGTACTGCGTCGTGTGCACGAACGCCGACGGCAGGCGCAGTACGACGGCGTAATCGGTGTTCTCTTTATAGTGCTTGAGCTTGTCCCTGACTCCCCTGGTATAGCCGGGGTCAGTGGGGTCGGGCACAGGGTAGTTAACGACATCCTGAATCGTTATGGCTCCGGCAAGAGGCGACCTGACCAGGTCATAGTACAGAGAAGTTGCCGGCATGCGGCGGATGACACCCCATTCGTCCTCGTAACCATCCTCACCGAACGGTTTATCCGGTTTGCTGTCGGAGTTGCCGGAGGTCACAAAGCGGAGGTCAATATCCAGAGACTGGAGTATTGGTTCATGCACTGCCGCCGTCTGCATCATGCGGTGGATGATTATATCCTCATCTTTAACGCCAAAATGGGCTTTCAGCTTCTGATAGCCTTTGATGTGGATGCTGCTGTTATTGGTGCTGCCGAGGTCAATGGGAACCCGGTCCGGCTCCTGGTGGCTCAGTGCCTTTATCACTCTTTCGCGGTGACTCAGCGCCATATCATTGCCTCCCGTGCAGAGTATATAATACTGGAGAGTAAAAAGTATACCGCCATTTTGACCGCTCAACCGCGCCATAGTATACTAGCGATAACGCAGGACACCACGGAGACAGAGATGAATATCGGGGACTTGGCGGAGAAGTTAATTGCCTGGATAAGAGACGAGGTAACGGCGAGAGGGTGCCCGGGGGTGGTGGTGGGGATGAGCGGCGGCGTTGATTCCTCGGTGGTGGCGGCATTATGCCGGCGGGCATTTCCGGAGAGCACGCTGGGCGTGATGATGCCCTGTTACAGCCACCCCGACGATAGGGCGCACGCCCAGGCGGTGGCCGAGAAATTCGATATTCCCACGGTCGAGGTGGCCCTTGATGACATTTATTCGGCTTTGCTTAAAGCATTGCCCGATTTTAAAGCGGGTACATCACTCCAGCGCCTGGCACAGGCGAACCTGAAGCCAAGATTGAGGATGGTCACGCTTTACTATATCGCCAACCAGCTCCGATATATGGTGGCCGGCTCGAGCAACCGCAGCGAGATTACCATTGGCTACTTCACCAAGCACGGGGATGGCGGGGTGGACATCCTGCCCCTGGGCAATCTGGTCAAGGGACAGGTGAAGGAGCTGGCGCGTTTTCTTGGCATTCCGGCGCCGATTATCGATAAACCACCCTCGGCGGGACTGTGGGAGGGGCAGACCGACGAGGCCGAGATGGGGGTGAGCTATGAGGCGCTTGATGGATTTATTCTTACCGGCGGGGCATCAGAGGAAGTGCGGAAAAAGATTGAAGCCGTGATGGCCAGAAGCGCCCACAAACGCTCACTGCTGCCGATTCCGGAGTTTTAAGAAAACTTTTTCTTTCCTTTTACATTCCGCGATAATGATATTTTCCCCCTTGTTTTGTTAACATTTGTCTGCTATTATGTAAAAGAGGCAGATGATTACCGAGAGAGAGAAGGCACTTGAGCTGGCGATTGGCCAGATTGAGAAAAGGTTTGGCAAAGGCTCCATTATGAAGCTGGGGAAGTCTGCGGGCATAACTCCCGTGGAAGCTATTCCCAGCGGCTCGCTGGCTCTGGACCTGGCTTTAGGTATCGGTGGTATTCCCAGAGGTCGCATCACGGAGATATTCGGTCCGGAGGCATCCGGGAAGACTACCTTGGCCCAGCATATCATTGCCGAAGCTCAGAAACGTGGTACGGCTGCCTATATCGATGCTGAACATGCGTTAGACCCATCCTATGCGGCAAATTGCGGTGTTAATCTTGAGGAACTGCTTATCTCCCAGCCGGATACCGGGGAACAGGCGCTGGAAATCTGCGAGGCGCTGGTAAGGAGCAGCGCCATTGACGCTATCGTGATTGACAGCGTTGCGGCGCTGGTGCCCCGGGCCGAAATTGAAGGGGATATGGGGGAACCACAGGTGGGTCTGCAGGCGCGTCTGATGTCACAGGCCCTGCGCAAGCTGGCGGCGGCCATCGGCCGTTCCGGAACAGCGGTCATATTCATCAACCAGCTCAGGGAGAAGGTCGGCATTATCTTCGGCAATCCCGAGGTAACGCCGGGCGGCCGGGCGCTCAAGTTTTACAGCTCGGTGCGTATTGATCTCAGGCGCGTTGAAACCATCAAGCAGGGAAATGAAGCCATCGGAAACCACGTCAGGGCCAAGGTTGTCAAGAACAAGGTTGCCCCGCCTTTTCGTAATGCCGATTTCGACATCATGTTTGACCACGGCATAAGCAAAGAGGGCAATCTTATTGACCTCGGCTTGGAAATGGAACTGGTGAGCAAGGCTGGTGCCTTTCTCTCTTACGGCGATGTCCGCCTCGGGCAAGGCAGGGAAGCGGCCAAGAAATATCTGGCGCAGAACCCGGAAATTGCCCAGGAAATGGAGCAAAGAATAAGGGCCTCAGCCAATACCGCTCATTTTGCCGTGCCCGGTGAATAAGGGCATTTTGTAATAACCAGAAACAGAATAGCGTGAAGAGGGCAAGGCTGAGGCAGAGGCTTCAGCCTTGTGTTTTTGAAGGGAAGAAGCAAGGTGAGCAGGATTACCGACCTCCGCGCCGGGAAGGGAAGAGAGAAAAGGATAAATATCTATCTGGATGGAAGGTTCGCCTTCAGTCTGGGGGCTGAGGTTGTGGCAAGAGAGAACCTGCAGGTAGGCCAGGAGCTGTCCAGCGACCGGCTCGAGTCACTGACCGGGAGCGACCAGTTGCAGCGTTGCCTGGAGGCGGCTTACCGCTACCTCAGTTACCGTCCGCGCAGCGAGTCTGAAATCAGGGGGCGGATGCAGCGCCGCGGCTTTGCCGCGGAAACCGTAGATGCGGCCATCGGCCGGCTGAGGGAGCAGGCCCTGCTGGATGATGGGGCCTTTGCCCAGTTCTGGAAGGAGAATCGGGAATCATTCAGTCCGAGAAGTCGGTGGCTCACCGGGATGGAATTGAAACGAATGGGGGTAGTGAACGACGTTATCGAGCAAACGGTAACTGGTATGGATGACGATGAAAATGCCTATCGGGCGGCGCTGCAGAAGATGCGTCGCGGCATCCCCGCCGACTATCAGAGCTTTCGGCGCCGACTGGGTGACTATCTGCGGCGTCGGGGTTTTGGCTATGAAGTCATCGGCCATGCTGTGAAAAGGGTATGGCAGGAACGAGGGAATAGCTCGGGATAGCCTTATTTACTGGTGAAACCCGGTGACGCGGCTGTCTCAAACTGCCCCCGATAGATAAAGATTAAAAGAAAGGGGGGTGACAAAATGGGAATAGATATTATTGTCATAATAGCCATTTTGTTTGTCGGTATCGTTATAGGGGTAATCATTGGCGGAATGGCCGTCTTTACTTACCGGCGGTTTATGTTCAACCGGCAGATACGCATTGCCGAGCGCAAAGCGGCCAAAATGATTGCCGAGGCCAGAGAAGAGGCCAAAGTGGTGCTGAACAACGCTCAGGAAGAGGCCAGAAAGATTAAGATGTCGGTTGAGGCCGAATACCGCGAGCGGCGTATTGAACTGCAGCGCCAGGAAAACCGCTTGAGCCAGAAGATAGAAAATCTGGACCGAAAGCTGGAAGGCGTCGAGCAGCGGGAGAGGAATATGGCCGGCAAGGAGAAGGAAATCGAGTCGATCCGTGGCCAGCTTGGCGAGTTGAGAGACAGGCAGTTGAAGCAGCTTGAGCTGATTTCGGGCATGTCAAGCGCTGAGGCGCGCCAGCAACTGATTGATGCTATGCAGGTGGAGATGGAGCAGGAGACCTCGAGGCGGCTTCACGAGTGGGAAGCAAAGCTGAAAGAAGAAGCCAGCGAAAGGGCTCAGGAAATCCTTTCGCAGGCGATTCAGCGCAGTGCCTCGGAAATCGTTACCGAGTCCACGGTGTCCGTGGTGCCGCTGCCCAGCGATGAAATGAAGGGGAGGCTCATCGGCCGTGAAGGACGCAATATCAGGGCTCTTGAGCAGGCGACCGGTGTGGACCTGATAATTGACGATACGCCTGAGGCGGTTACCGTATCCAGTTTTGACCCGGTGCGGCGGGAGGTCGCTCGCAACGCATTGCACAAGCTAATCCTTGATGGCCGCATCCATCCGGCACGTATTGAGGAGGTGGTATCCAAGGCGAAAGAAGAGGTGGAGGCGGATATCAACAGCGCTGGAGAGCAGGCAGCCTATCAGGTTGGCGTGCACGGACTGAGGCCGGAGATTATAAGGCTGCTGGGTCGACTGAAATACCGCACCAGCTATGGGCAGAACAGCTTGCAGCACAGCATTGAAACCGCCTACATCGCCGGAATGATCGCCTCCGAACTGGGGGCCAATGTGGGCATCGCCAAAAGGGCGGGGCTCCTTCACGACATCGGCAAGGCGGTTGACCGTGAGGTGGAGGGCACACACGCCCAGATTGGCGCCGACCTGGTCAAGCAGTGGGACAAGTCGCCGGAGGTGGTGCAGGGCATTGCCGAGCACCACCTGGAGACGGATAGCGTGGGCATGTGGGGGTTCATCATCTCGGCCGCGGATGCCATAAGCAGCGCCCGGCCGGGCGCCCGGCGCGAATCGCTGGAGAAGTACCTGAAGCGGATGAAAGCGCTGGAAGACATCGCCAACGACTTCAAGGGTGTGGAGAAATCCTACGCCATTCAGGCTGGACGGGAAATCCGTATCCTGGTCAGGCCGGAGGATATTGATGACCTGGGCGCCATGCGGCTTGCCCGGGACATCGTGAAAAAGATAGAAGAGGGTCTTGAGTATCCGGGACAGATAAAAGTAACCGTGCTGAGGGAGACCAGGGCTGTTGACTATGCGAAGTAGAGGACACAGATGCGAGTACTGGTAATTGGTGATATTGTCGGCCAGCCCGGCAGGAGGGCGGTGCTCGAATTGCTGCCCCAGCTGCGCCATCAGTACCGGCTGGATATGGTCATTGCCAACGCCGAGAATGCCGCCGGCGGTTTCGGGCTGACACCAGCCATTGCCCAGGAGCTTATAGAGGCCGGCGTTCACGTAGTGACATCAGGGAATCACATCTGGGCGCAGAAGGACATCATTCCCGAACTGGACAGTGAGATGCCGGTGCTGCGCCCGCTGAACTATCCACCGGGGGTGCCGGGGAGGGGCTACCTCATCACCGGCCAGACGATGGTGGTCAACCTGATGGGGCGGACCTTCATGGGCGATATCGATTGTCCGTTCCGGGCCATGGATAAGCTCCTTGAAGAGACTGCGGACAGGCCGCCAGTGGTCATCGTTGATTTCCACGCTGAGGCGACCTCGGAGAAGATGGCCATGGGCCGGTATCTGGACGGCAGGGTCAGCGCGGTTCTGGGCACCCACACCCACGTGGGCACCATTGACGCACAGATACTGTCCCACGGCACCGCTTATGTGACTGACATCGGCATGACCGGGCCGACCGATTCCATCATCGGCGATGACCCTGACGCTGTCTTACGGCGTTTTCTTACCGGAATGCCCCACCGCCTCTCGGTGGGAAAGGGGAAGCCGGTTCTAAATGCCATCCTGGTTGACGTTGATGAGGGCAGTGGCCGGGCCATCGATATTGAACGTATATCTCGGCAGATGGAGAGGCCGTGAGCAAGGTTGACCTGCATATCCATTCCACTGCCTCGGACGGAAGGTATAGTCCGCAGGAAATCGTCCGCAGGGCGGCGGGGCTCGGCCTGGAGGTCATCGCCCTGTCCGACCACGACTCTATTGACGGAATAGCACCGGCCCTTGAGGAAGCCCGGAAGCTAAACCAGCTTCAGTTTATCCCTGCCGTGGAAATAAGCACGGACGTTCCCAGCGGTGAGGTTCATATCCTCGGCTATTTCATCGATTACACCAGCGAGGAGTTCACCGCCGCGCTGGGGCGGTTTCGCAGTTCCCGGGAAAGGCGGGCGCAGGGAATGATAGCCAGGCTCGCCGAGCTCGGCATCCACATAAGCTGGGAACGTGTCAGAGAAATCGCCGGCAGCGGTTCCGTTGGCCGACCTCACATCGCGCGGGCGATGCTGGAGAAGAAATATATAAGTACCATAAAGGAAGCCTTTGACAGGTATATCGCGCGCGACGGCCCGGCCTATGTGGAGCGGGAAAAGTTGACCCCGGCGGAGGCGGTACGGCTGATAGTGCGCAACCGTGGCGTGGCCGTGATGGCGCACCCGTTTACCGTCCCGGAACCGGAGGCGATGATTGCGGGACTGAAAGCCGCCGGGATGGCGGGCATTGAAGCCTATTACAATGGTTATGCCAGTGAAGAGATTGGCACCCTTCTTGCCCTGGCCAGAAACCACGGGCTGATTGTTACCGGTGGCAGCGATTATCACGGCCTGGATGAGAGCAATGAGACCCTGCTGGGTGGGGTGGATGTGCCCATGGAGGCGGTAAACAGATTGATTGCACGGGCCGAGCCAAAAATGTTAAAGTTGGCCTATTTAAAGTAAGTCATACCTGTGGAGAGCCTATGGCTATCTGGTTTGCCTTAATACTGGCGGCCTACCTTCTGGGTTCAGTCCCGGCCGCATATCTCGCGGCCAAGCTAGCCCGTGGCATAGACATCAGGCAGCATGGCACGGGTCAATTGGGCGGCGGCAACCTCTGGCGGGTGACCTCCTGGAAGCTCGGCATTTCAGTCGGCATTTTTGACGCGGGCAAGGGTATGTTGATGGTCTGGGTGGCGCAGAGCCTGGGGATGAGCGTGCCCCAGCAGCTGGTGGTGGGTGCGGCGGCGGTCATAGGGCACAACTGGTCCGCCTTTCTCCGCTTCAGTGGCGGCCGGGGTGTCGCCACCACCATGGGAATCGTCTTTATCCTCCCGTTTATCGACAAGATGACGCCCTGGCCGACAATCGCCTGTCTTGGCTGCCTCGCCGCTGGCACCATCATATTGCGAAGCTCACCGCTGCCGGTGCTGGCCAGCGTTACTTCGTTGCCCATCGTCAGCGCCATTTACGAGCCGGTGACGACCACGCTGGGGTTCCTGGCCCTCTTTTTGATAATTGTGCTAAAACGCCTGGTGGCGCCAAGGGCGGCGGAGGCAACTACAGTCAGCAAAAAAAGGGTGCTGTTGAACCGTCTGCTTTTCGACCGGGATATAATGGACCGGAAAGCCTGGATGTATCGCCTCTCTTTCAAAGCGAAGGACATAGAGGAATTAGGCGACGAGATTGACTGATGAAGTGCGCGGCTCATCCCGGAGTGGAAACGAACCTGAGATGCGGTAAGTGCGGCAAGCCGATATGCCCCAAATGCATGGTGCAGACGCCGGTGGGTGCCCGGTGTCCGGAATGTGCCAGGTTATATAAATTGCCCACGTACCGGGTCTCCACCGTATACTATCTGCGGGCTATCGGCACGGCCCTGGGTATGGCGCTGGTCACCGGCGTGCTCTGGGGAGTAATCAATCAATTTTTACCATTCTTCTATCTGAACCTGCTGCTCGGTGCCGGAGTCGGCTACGCCATCGGTGAGGTGGTGGGCCTGGCCGTCAACCGGAAACGCGGCTGGGGGCTGGCGGCAGTGGCCGGCACGGGCGTGGTTATCAGCTATCTGGTCAGCATCCTGCTGTTCTTCGGCCTTCCTTTCGGTCTGTTCCATATAATTTTTGACCTCATATCGCTGGCGATTGGCATTTTCGTTGCCGTTACCCGTCTGCGCTGATAAATATGCTACTTTAGAAGGAGATATATGGAGCCAACGCGAGAGGTATTCTGGAACATACAGCTTGGCGTTATTATAGATGTGCTGGCGGCGGTGGCGGTCGGCATTTTCATTTACGCATTCTACCGCCGGGTGAGGCTCTGGCGAATAGGCCGGCCGGATAACCGTCTTCATCCTCTGGGAGGAAGAATATGGGCATTTTTCAAATACAAGATATTTCACCTCCTGCTGCACGGCAAATTTTTCGGCGTGACCAGGGGGCTGCATTTCCGGGAATTATATCCGGGAACCATTCATTTCCTCATTTTTTCGGGTTGTCTTGTACTGTTCATCGGGACGGTGACGGTCGCCGCCAGCCATTACCTTTATGATTTTCTGCACGGCGGTGTTTATCTTGGTCTCTCACTGGCCCTCGATGTCTTTGGCATATTGCTCATCGTCGGCATCATTCTGGCCATGTTCCGGCGCTACGTTCAGAGGCCAGACCGGCTGGATAACCGGACGGAAGACCTGGTTGCCCTGCTGCTCCTTCTCGTTATAGCGGTCAGCGGCTTTATCATTGAAGGGTTGCGCATTGCCGCCACCGAGCTGAAGGCCAGCCCGGAATGGGCACCGTGGTCGCCCGGTGGTTACCTGCTGGCCCTGGGCTTCAGCGGACTGGGTCAGCCGGCATTGCTTCTGTGGCACCAGATTATCTGGTGGCTGCATTCTTTGCTGGTGCTGGGCGCAATAATCTATGTTTCGCTGCGCTGGAACCGTCTGTGGCACATCATCGTTTCGCCAATCAACGTCTTTTTCCGCAGCCTTGGGCCAAGGGGCGCTCTGGCGGCGATTGACCTGGAAGCGGCGGAGACCTTCGGCGTCGACCGCATCCAGAATTTCAGCTGGAAACACCTGCTGGACCTCGACGCCTGCACGCGCTGCGGACGCTGCCAGGATAACTGCCCCGCTTACCTCAGCGGCAAGCCCCTCAGCCCGAAAAAAATAATACAGGACCTGAAAGCGCATTTGCTGGAGCAGGCGCCGGCCTTACGGAAACGAAAGGCTGAGAAAGAAAATACGGAAGATAATGGGCGGATGATTGGTGGGGTGATAGGCGAGGACGAAATCTGGAACTGCACCACCTGTTATGCCTGCCAGGAGGTCTGTCCGGTATACGTTGAGCCCATGGTCAAGCTCATCGAGATGAGGAGAAACCTGGTCATGGAGCGGGCATCCGTTCCCGAGACCGGTGAAGGCGCCCTGAAATGCCTTGAGGCCAGGGGGCACCCGTGGCGGGGGACGACACTGAGCCGGACTGACTGGGCAGAGGGGCTTGAGGTCAAAACGCTGGCCGACGATAGTGGCGTTGACATACTGTTCTGGGTCGGCTGCACCGAGGCCCTGGAGGAAAGAAGCACCCGGGTGGCTCAGGCTATCGCCAGTATCCTGAAAATGGCCGGTGTCAGCTTCGGCATATTGGGCGCTGAAGAGGCGTGCTGTGGCGACCCGGCGCGCCGGCTGGGCAACGAATACCTCTTCCAGATGCAGGTGCAGCGGAACATCGAACTGCTGCATAACTACGGAATCAAGAGGATAGTTACCGGCTGCCCCCACTGCTACAACACGCTGAAACATGAGTATCCGCAGTTCGGCGGCGATTTCGAGGTCCTCCATCACACCGAATTTATGGCCAGCCTTATCAGGGAAGGCAGACTGCCGGGCATCGGGGGAGTGACTGGCCTGGTTACCTACCATGATTCGTGCTATCTGGGACGGTACAACGGTATCTTTGAAGCACCGCGGCAGATTTTGCGCCGGCTGAATGGCGTGAGGCTGGTGGAGATGGAGCGCAATATGGAGTATAGCTTCTGCTGCGGCGCTGGCGGCGGGCATCTCTGGCTGGAAGAGCAGAAGGCGGGCGAGAGAATCAATGAAATGCGCGCCGAGCAGGCGCTGTCGACAAAGGCCGGGTTCATCGCCACGGCCTGCCCCTACTGCCTGCAGATGTTAGAGGACGGGATACAGACCAGAGGGGCAGGGGAATCGGTCAGGGTCATGGACATCGCTGAGCTGGTCATGAAGGCGATATCCTGACGTTTGACGGCACATGGAGAATACTGGTAATTTATATGAGACTGACACTCTGAGCAGGAGGTAAGACATGCGCAAAGTTGCGGTAGTTGGCGTGGGGGAAACGAAGTTCAGCGGTCCGCAGGAAAGGACGAGTGTTGAGCTCTTTGCCGAGGCGGCTACAGATGCGCTTGCGGAATCAAACCTGAAACCGGAAGACATTCAGGCCCTTTTCCTGGGCAACGTGCTGGGGGACTTTTCCGAAGGGCAGGGCTCGATGCAGGCCTTTGCCGCGGAAAATATCGGCTGCTTTAACGTGCCGGCAAATCGCTATGAAGGTGCCTGTGCTTCGGCGAGCATGGCGGTACGTGATGCCTGGATGTGGGTCGCCTCCGGGTTCTATGACGTGGTCCTGACCGGTGGTGTGGAGCGGGCGGCCACCATGGGAACGCCTCTGGCCACGCGCACCTTTGCCATGTTCAGTGATTCGCGCTACGAGTTCCCCTCCGGCATCACCTTCCCGGCGGTCTTCGCCATGCTGGCTCATCTCTATTCGGCCAGGTATGGCGTACCGCTGCCCAGGCTGAAAGAGCAGATGGCCGCCGTGTCCGTGCAGTCCTATAAACATGGCATGTTCAACCCTCAGGCCCACCTGCGCAAGGAAGTAAATATGGAGGCGGTGCTGAGTTCATTCATGGTGAGCACGCCGATTCAGCTGCATGACTGCTGCCCGTTTTCCGATGGTGCCGCCGCCCTGGTGCTGGCTACGGAAGAGGTTGCCAGGAAGCTGACCAGCAAGCCGGTGTTCGTTGTTGGCACCGGGCAGGCCTCTAATGGGCCTCTGGCCAACCAGCAGGAGTACCTTCCCAGGCTCAGGGCCAGGGAATTATCGGCGAAGCAGGCCTATGACATGGCCGGGCTCAAACCTGAGGATATCGATATCTGCGAGCTGCACGACTGCTTCAGCATCGCCAGCCTCATTGCGGCGGAAAGCCTGGGATTTTTCGATTACGGTACGTCTGGTGAGGCCTGGGTGAAGGGTGAGGCCGATATCGGCGGCAGGGTTGCCATCAACCCTTCCGGCGGGCTGAAATCAAAGGGGCATCCCATCGGCGCCACCGGTGCCGGCCAGGTCTATGAGATAGCCAGGCAGCTCAGAGGGGAGGTGGAGCCGGAACGGCAGGTGGAGGGGGCCAAAATCGGCCTGACCGATACTTTGGGCGGGGACGGCTGCACGCTGGTCAACATGATTCTCCAGCGGGGCTGGTAATAAAAGTCGTTTTATGCTTGGAGGCAAGGATGGAATATAAGCTCACCTTTAAAGAGTATAGCGAAGCGCTGAAGCAGAAAAAGCTGCTGGGATTGAAGTGTAAAGGCTGCGGCACCATAACCGTGCCACCCAAGATGGTGTGCCGTAGGTGCGCCAGCCCGGAACTTGAAGTCCTGGAACTCAAAGGCACCGGCAGGATACAGACCTTTACCACCTGCAACGTTGCTTCCGAAGGGCGCGAGGGAGAAGTGCCCTATATCATTCTGCTGGTTGAGCTCGATGGAGGCCCCTGGCTCATGGGCAATCTGATTGGCGTTGACCCGGAGAAGGCGACGATGGAAGCGCTTATGGGCAAACGGGTCAAAATGACCGAGACCAGAATTTTCCCCGGGGATAAGTACTCGGCAGGAGAGGGCGCCAGCCCGACCTTTGTCCTGGAAACTTAAAAGCCTCCGAATTCCTGAGTGGGTTTTTTATATCTCCTTCATCAGCTGCCGGGCTATGGTCATCCGCTGCATCTCAGAGGTGCCCTCGTAGATTTCGGTGATTTTGGCGTCTCTCAGATAGCGTTCCAGCGGGTATTCCTTGACGTAGCCGTAGCCACCGAATATCTGTACGGCTTTATTGGTCACAAAAGAAGAGGTCTCCGCGGCATAGACTTTGGCCATAGACGCCTCTTTGATGAATGGCTGCCCCTGGTCCTGCAGGTAGGTGGCGCGGTAGACAAGCAGGCGGGCGGCGTCAATCTGCGTGGCCATATCGGCCAGCATCCACTGGATGGCCTGAAAGTTGATTATCGGCTGGCTGAACTGCTGTCGCTCTTTGGCATACGCCAGGGCGCGGTCAAAGGCACCCTGGGCGATGCCCAGCGCCTGAGCAGCGACCACCACCCGGCTGGCGTCAATGGTGTTGATGGCGAGTCTGAATCCATCGCCTTCGTTGCCGAGGCGATTTTCCTCGGGCACAAAACAGTCTTCAAAAACCAGTTCCACGGTTGACGAGCCCCGTATGCCCATCTTGCGCTCGTGTTTGCCCACGGAGAAACCGGGGGTATCTTTTTCCACGATAAAAGCGGTTACGCCCTTGTGGCGCAGTGCTTTATCAGTGGCGGTGAAGACGAGGACAATGCCGGCTTCGGCACCGTTGGTGGTGAAAATCTTGGTTCCATTAAGGACGTACCCGTTATCCCTGCGGGTGGCGGTGGTTTCAAGGGCAGCGGGGTCACTGCCCGCCCCCGCCTCCGTCAGCGCGAAGGCACCGAGCATTTCGCCGCTGGCGATGGGAGGTACAAAACGTTTTTTCTGCTCTTCATTGCCATGCATATAGATTGGTACACCAACCAGGCCGGAGCTGGCCAGGAGAATGGCGCCGGTGGCGGCACAGACGCGGCTGATCTCTTCGATGACCAGGCAGAACTCGGTGGCACCGCCGCCGCTTCCACCGTACTCTTCAGGAAAACCGACGCCGGGCAGCCCGAGACCGGCCATCTTCGGGATGCTTTCCGCGGGGAATCTTGACTCTTCATCTATCTGGGCGGCGATTGGCTCCAGCTCTTTACTGGCGAAATCGGCGACCATTGCCTTGAGCATCTTCTGTTCTTCGGTGAGGGAAAAATCCATCTCTACCTCCTAATGAGACCGCTTGCCGGTGGACTCCGTTATGGTATTATGCCTTTTTACGGCCATGTTCACGGCTATTTCCCATCTGGCCAAGGTCGCTGACCAGGCGACGAACCAGTTGCCGGGCGGCCTCCTGGGGATTTGTTTTCCCCTTGACCAGGCCATCAATAAGCCTGGCCAGGTAGTCACCATGGTCGATACCGGCGATGCTGTCTCTGACGAATCTCTCTACCGTTTCCATCAGTTCCAGTTTCAGTCTACCCTGCTTCCGTTTCTTCAGCTCACCGGTTTTATTCAGGTATTCCCGGTGCCTTGCTATTTCGGCCGCCAGTTCCTGTGTACCCTTGTCGTGGATGGCTTCGGTAAGGATGATGCCGGGCTGCCATTCGTCGGGAGGCCAGTCCCTCATCGAGAGCATTGTCTGGAGGTCGGCTTTGACGATGTCGGCGCTGCCCTTGTCCGCCTTGTTGATGACAAAGATATCGGTGGCTTCCAGGATGCCCGCTTTCATCATCTGAATGGCGTCTCCCGCCCCCGGCGTCATGACGAACAGCGTGGTATCGGCCACTCTGGTGATATCTATTTCTATCTGCCCGGAGCCTACGGTCTCCACCAGAATGATATCTTTTCCCATCGCGTCCATGATGTGAATTGTCCCGATGGTAGCCTTGGCCAGACCGCCCTGCAGACCACGCGTCGCCAGGCTCCGAATGAAAACGTCCCTGTCCTCGCCGTATTTCTGCATCCTGATGCGGTCGCCCAGCAGTGCCCCGCCGGTGAAGGCGCTCGTCGGGTCAATGGCGATGACGCCGATGGTCAGGTGCTCCTTGCGGAAGTAGCCGATGAGGTTGCCGGTCAGCGTGCTCTTGCCGGCGCCCGGTGCCCCGGTGACGCCGATGATATACGCTTTTCCGATATGGGGATAGATGCGGTTCATTTCCTCGAAGGCGCCGGGCACTTCGTCGGCGATGCCGCTGATGAGCTTGGCGGCGGCAATGGTATCTCCGGACAGCACCTTGCTGGCAAGTTCCGACTTCATTACCAGAGTATCAATCAGAGTAGGATTCAGGAGCCACTAAATTATAGTTGAAGAGCGATATCAATTCAACCGTTCTTTTTTTCGGCGAGCTTCTGCACTATCCTAGTCATGGCTTCTCCGGCCCTGGCCCTGATGAGTATGCTCGCCTGCTGGTCCATCGGGGTTTGGCTCAGGTTTACGATGACCAGTCTGGCGCCGGAATCGGCGGCATGGGCCGGTATCTGTGCCGCCGGATAGACCACCAGGCTTGAGCCGACGACGATAAAAAGGTCGCACTGCTCGGCACGGCGTGCCGCCTCTGAGAATACGGCATCCGGCAGCATTTCGCCGAAAAGGACGATATCCGGTTTCAGTATGCCGTGGCATGCCTCGCAGTCAGGGACTTCCTCACCGGCATACAGTCTCTCTTTAATCTCTGCCATGGGGTATCTCCGACCGCACTGCAGGCAGACCACCCGGCGCATGCTGCCGTGCAGCTCAAACACTTTATCATCGGGGACGCCGGCTGCCTGGTGCAGGCTGTCCACATTCTGAGTAATCACGCAGTCGATTTTATTTAACCTGTCCAGTTCGGCAATGGCGTGGTGGGCGGGATTTGGCTGCACCGTCTCCGTCAGGCGCTCTTTCCAGAGCAACTGCCACTGCTTTCGTCTGGCGGCGGCATCGCTGATGAATTTCTGGTAGGTGAAATCGTCAGGGTCAAAGCGGTCCCAGATACCGCCCGGGCTGCGGAAATCCGGTATGCCCGATTCGGTGCTGACGCCGGCACCGGTAAACACCACGGTTCTCTCCGACCTGGCTATCAGGTCAGCCGCCCTGTCGGCCAGGTGGTCCAGCGCCTTGTCGTCCACCGGTTTGTCCCTCTTGAATAACATGGCAGCGGCACTAATCAGATGACGCGCGTGTTTTTATTATTTTAGCATTCAGCTTATCCGCATTTCTCGGCGCGGCGAGCCAGAACGAGATGCAGGCGATGGCGAAGGCACCCATGCAGAGGAAAAAGGCGCTGGTATAGCTGCCGGTGATATCGTGAATGTAGCCGCCCAGCCACGGCCCAATAACCCCCCCGATGCCCATACCGGTAAGCAGTATGCCGGCAATGGCGCCGAAGTGCCTCCCGTGGAAGATGTCAGCCGCACCGGCGGTCATGGTGGGGGTGAAAAAGCCGCCTCCGTAGCCAAAGCATATGGCGTATATATAGAGAAGCCACGGCTGGGAGGTGTCCTTCGCCGAGACCAGAGCCATAAGGGCGATAATCATCAGCGTGCTGGCGAGCGTAATCGTTATCTCCCGGCCGATACGGTCTGATATGCCGCAGGAAAGATTTCCCCCGATCAGGCTGAAGCCGTAAAGGGCAAAGATTGAGGCGGCAAAGGTGCTGCTGTAGCCAACGTCTTCGGCAAACTTGACCTGATGGGTGATAACCAGATAGGTGCCGATTCCCCAGAAGAGAAAGTAAGCCAGCATCAGCAGCCAGAGCTGGTAGGTACCGAGCGCCTGCCTGAGCGTCCAGTGGTGCGTTAGGGATTTACTGGCCTGAGATACCTCAGGTGCTTCATCAGTGGCCATTGCCAGTTCCCCCGCTCCGTAGGGTATAAGCCCCCTGCTTTCCGGCCTGAAATGGAAGAAGAGGAGGTAGAGCGGTAAAAGTATTGCCCAGAGCGTGCCAGCCAGCACAAAGTAGGCGTGGCGCCAGCCCAGCTGCGATATGGCGAACTCGGCGTACAGGCCGTAGGTGAAACTGAGGCCGGCTCCTATCTGTGCCAGTCCCATGGCCAGCCCTCGCTTCCGGGAAAACCAGTTGGCGAGCGCCGGACCCAGCAGAGGCCAGCCGGCGAAGGCCATGCCGATTGCTGCCACAAAGCCAAGAAGCAAATAGAAGTGCCACAGCTCCCGGGCAAAGGCGCAGCCCACCGTTGCCAGACCCAGAACGATGAGGCCGATGGGCATGACACGATGTGGCTTCCAGCGGTCTCCGAGGCTGCCGGCGATGGGTGCCAGAGAACCATATACCAGTAGATTCAGAGAAAGCATGAAGGCAGTGCTGCCGCGGCTCCAGCCGAACTCTTCCAGAATAGACGGGAAAAAGACGGGGAAGGAATGCCTGATGCCATAGATGAGCGTCATGCTGATGATGACGATGCCCACAATTATCCATGCGTAAGAAAGCCCGGAGCGCCTGACTGCCATCGGCCCATATTAACCCGCTCAGACAGTAAGCGTCAAGCTAACCAGACTTGATAAAATGCGCTGCTTCCAGTATAGTTTAACGGATGCACTCTTTAATGACGACGGAAGTGAAAATAGTCATTGCGCCTGATACCTTGTCCCTGCTGACCCGAATTCATCACTCTCTTGCTGAACGGGGGATAGCTGCATATCTTGCTGGCGGCATGGTGCGCGACCTGCTGCTCGGGCGGGAAACCGAAGACATTGACCTTGCCGTGGCTCACGATGCGCTCGAGGTGGCCTCCAGACTGGCTGCCGGCCTGGGTGGCAGGTACATCTCTCTGGACGAGGAGAACGGCGTGGGCCGGGTGGTGCTTGACGTGGCGGGTAGAAAGTGGGAGCTTGATTTTACCACCATCGAGGGCAGCATTGAGCAGGACTTGGCACGGCGGGACTTCACTATAGACGCGATGGCGATTAAGCTGGAGGAGATTATCCGTAATCCGCAATCGCCGGCGCTCATCGACCCGTTTCACGGGCAGCAGGACCTCAGCCGTGGCGTTATCAGGGTGGTAAGCGAGTCGGCCTTTCCCGCCGACCCGGCGCGCCTGCTGCGGGCGGTTCGCCTGGCGGCCGAGCTTTCCTTTGCCATACATGAAGATACGGAGGCGCTCGTCCGGGAATATGCCCATCGGATAAGCGATGTGGCCGGTGAGCGGGTGAGGGAAGAGCTGCTTCGGCTGCTGGTTTTGCCGCGCGGCGGGCAGCACCTAGATTATCTTGAAGAGCTGGGCCTGCTGGGTGAGCTATTCCCTGAGCTGGCGCAGACAAAAGGGGTTACGCAGCCCAGGGAGCATTACTGGGACGTCTTTGAGCACTCAATGCGTACGGTGAAAGCGGTCGATTTTCTGCTCCGCGAAGGAGACTGGGAGTACGCCGGCCGGGAAGTCCTGGAAGCCGTTCCATGGTCGGAGGAACTGACAGGGCACTTCTCGCGAGAGGTCGGATACGGCAGCACCAGGAAGTCGCTGCTGCGACTGGCGGCGCTGCTGCACGATATCGCCAAACCGCAGACCAGAACGGTTGAGGAGAGCGGACGGATGCGCTTTCTCGGTCATGCCAGTGAAGGTGCCCTCGCCGTGACTGGCATTATGGAGAGGCTGAGGTTCAGCACCAGGGAGATAAAGCTGGTGGAGTTGTTGGTGAGGTATCACCTCCGGCCAACGCAGATGAGCCATGAAGGACTGCCGACCAGCCGGGCCATTTACCGCTACTTCCGCGATACCGGAGAAGCCGGGATTGACATCCTTTTCCTCAGTCTGGCCGACCATCTGGCCACGCGGGGAAAGCATCTGGACCTGGCTCACTGGCGGGAACATGCGGAACTTATAGGTTATGTGCTGGCCAGGCATACGGAAGAAGAGAAGCTGGCAGCGCCGCCGAAGCTCGTCGATGGTCACGATTTAATCGATTTATTCGGACTCATTCCGGGGCCGCGCTTCACGGAATTGCTCGAGGCGGTGCGTGAGGCACAGGCGGCAGGGGAAGTGACCACGCGGGAGGAAGCCTTGGACTATATTAAGCATACTTTAAATATCCATTTGCCTAAAAAATGAGCGACTTTATAGAGCAATGACAACGAGAAACCTGGTTACCCTGTCCATAGTCATGGCCCTTTTCGCCTTTGCCATCATTGCCCTCATCTATCCGCTGTGGGGCCGGGAGGCAATGCGCCTGGGCCTTGACCTGCGTGGCGGCATCCACATGGTCTATCTGGCTGACTTCTCGGATGTTGAGCCGGGGAAGGAGGGCGAGGCCATTGACGGTGCCCTTGCCGTCATCGAGCGGCGAATCAATATCCTCGGCGTGAGCGAGCCGGTGATACAGAAGCAGGGTGGCGACCGTATCATCGTGGAGCTGCCGGGCATCAGCGAGGCTGATAAGGCCAAGAGGCTCATCGGACAGACAGCGCTCATCGAATTCCGCGAGCTTAAAGTCAAAGATGGGGAGGAGGAATGGGTGCCGGCAACGGCCGTCATCGGCGGACAGGAAAAGGAACTGAATAGCTCCTACTTCAGGGAGAATACGTATATTAGGACTGGTGACTTCGGTGAGGTACTGCTCATTTTTGAGTGGAACAGCGAGGGGAGGAAAATCTCCGAGGAAGTCACCGGCAGGCTTATCGGGGAGCCGCTGGGCATTTACCTGAGCGGGGAGCCACTGCTCGGCGATGACGGCGAGCCCATTGCCCCCATCGTCCGCACCAAGATTTCGGAAAGCGGGCAGATTGAAGGTCTGAGCCTGAACGAGGCGCAGGAAATGTCCCTGCTGCTCAATGCCGGGCGCATTCCGCTGCCGCTGACCCCGATTTACGACCAGACGGTCTCCCCCATTCTGGGCGCCGATTTCATTGATATGAGCGTAAAGGCGGGCATCATCGGCATCATTCTGGTGATGCTCTTCATGATGGCATACTACCGCGTTTCCGGCTTTCTGGCCTGCCTTGCCCTGGTCTTTTACGGCGTTATCGTGCTGACCGTATTCAAGCTCTGGCCGGTCACCCTGACCCTGGCCGGTTTGGGCGGCTTTATTCTCTCCATCGGCATGGCGGTGGATGCCAATGTGCTCATCTTCGAGCGGATGAAGGAGGAGATACGCACCGGGCGAACGCTCGGGGCGGCCATCGAAGCCGGTTTCAACCGCGCCTGGAATGCCATCCGGGACAGCAATATCACCACCATCATCGTCTGCATCATTCTCATCTGGGTGGGCAACAGCATCGTCGGTGGCGCACCGGTAGCCGGCTTCGCCGTGACCCTGCTCATCGGTGTTCTGGTGAGCATGTTCTCCGCCATCGTGGTGACCCGCACCCTGCTGCGCCTGTTCGTCGGCGGTCCGCTGTCCAAGAAAACGCATCTTTTCAGCGTATGGGTGAGCAAAAAAAATGTTTGATATCGTCGGCAGAAGGTTTCAGTTCTTTCTGATCTCCGGGGCGGTTATCCTCCTCGGGATTATCTCCCTGCTGACCGTTGGCCTGAAAACGGGGATAGAGTTCAGCAGCGGCTCGCTGCTCACCGTTGACTTTGAGCAGGACGTGGCGCAGGACGAGCTGAAGTCGACGCTGGCTGACCTGGGTCATGTCAACGTGATTATCCAGCGTACCGGCACCGGCGACTACCTGATACGCACTGAGGAATTAAGCACGGAGGGCAAGGCGGCGCTGGAAGCCGGCCTTGAGGCAAGGTTTGGCGAGCTCACCGAGCCGGAGTTCTCCTCGGTGTCGCCAATGATAGCCACCGAAACGGTCAGGACGGCGATTATCGCCGTGGCGGTGGCGGCGCTGGGCATCCTGCTCTACGTTACCTGGGCGTTCCGCCGCATGCCCAAGCCCTTCCATTACGGTACCTGTGCCATCATCGCCCTGATACATGATGCGCTGGTGGCGCTGGGAGTTTTCTCCATTCTCGGCGGCATACTGAACTGGCAGGTCAACATGATGTTCATCACCGGCATTCTGGCGGTGATTGGCTACAGCGTGAACAACACCGTGGTCATCTTTGACCGTATACGGGAAAATATACGGCTGGACGTAAACACCAGCTTTGAGACGGTGGTCAACAACAGCCTTGTTGAAACCCTCGGCCGTTCCATCAATACCAGCCTCACCACGTTGATTGTCGTCCTGGCGCTGCTGTTCTTCGTCGGCGCCACCATTCAGAACCTGGTCGCCGTCCTCATAATCGGCATCATTGCCGGAACATTCAGCTCCGTCTGCATCGCCCCCACGCTCCTGGTGGTCTGGGACAAGGGGGAGTGGCGGCGGTTCATCAGCTGGCTGCCTTTCGCTCGGGCGAAAGCGGTCAAATAGGTGAGGGAAGATGTTTGCCACTAAAAGCGGCGCCGCCAAGATTTCTCTCGGTGCCGTCGTCGGGCTGATAGCCTTCAAGGTGGTGGTGGGGGTCATCACGGGGAGCATCAGTGTTCTGGCCCAGGCAGCGGATAGTTTTCTCGACTTATTCGCTATCAGCATTACCTTTCTGGCCGTGGTGGTCGCTACCAGGCCCGCCGATGAGGAGCACCCGTTTGGCCATGGCAAGGTGGAGAATATCGCAGCCGTGGTGCAGGCGGTGCTGATTTTTGCTGCCGGTGGCCTGATTATATATTCAGCGATAAGTCGCATTATCACCGGGGCAACCCTGGAATTAACCGAAGCCGGCATAGGCGTAATGCTGGTTTCCATTATAGTCAGCATTTTCCTGTCAAGGCACCTGTTGAAAGTAGCAAAGGCCGCCGATTCGGTGGCTTTCGAGGCCAATGCCCGCAATATTGCGGCGGATATTTATTCCGCTGCCGGGGTACTGGTGGGGCTGGTGGTTATCCGTTTCACCGGCTTCGCCGTCATTGACCCGATAATTGCGCTGCTGGTTTCTCTGGTCATTTTCAAGTCAGCTTATGACGTAATGAAAAAGTCATTCGGCGGGCTGATGGACGTCAGGTTGCCGGAAACCGAGGAGAAGGTCATCAGAGACGCCATTATGGAGCACGTTGGCGAGCTGGTTGAGTTTCACCAGCTCCGGACGCGAAAGGCAGGAAGCCAGCGTTACATTGACCTGCACCTGGTCATGCCGAAAGAAACCAGCCTGGAAGATGCCCACAGGATGTGCGACCACCTGGAGCAGGACATCAAAAATAAGCTGCCTCAGGCCAGCGTGACCATTCATGTGGAGCCCTGTAACGAGGAATGTGAACAATGCCCTCTCCCGCCGGATTTACGCGGGGATAAGTCTTAAGGCAGGCTATGTACGCCTGGTGCGGAATGCAGTTACGACTATTGAGAGTCAGATGACATGGGCCACGGCCGGGGTCTGGAAGTCAGCAGGAATATATGATTAGAAGCACTATGCCGGCACAAAACATGACTGCGGAAACTCCGAGCAGTACATATAGCAGTTGCAGGCGTTTCATAACCTAAATTTAATGGTATCAGATATATTTGTCAATGCCGC
>DAOUDY010000023.1:0-4435 GCA_034430755.1 Dehalococcoidales bacterium
GGCTATCTGGCTGGCCCCGGCATCGAGCGCGTTCTCCACCAGCTCCTTCACCGCCGAGGCCGGCCGCTCCACCACCTCACCGGCAGCAATCTGGGAAACGACTTTTTTGTCAAGGATTTTTATGGGCATTTTATTGTCAATATCTTTTAATAAATTATTCTATTTTCTCCAGCCTGGCGAAGCTGAGCAGAAGCTTTTTCACCCCCGCCCCATCGAAGGCCACCACCACCTCAACATCATCCTTCACCGGCTTGTAGCTCACCACCACCCCTTCCCCGAACTGCGGGTGGTGGATATGGTCGCCGGGAGACAGCTCGGGCAAGTCCGGTCGCGGCGCCGCCATCCGGTTCCAGGAGTACATGGCCGTGGCCAGTTCGCTGTCCTCGCCGCGCCATCGTTCACCGCCCGATATCAGGTGAGGCGGAATATCCTGCAGGAAGCGCGAGGGCTGATTGATGTTGCTGCTGCCCATGAAGCTGCGGCGGAAGGCGCGCACCAGATAGACCTTCTTTTTGGCCCGCGTGATGCCCACATAGCAGAGCCGCCTCTCCTCCTCCATCTGGTCGGGGTCGTCGAACGACCTGATATGGGGCAGGATGCCGTCTTCCACGCCGACGATGAACACCACCGGGTACTCCAGCCCCTTGGCCTGGTGCAGGGTGATCAGGGTGGCGGCATCGATTTGCTCATCAAGGCTATCGACATCGGACACCAGCGTCACCCCTTCCAGAAAAGCGGAGAGACCATCGGGAGGTGGCAAATCCCGGTACTGCTGGGCCACGGTGCGCAGCTCCAGGATATTCTCCCAGCGCTCCTCACCATCGGCCAGGTTCTGGACGTATTCCCGATAGCCCGAGTTCTCCACGATATGGTCAAATAGCTCGACCAGGTTCATCTCCCGGCTCCGCTTGATAAACCCCTCCAGCATTTCCACGAAACCGGTCAGCGCCCGCTCGGTACGAGAGTTAAATGCCGGCCGGTGCTCCGCGCTCTCTTCTTTTGGTCCGGCCAGCAGCTGCATTGCCCGGTACTCGGCGATGCCTCTCGCCCTCGCCCACCGGGAGAGGTCGGCCACCGTCCGCTGCCCGATGCCCCGCGGGGGCACATTGATTATGCGCAAAAGGCTGACGCTGTCGTTCGGGTTCTGGACGAGCCGCAGGCAGGCGATGACGTCCTTGACCTCACGCCGCTCGTAGAAGCGCGTGCCGGCCACCAGCCTGTAGGGCACGCCATAGCGGATAAACGCCTCCTCAAGGACGCGCGACTGGGCATTGGTGCGGTACATTATGGCGCAGTCGCCACGATTAAATTCCCCTCGCCCCACCAGCTCTTCGATTTCGTTGACCACAAATTGCGCTTCCTCCTGCTCGGTGTAGGTCTCCACGATTTCGGGCAGCACACCGACCTCGTTTTCCGTCCACAGCCCCTTGGGCTTGCGCTGCTGGTTGGCCGAGATGACATGGCTGGCGGTCTCCAGAATCATTTTGGTGGAGCGGTAGTTCTGCTCCAGCAGGATTATCTTCGCTTCGGGATAATCCTTTTCAAAGTTCAGTATGTTTCTCAGGTCGGCAAAGCGCCAGGAGTATATCGACTGGTCAGGGTCGCCAACGACGCATAGGTTGCGGTACTTCCCGGCCAGCTGCTTCATCAGCTCGTACTGGACGAGGTTGGTATCCTGAAACTCGTCCACCTGAAGGTGCAGATACCGCGACTGGTAGCGCGATAGCACTGACGAATGCTGCCGGAAAAGTTGCACCACTTTCAGCAGAAGGTCATCAAAGTCGAGGGCGTCGCTCTCGCTGAGGAACTGCTGGTAGCGCTCGTAGACGCGCTGGACTATCTCATCGAAATAGCTGTGGCGGTGCCTCAGGTATTCCTCCGGCGTCCACAGCCGACTTTTCGCCGCAGAAATCGCCGAGTGAACCGCCCTGGGGTTATGCTGCTTGGGGTCTAGCTCCAGCGCCTGAAGGCTGCGTTTGACCAGGGTCATCTGGTCCTCATCGTCATAGATGACGAAGCCCGGATTGACGCCAACGGCTTTGCCGTCACGGCGCAGGATACGGGCGCAGATGGCGTGGAAGGTGCCGATGGTCAGCTCGTCAACGGAGCTTCGGGCCAGTTTCCGCAGTCGCTCCTCCATTTCACGGGCCGCTTTGTTGGTGAAGGTGACCGCCATGATACGGCGCGGGCTGACGCCACAGACCTTGATGAGGTAAGCGATGCGGTGGGTGATTACCCTTGTCTTGCCGCTCCCGGGCCCGGCCAGAATCAGCACCGGCCCATTGATAGCCTCAACGGCTTCCCGCTGCGCTGGATTAAGGTCGGCAAGGATATCCATCGTTTAATTATAACATTCAATTCAGATGATTGATAACAAAGGTCCAAGATGCGCGCCATGGAAAACTATTATTGACAGCTATAGAATAAAGTAGTAGAATATATGCGGAAATGCGCATATTATCATATAGATTTCGGTTTTCACGATGCGAGATTTTATTCAGTTAATGAAGGCCCTCTCCGATGGGACCCGGCTCAGGATTTTCCACCTGCTTCTGGAGCGGGAATGCTGCGTCTGCGAGGTGATGCAGGCGCTCGATATCTCTCAGACCAGGGCCTCACGGAATCTTGGCATTCTGCAGAGCGCCGGCCTGCTGAAAACCAGGCGCAACGGCCTGTGGGCGCTGTACTCAATAGACTGGCAGATGGCAGACCGCTATGCTACGTCTCTTGCCCGGTTGCTGCAGGACCACCCTATCAGGAATGAAACGCTGACCGAAGACAGGCGAAGGCTGAAACTGGCAAAGCGCATCGGGCCGGGCGGCACGCCGGAACGGAAAGGGAAATCACATGCCTAGCGGCGCACCAGCCAATGTTGCCGGCCGCCTCTCCGTGCTCGACCGCTTCCTTCCCGTCGGGATTTTTCTCACCATGGCGCTCGGGGTGGGGATGGGCTACTTATTCCCGGAAATAGCTTCCATATTCGATGTCCTGCGCATCGATACCGTCTCGCTGCCCATCGCCATCGGCCTCCTCTGGATGATGTACCCGGTGCTGACCAAGGTCAGGTACGAGGAGCTGTCCAAGTTGGCTAAAGCCTGGAAAATGTTCGGCGTCTCCATCATCCTGAACTGGCTCATCGGCCCGGTCATCATGTTCGGCCTGGCCTGGCTGTTCCTTCATGATTACCCGGAATACCGCGAGGGGTTGATCATTACCGGGCTGGCGCGGTGTATCGCTATGGTGCTCATCTGGAACCTGCTGGCAGAAGGTGATAATGAGTACTGCGCGGTGCTCGTCGCCCTCAATTCCATATTTCAGATGCTGTTCTATTCCGTGCTGGCCTATTTCTATATAACCATCGCCTCCTCCTGGCTCAGCGGCAGCGAGGCCACCATCGTCAGGGTATCCATGTGGGACATCGCCAAAAGCGTCCTCATATTTCTCGGCATCCCGCTGGTCGCCGGCATCATCACCCGCTTCTCCGTCATACGCCACAAGGGCAGGGCCTGGTTTGAGGAGGTCTTTGCCCCCCGCCTCAGCCCCACGGCCATGGTCGGCCTGCTGTTTACCATCTTCGTCATGTTCTCCATGAAAGGTGAATATATCGTGAACCTGCCCCTGGACGTGCTGCGCATCGCCGTGCCGCTGCTGGCCTACTTTGTGCTGATGTTCGGAGTCTCCTACATTCTCTCCTGGGCGCTGCGGTTTGTCTATTCACAAACAGCGACCATATCCTTCACCGCCGCCAGCAACAACTTTGAACTGGCCATCGCCGTTGCCGTGGGCACGTTCGGCATCAATTCCGGACAGGCACTGGCCACAGTGGTTGGCCCGCTGATTGAGGTGCCTGTATTAATCGGCCTGGTCTACGTTTCTCTGTGGGCCAGGAAATTCCTCTTCAACTCCAACGGAATGGTCAAAGCACTATAATTCCAGCGTGCGTAACAGCGCTGCCTTGATTTTGCCCCCCTCATTCGATATACTTCTCAGTAGGAGAACACGAATTACAAGGTGATAAACAATGAGATGGAAATCCCTGACCGTTCTTTTTGTGGTGCTCCTGACCATCGCTTTCGGCGCGGCGGGTTGTGAATCGCTCTCACCACCTTCTGCGGCAACCGGTGCCTTCCCACAGGTGAGCGGTATATTCAACCAGCAGAATACTGGGATCTGGGTTACCGGTGAGGGAAAGGTCAGCGTTGTCCCCGATGTTGCCGTCCTCAACCTGGGCGTGGAATCACAGGCGGAAAGCGTCGCCGAAGCACAGGGCCAGGCAGCCACGGCCATGACCGCTGTGGTTGAGGAGCTCAATCGGTTCGGCGTCGCGGAAAAGGACGTCAAGACGCAGTATTTCAGCATCGCGCCGGTGCGAAGATGGTCGGAAAAAGACGGACAGGAAATCCTTTTGGGTTACCGGGTAACCAATACGGTAATC
>DAOUDY010000024.1:0-1504 GCA_034430755.1 Dehalococcoidales bacterium
TTCAGCGCGTTTTGAGCAATTGAGTCCGGGGTATCTTCGGCGGTCATCTGGGTCACTATTTTCTGAAAGGCCCAGGCATTGGCGTAGGCCCTCACTTTATCCCTCAGTTTCCCGCCCAGCAGCTCATAGACCGGCACGCCCAGCGCCTTTCCCTTGATATCCCACAGTGCCTGCTCCACACCGCTCAGGGCGGTCAGGATAATGAGCTGCCCGTACTTGAACGTCTGTTTGTAGAGCGCGTTCCAGATGTACTCAATCTGGAAAGGGTCCTGACCGACCAGAAAGTCCTTGAAGGTCTCTAAAGCCCGGACGACCACCTCATCGTTTCTCTCCAGGCTCGCTTCCCCGACCCCGGTAAGGCCGCCATCGGTATAGAGTTTTACAAAAGTCCAGTTGGCATGTCCACCCTGGGTCTGGAAAACGCGCAGGTCAGTGATTTTCATCAGCACACCTCCTGTTAATGCTATGTGGGTAAACTCGCACGGGTCACAAGGATTATACCCTTCCCGTGGAAAAGTCCGCAAGGTTACGCCGCCATACGCTGAAGACAGATATTCACCATGTGAAATATTGCCGTGATTGACACTTTAGAGTACATTCGGCTCAACCTTGACCCGTAAAACCGCAGTATGGTAGTCTTACTGTGAAATTTTGCCCCAATCGCGACTTCAGAGGAGGTAAGGTATGCCAGAAATAGATGCTGCCAAACTCAAAGAGATTTACACCATCATGGTGAAAATCAGGTTTTTTGAAGAGAGGGCGATATCAGAGTACCGCAAGGGCCTGCCCGGCTTTGTCCACCCATCTATCGGACAGGAGGCCATCCCGGCGGGAGTCTGCGCCTTCCTCCGCGAAGATGATTACACCATAACGACCCACCGCGGTCACGGCGATATCATCGCCAAGGGGGCACAGCTCGACCGGATGATGGCCGAGCTCTTCGCCAAAAAGACCGGGTACTGCAAGGGCAAAGGCGGCTCCATGCACATCGCCGATGTGTCACGCAATATCCTCGGTGCCACCGGCATCGTCGGCGACGGCCTGCCCATTGCCGCCGGGGTCGGCGCCGCCCTCAAGATGCAGAAGCTCGATAGCATCATGGTCGCCTTCTTTGGCGACGGGGCGACCAACTCCGGCGCCTTCCATGAAGGCATTGGTCTGGCGGCCGCCTGGTGCCTGCCGGTGCTCTTCGTCTGCCAGAACAACGGGTACCAGCAGAGCACGCCAACCCGCGACTACTGCCGCCTGACCGACATCGCCGACCGCGCCAAAGGCTACGGAATTCCCGGGATGAGCGTGGACGGCAATGACGCCATCGCCGTTGCCGAGGTGGCCAGGGAGGCGATTGAGCGGTGCCGCAAGGGTGAGGGACCCATACTTATCGTCGGGAACACGTACCGGACGGTTGGACACCACATGGGCGACCCCGGCACCAGCTACCGGAGCAAGGAGGAAGTTGAGGAATGGAAGAAGAAGGACCCCATCAAGCGCCTGCGCCAGCAGC
>DAOUDY010000025.1:0-7921 GCA_034430755.1 Dehalococcoidales bacterium
GGTGTCAATCGTCCATTCCACATATACCTTGTCAAAAGCCCCGATGGCGATGCGCTGGGAGAGCACATCGCTGACCTTTTCCTGCATCCGCCAGACGGTGACATCAACGTCTGCCTCGTACCTGGAGAACTGCCGGTTGTCCACTTCATAGCGGATAAAGGCTTTCTCCTCCCGCGCTATCCCGCTGGACCAGAACGTGTCATTGCGCTGCCATACGTCGGATTCTACCTTCTGTTCCCGCTCACCGGCGGTGATATAGATGGTGTCATAGATGCCCACGTACCCATCTACAATGAAAATGGCGATAATGCCGAAAAAGCAAACCAGTGTCAGATACAGGTAGAGACTTCTTCTTTTAGCTGCCATGTCTCACTTTATTATCGCATAACCGCGGCCTTTTTAAAACTCTTTATCCCAGCTCCGGTTCAATCAAACCGTAGTTGCCGTCCTTGCGCTGGTACAGCACGTTCAATTCATCGGTGTCGGTATTGAGAAAGAAGAAAAAACTGTGTTCCAGTATGACTATCTGTTCGGCAGCCTCAAGTACGGACATCGGCTTCATGGCAAACCGCTTTACTTTGACCACTTCCGGCTGGAACGGCTCTGCTTTTTCTATCTGGAATTCACCTCGCGCCAGCGAGCTGCCCTTGCCTTTCTCGTAGAGTTTTCCCTTCTGCCGCTCCAGCTGACGGTCCAGCGCTGAGGTGACCCTGTCGATTGCCTGAAACAGGTCTTCGCCGCGCTCATCGCTGTGCAATCTGATACCGTTGCCGATGACACTGGCCCGTACCATGAACTTCTGCTGGGGAGACCGGGTCTTTTCCTGGCTGATTTCCACAATCGACTCAATGATATTGGGAAAATGGCGTGTTAATTTGCCGATTTTGCGCTCAACGTAGCGGCGCACTTCTTGAGATACTTCCATATTCAGCCCTGTAATCTGCAGCTCCATCTTCTCACTCCTGACGGTTAAATCTCTCGCGCCATGACCAGTCCCCACACCGTAACCGCCCCGTTCGCTTTCAACGCCGTGGCGCAGGCATCGAGCGTGGTTCCGGAGGTGGCAACATCATCAAGCAGCAGCACCTGCTGGCCTCGAAGTCTGTCATCGCGGCAGGCAAAAGCATCAGCGATATTATGTGCTCGTTCTTCTATGTTTGCGGTTCGGGCCTGCGGGGGTGTATGTCTCAGTCGAACCAGAATATCATCGGCTACCGGTTTATTTATCAGTTTTCCCAGCTCCTGTGCCAGCAGCCTGGCCTGATTGTAGCCGCGCTCTCTCAATCGTTTACGGTGCAGGGGTACCGGCACCATAATGTCGAAGTCCAGCGGGCTGGCGGCAAGGTACTCCTGCAGCATTGCCGCCAGAGGGACTGCCAGAGCCCTCAGGTTATGGTACTTAAGCTGATGAATCGCCTCGCGCATCACTCCTTCAAAGCGAAACGGGGAGCGGATACCATCTATCGCCGCCTGCCAGCGTACGCAGTCGGGACATACTATCCCGCTGGCCTGAGGCCGACCACATCTGGGGCAGATGGGGGGCATTATTCGCGGCATTGACCTGCGGCATGACGGACAGATAAAAGCTCCTTCTTTGCCACAGCCGACGCAATAAGGTGGAAAAAGGAAACCGAGTGCTGTCCCCTTTAGTTTGGCTAATTGAGGAAGCACGTTATCACCTATTATATAGGGTTTTTACCGAAAGTTGGTGTGCTATCGGACGCGGCTGTTGTGCAGCGCCCCACTCATAATGGGCTCGTTAAGATAGACATCACCATTCCTGATTTTCAGGTTGAAGCCGCATTCAGGATTGGTGCATACCCAGGCTTTATAGAGAATCGCGGCCCCCTGACTGCCGAAATCGGAAAGGGGCACAAGGTCACCAGTCTGGCATTTCTGACATTTGGGGAAATTGAGTTGTTCCATGAGGTCCTCCTCCCATCCTGAAGTTGTTTCTAAGTATATAATTAATCAGAGCCTTTTGACAAGGGTTTCTTCAGGCCGATTTTGGTAATCTGGCGGTAAATGGCACCTTCTGGGGTCAGCTGGCTGCGCATCAGGCTGATGCTGCCCGCGGTAAAATGATGGGCGGTCTCAAAACTGGAATCGGCGATAAGCTGACCGAAGCGCTGCTGTTCCGTCGGTGACGCATTTTCTCTGACGCGAGCCAGGGTAAGATGAGGGGTAAACGGCCGCGACTCACGGGCAAAGCCGAGCGGCACCAGGTTGGACTCAATGCGCTGCTGAAGCTGTTTCAGCCGGGGTATATCTCCCCCCATGCCGACCCATACCACCCGGACTCGTTTGAAGTTGGGGAAAACTCCCAGCCCCTTGATTTCAAGCGAAAAAGGTGAGAAATCCTGCGCTGCTTCCTCTATGGCGCTGGAAATGTCGCTGATTCTGTCTCCGGCGATGCTGCCCAGAAACTTGAGGGTCAAATGTATAGCATACGGGTCAACCCACTTCACCGAAGGTTGTCTGTCCGTTTGGAGCCCGGTCTGCAATTCGGCCAGTGCCGACTTTACCTCGTCGGGCAGTTCAATGGCGATAAAGGAACGAATCTGCTCTATGCTCATCTATATATCAAGCAGCTTCCTGGCATTTTCGCCGGTGACCAGGCGTTTCTCCTCATCGGTGAGAGCGGTGGCATTGATTTCCTGGAGAAGTCGCGATGGCGGCAGAAGCGGGTAGTCGCTGCCGAAGAGTATCTTCTCCGCGCCGACCAGCTGGCTGACCAGGGTATATATCTGGGGCTGGTACAGAAGCGGCGAGGCGGCGGTATCGAAGTAAACGTTCTGCAGCGACTTCTGCACCTCGGGCATCAGCGCGTACAGCGGCAGGCCGCCTCCCCAGTGGGCACAGACAATGGTTACATCGGGATACTTGGTGAGGAAGGGATACAGCACGTCAGGAGTGACGATTCCTTTGCCAGGGTACTCGTGGCCCACAGGCTCGGAGGCGTGGGTAAGGAAGATGAGCCGGTTTGTCTTAATTGCTTCCATGAATGGAGAGACAATGGGCTCATCTTCGAGGTCGAGCAACTGTATGTCGGGCCGCATCTCGCCGATGCCTCTGGCACCATTCTGGGCGCAGCGCTCAATTTCGTCGATGGCGGCATTGAGCGACTGCGGCTGAACCGTGCCGAAACCGATAAGTCGCTTGGGGAAGCGGGCAATTGATTCCAGGATATAATCGTTGGTCTCCACGCAGAGCTCGTGGGTTATCCAGCCGAAGTTGACAATGACCGAGACGTCAATGCCTTCCCGGTCCATGCTATCGATGAGTTCCTCGGTGGTGGCGATTTTGGCCTCTTTCTTGGCATAGAGCAGGGCAAAACAGGGGTCGCGCTCGATGTACTGGCTGCGTTTCTGCTTGACCTTTGGTGGAAAGACATGGGTATGGAAGTCAATAATCATCGCCGATAATCACCAGGTACTTCGATATACTACATACTGTTATCGCGGTCGGCCACAGGCTAACCCTATTCGCTCGTCCCCTCCTCTTTAGCCGGAGCCCCCGCTTCCTCTTCAGCCACTGCTTCCTCCTCTGCGACCTCGGGCACTTCCTCGACCTCTTCCTTTACCGCCACTTCACTTATCTTTACCACCAGCTGCTCGGGGTCGGCATGAACCGTGATTCCTGAGTCAAGGACGATATCTTTGACGTGGACTGCCTGCTCCACCTCTTCCAGCTGGCCGATGTCAACCTCGATATGGGGCGGCACGCTGGCGGGAAGGCATTCAACGCTCAGGCTGTTGATGCCGTGAACGAGCATGCGCCCCTTGGATTTCAGTGCCGGCGCTTCTCCCACGAGCACGATGGGCACGTCCACGGTTATCTTTTCCGTTCGCTTTACTTCGTAGAAATCAACGTGCAGCAGCTCTCTGGTGATGACATCGCGCTGAACCTCGCGGACGAAAACGCTCTTTGCTTTTTCGCCATCAACCTCAAGGCTGACGAGCCTGGTCTTTCCGGCGTGAGCGAGCAGTTCCCGCAGGGAATCAGTATCACACTGCAACGCCGCTGACTTGACATTGTGACCGTAGAGGTGGGCCGGGGTTATCCCCTGACGGCGCAAAAACCTGACCTTCTTTCTCAGCACCATCCGGTGCGTTGCTTTCAATTTTAAATCTTCCACAGCTCCGCTCCTTCCAAAGCCCATTTAAACATATATGGCGGTAAAAATCAACGCTGGCGACTGCCGACACGTGGCCCTTTGTGATATTATAGAATTTAAAACAAACGGACAAGAAAGGTGGCCAGAATGAATAGCATTGACCTGCGCAGCGATACCATAACCCTGCCGACGGAGGAGATGCGGCGGGCAATGTATGAGGCTGAGGTCGGGGATGATGTCCACCGGGAAGACCCCACGGTCAACCGTCTGGAAGAGCTGGCCGCCGAAGTCATGGGCAAGGAGGCAGCGCTTTTCACCACCAGCGGCACGATGAGCAACCTGCTCGGTGTCCTGAGCAATACCCGCCCCGGCAATGAAATCATCCTCGGCAGCGAGGCCCATATGCTCTGGTACGAGGTCGGCGGGGCATCGACATTGGGTGGGGTGGTGATACGCACCGTTCCCAATGATGAGGATGGCAGGCTCGACCCGACTGATGTGGAAAAGGCAATACGCGCGGAGAACATCCACTTCCCGACGAGCACCCTGCTCTGTCTGGAAAACACCCATAATCGCTGCGGCGGCGCGGTGTTAACCAGGGAGTATACTGGGGAGATTTCCGGGCTGGCCCATCAGCACGGGCTTCTGGTTCACCTTGACGGTGCCCGTATCTTTAACGCTGCCGTTGCTCTCGGCGTACCGGCCCGGGAACTGACAGCGCCGGCGGACACGGTCGGCTTCTGCCTTTCCAAAGGGCTGAGTGCGCCCGTCGGCTCGCTTTTCTGCGGCACGAAGGGGGCAGTGGAGAGGGCGAGGAAGTGGCGCAAGATGCTTGGGGGAGGGATGCGGCAGGCTGGGGTTATCGCGGCCGCTGGCATCGTGGCCGTGGAGAAGATGGTTGACCGCCTTGCCGAGGACCACGCCAATGCCCGGCGGCTGGCGGAGGGGCTGGCCCAGATACCCGGCTTCTCCGTCCGTCCGGAGAAGGTGCCGACGAACATAGTGAACTTTGAGTCTCCGGCGAAAGTCAGTGATTTTGTCATCAAAATCGGGGAGCGGGGAGTAAAATTCCTTTCGCGGGGCGGCCGGAGCGTGCGGGCGGTGACCAACCGCATGGTCAGCGCGGAAGACATCGAAGAGGCGTTGAAGCGCATTGACCGGCTGATAAAAGAAGCGGGTTAGGCGAAATAGGCCATCAGGCGCTGGCGGATTTCTTCGCGGTCAGGCGGACAGCCGGCGACGCAGTTCTCCTTTTCTTCATCGGCGATGGCGCAGTCGCCGACCAGCAGGCAGGCTCTATCTTCCGGAATATCAGGCTCAGTGCCGAGGCAGATGCGCAGCGGCGCTTTCAGTTTTGCACCATGCTCACTCAGCGTGAGGAGAGTGGAAAGCAGCGGGATGAAGCAGCCGCTGCACGCCTTATTGGTGCCGCTTATCTCAAGCTGCGGGAAACTGCGCTGCAGTTGCTCCTGGGGCAGCCTGACCTTGAACTTCAGCCGTTTCAGCTCTTCACCGATGATATCGATTCTGGTCAGGTCGCTTTCGCCCAGCCCCGCCGCCGCACCCAGGGTTACCGTTGGCACGGTATCGGGGTCGATGCCCATGAGGGCACAGCCGACGGCATCCACGGCCACGGCGTCGGTGCTGACCAGAAGCAGGCGCGCGCCGAGGGGCTGACTCAACATGGAATAGCCAACGCTGCCCAGCTTTTTGGCGGTGGCGTCTATGATGTTGAGCGCCGGCCTGACTATTTTGTTCAGCTCCACGATGGCCCGGCTCAGGTCCTTTTGTTGATGAAAGCGGGGCTTGTCCTCCCGCTTCAGGCACCCCTTCAGGTTCTTCATCGCCAGGGTGACCGTGGTCTGGTAGTGCGTTTTCATCACCGGCACGTTGAGCAGCTTATCGCAGGAGAAGGCATATTCGGTGACCCGGAATTCATCAGGCGCGGCCTTTGAGATATCCTTGAAGGTCCGGTATTCGTGCTCGTCAAAAAGCACCCACTCGATACCGAGACGGTCGGCGACCTCGCTTATGCCGCTCTGGGTAAAGCAGGGCCTGAGCTGTGACTCCGGCTGGTAGTAGCTCGGCCCCTCGCCGATAACCACCCGGCCCGCGCCGGCATCAAGGCAGTACCTGGCCACGGCCTCAACAACCCCGGGATTGGTAATATCGCCGCTGTCGGGAGCTTTGGGCTCATAGAGGTTGGGCTTGATAAGCACGCTATCGCCCCTTTCCACCGGCTTTTCCCCGAGGTCGTCAAGCGCCCGGCGAAGGGCATCATAATAATCGTTTTCGACTTTAACGATGGAAACCTTGCTCATGGCTGTTGCCTGCGATTCTCATGTTAGTCCAGAAAGCTGACCTGAGGGGGCGGCCTTTTTTTGCTCTCGAATTCAATGCCGGCTTCCCGGAACAGGTCGACAAAGGTGCTGTCATTGTAGTGGCCAAAGCTAACGAACCGTTTAATTCTGGCGTTGACCAGCATCTTGGCGCAGAGAACGCAGGGAGTGTGGGTGCAGTAGATGGTGCTCCCCTCCAGGCTGACGCCGTGGAGGCTGGCCTGAATGATGACGTTCTGCTCGGCGTGAATGCCGCGGCAGATCTCATGGCGCTCCCCGGAGGGTATGCCAAGCTCGTCGCGAAGGCAGCCCAGTTCCAGACAGTCTTTAGAGCCGGAGGCGGCGCCGTTGTAGCCGGTGGACAGAATATGCTTGTCCTTTACCGCCACCGCGCCCACATGGTGACGGCGGCAGGTGGAGCGCTCCGCCACCACCGAGGCGATTTTCAAAAAATATTCGTCGACGGTTGGCCGGGTAATTGCTTTTTTCATTTCCATCTTGCCAGTAATTTATTTGCCTCCTTATGCAGGTCGGACAGCGAGGACTCATTGCCGATCGTGTGGTCGGCCAGGGCAATCGGCCCGCCCTTGTTGGTATTTTCGATTTCGGTGCGGTCGCGACTGGCGGCTTCGGCACGGGTCAGCGGCCGTTCCGCCCGGCTGCCGAGTCGGGCATACCTCGTTTCCGGCGAGGCCCAGACGGCGATTACAGTGAAATCATCGCCGTAGCGGCCTTTCAGCAGCCGGTACTCCTCCCACGAGTACAGCCCATCAACCACGACATTTGATTTTTTAAGGGCGGCATCGATGCGGGGAATATTTAGCTTGGCATACGCGGCCATGCCGTGCTCTTTTCTCAACAGTTCCCTGATGTGCCGCTCGTTATCCTCATTGAGGACAAGGCCCCTCTTTTTCACCTCTTCGTCGGTGATATCGCCGAACCTGACTCTGACGAAGCCGTTTTGCTCAAAGACCCGGGCGACCTCCGTCTTGCCCGACCCGGCCATGCCCACAATGGCAATCACTTTATTCTTTGCTGGCATTATTGAATTCATTATAGCGAAGATAGAGGAGAAATTAAAATGGGGATTAGCATCAGCCACCTGTGCTATAATTTTGATTGCAGTGCCGGAAGTAAATAATTTAGCCATTAAGATAAAAGAGCAGCTACCAGGAGAACTCATTGAGTTCATGCGGCTGGCCGGGGAGATAGCGCAGAAGCGTGGTCAGAAGCTGTATCTGGTCGGCGGGGTGGTCCGCGATTTACTGCTGGAAAGGGAAAATTTTGACCTTGACCTGGTGGTGGAAGGGGATGCCATCGCCCTGGCGCAGGAACTGGCGGAAGCCAGGCAGTGTAAACTGGTCACCCACCAGCGCTTCGGCACGGCGAAGCTGACGTGGGAAGGCGGGAGCGCCGACCTGGCCACCGCCCGCTCCGAGACCTATGCCAGAGCCTGCGCCCTGCC
>DAOUDY010000026.1:0-8010 GCA_034430755.1 Dehalococcoidales bacterium
CACCCCCTGTGTCCCCCTCTCCTTCAAAGGAGAGGGGGAGGTATTTGGAAGAGGGGTTTCACCCCTCTCGAACTCCCCACGTATATCCTCTCGAACTGCCCATATATAAGTTTCACCCCTCTCGAACTCCCCATATAGATATTCAGGGGCTAAGCTCCTTCAAGCTACCCCCAGTTTTTGGAAGGTCTTTACTCCGACTCTATGGTTGAGGGGGGTTTGGAGGTGATATCGAAGACGACGCGGTTTACCTCGGGCACCTCGTTGACAATGCGGTTTGAGATGCGCGACAGGACATCGTAGGGCATGCGCGCCCAGTCCGCCGTCATGGCGTCCTCACTGGTCACGGCGCGGATGGCAATAACGTGGCCGTAGGTGCGGTAGTCGCCCATCACGCCCACGCTGTGAATGTCGGGGAGAATGGCGAAACTCTGCCAGAGCTGGCGGTAAAGCCGCGCCTTCTTAATCTCGTTCATGAGGATAAAGTCGGCGCTGCGCAGGACCTCCAGTTTTTCCCTGGTCACCTCACCGATGATGCGTATGGCCAGCCCGGGGCCGGGGAAGGGCTGCCGCCAGACCATCTCTTCGGGCATGCCGAGTTCCAGCCCAACCAGGCGCACCTCATCCTTGAAGAGGTAGCGCAGCGGCTCAAGGAGCTTCAGGGTCATTCTGGCCGGCAGGCCGCCGACGTTATGATGGGTCTTTATTTTGGCGGAGACGTTGCTCACCGAGGACGTGCTCTCGATGACATCCGGATAGAGCGTTCCCTGGGCGAGAAAATCGACCTTGCCCACCTTTTTTGCTTCTTCTTCAAAGACGTGGATGAACTCCTCGCCGATGGCCTTGCGTTTTATTTCCGGGTCGATGACGCCTTTCAGGCGGGCGAGGAACCGCTCGCTGGCGTCAACGTAGCGGATATTCATGCCCAGGTTCTGCTGAAAGACTTTAAGCGTTCTTTCCACTTCCTCGCGGCGCAGCAACCCGTTATTGACAAAGATGCAGGTAAGCTGGTCACCAATAGCCCGGTGGATGAGCGTGGCGACCACTGCCGAGTCAACGCCGCCGGAGAGGGCGCAGATGACCTTGCCGCCGCCCACGTTCTCCTTGATGCGGGTGATGCTCTCATTGATGAAGCTGCCCATCGTCCAGTTGCCCTTGCAGCCGCATATCCGGTAGACAAAATTACGCAATATCGTTTTCCCTTCCGGGGTGTGAACAACCTCGGGGTGAAACTGGAGCCCGAAAACACCATCGCCATTGCCCATCACGGCCACCGGCGAGTTTTCCGTGTAGGCGAGGGCGGCGAAGCCGGGCGGCATCTCTTCGATTTTGTCACCGTGGCTCATCCAGACGGGCGTGGATTCGGGTAAATCGGCGAACAGCGGTGAGTCGAGACTGCTCAGGTGAAGGACGGCGTGGCCGTATTCGCGCTTTGTTCCCGGCGCCACCTTGCCGCCCAGTTGCCTGGCGATAACTCCCATCCCGTAGCAGATACCGAGCACCGGCAGGCGGCTTTCATAGATGTAAGATGGCGCCAGTGGTGCGTTCGATTCGTAAACGCTTCGTGGTCCGCCGGAAAGAATAAACCCCCGGGGGTTGAGCGGGGCTATCTTTTCCCAGGGGGCATCGTGAGGTACCAGTTCGCAGTAGACCTGGCACTCACGCACGCGGCGGGCGATAAGCAGGCTGTACTGTGAGCCAAAGTCAATAACGATGACCGCTTCACGTTCCGCCCCGGAGACCGCTTTCTCGGCTGCTGACGGCTGTTCTCCGCCTATCTCTTTGGCTATTCCCAGATAGGTGGAGACTTCAATGTCATCAGTGGTTGCGATGCGGAGGCCCTTGTCTGCGGCTGGTTTTGCCTTCCTCTTCACCATGTTTATAGAACACAGATTACCATTATGATATACTACCGTCAAGAGGAATAACAGGTTACTATCAGGGAATGTCAGCTTCGAAAACCGCTCCATCGACGTACGTTTTTTTGAGCAGTAGCCCGGCAGCCACGCTCCGCTTTGGCAGACGACTGGGTGAAAGGATAATCATGGGGGGAGTTATTGCCCTGGTCGGTGGACTCGGTTGCGGGAAAACGCTTTTCACCCGGGGCCTGTGCGCCGGCCTGGGTATTCCGGGAAAGGAGGTCAACAGCCCCACTTTCGCCTTTGTCAATGAGTACCGGGGGAGGCTTCCCGTTTACCACGTTGACCTGTACCGCATCGGCGATATTGAGGACGGATTTGAAATCGGGATGCTTGATTACCTGGCCAGAGCGGAGGCGGGAGTTATTGTGCTGGAGTGGGCGGAAAAAGTGCTTTCTCTTCTCCCTGATGACTATCTTCAGGTGCGGTTCGAGGTGCTCTCCCCGCAGAGGCGCCGGCTGGAACTTATCGGTTTGGGGGAGAGGTCGAGAGCGCTTGTCAGGGGGCTTGACGGCTGATGCGCGTGCTTGGGATTGATACCTCGGGTTATGCCAACGCTGTCGGCGTGGTCGATGGTGAGCGCGTGCTCGCCGATTTCGTTTTCCAGACCAGGAACGAGTCGCTGTCTCAAATCATGCTCAATGTAGATAGCGTGCTCAGGGAGACCGGGCTCGGCCTTGAAGATATTGAGGGATTTGGTACCGGCCTTGGGCCAGGCTCCTGGACGGGCATCAGGATAGGGGTGACGGTGGGCAAGATGCTTGCCTATGGTACAGGCAAGCCGGTCAGGGGTATCTCCACCCTGGAAGCGCTGGCTTATCGCGCTCTCGATTGTGGCAGGCTCATCTGCTCTATCGTTGATGCCGGTGCCCGAGAGACGATATATGCGGCATTCTACCGCGGTGGCAATGATGAAGTTCACCAGGCAGGTGATTACTACGTTGGTGACCTTACCGGTCTGGCCGGGCTGATAAAGGAGCCGACAATACTGGTGGCCGCCGATGTGCAGAAGTACCAGAAGGCGATAGGCCAGTTAATCGAATCGAATGCTATTGAGGCTCTGGAGAGTGCGCCCAGCGGGGCCACCGTGGCGTTGCTGGCAGCGGCCCATCTCCAAAGCGGTGAGCATGATGATACGCTGGCGCTGGCGCCTTTATACCTGAAAGAGTCCACGGCAAGGGCTTTCGTTAATAAATATAAAAGGCGCGCTCAGGCAACGCCGTAAGGGTAACCGGGATGCTGGTACTGGGTATTGAGACTTCCTGTGATGAAACGTCGGCGGCGCTGGTGGCTGATGGCAGAGCTGTGCTGTCCAATGTCATCGCCAATCAGCTGGACCTGCACCGCAAGTACGGCGGCGTTGTCCCCGAGATTGCGGCGCGGCGGCATACCGAGCTTATCGGCTATGTTATCAATGAGGCGCTTGATGTCGGCGGAAAGACCCTGCGCGATGTGGAGGCGGTGGCGGTGACGGCCAGGCAGGGGCTGGTCGGCTCTTTAGTTGTCGGGGCGGCGGCGGCGAAGACGCTGAGCTACGTATTGCGGGTGCCGCTCGTCGGCGTGCACCACATCGAGGGACATATTTTCGCCAACCTGCTGAGCCACCCGGACATACCGCTGCCCCATGTCTGTTTAACGGTTTCCGGTGGTCATACCATGCTGGTGTACGTTAAAGGCTACTGCCAGTATGAACTGCTTGGCGGCACGGTTGATGATGCCGCCGGTGAAGCTTTTGATAAGATTGCCAAGTTCCTCGACCTCGGTTTTCCGGGAGGTCCGGCGATTGACCGCCTGGCCGCAAAAGGCGACCGAAAAGCCTTTGCTTTCCCGCGGCCGTTATCAAGGGCGAGAACGTTTTATTTCAGCTTCAGCGGCCTGAAGACGGCCGTCATCAACGCCTTCAAAGACCAGCTTGCCAGCGGTGAAGCGCTGCCACTGGAGGATATCGCCGCCAGCTTTCAGGAAGCGGTCGTGGATGTGCTGGTAGCCAAGACGGTGCGGGCCGCCAGGCAAATCGGGGTATCCGTCATCAGCGTTACCGGCGGCGTCTCCGCCAATCGACGGTTGAGGGAGGCATTCACGGATACCGGTAATGCTGAGGGCATCAAGGTGTATTTCCCTGACCTCTCGCTGTGTACGGATAATGCGGCCATGATTGCGGCGGCCGGCCATGCCAGGCTGATGCGAGGTCAGGTCGATGACCTGTCTCTCGATGTGATTCCTAATGTGCCGCTTGAGGTGCAGCATGCCGGCTGAGATTGAAGAGATAAATCCCGGGAGGCCATCGGTGCGGCTAATAAAAAAGGCGGCGCGCCTTATCCGCAAAGGTGCCGTGCTCGTGTGCCCCACTGATACCGGATATGCGCTGGCAGCGAATGCCCTTGATGCCAGAGCCGTCGTCAGGGTCTTCAACCTTAAGGGACGCGCTTTCTCCAACCCGATACACATGGCGGTCAGCTCGCTGGAAATGGCGGAAAGATATGCCCACATCAGCCCGGAGGCAGAGCAACTGGCGCACAGCTTCCTGCCCGGGGCGTTAACGCTGGTAATGCCCAGGAAAGAGAGCGTGCCGTCCCTGCTGGTTGCCGGGCGGGATACGGTTGGCGTCAGAATACCTGATAACAGGGTGATACTGGACTTAGCCGCCATGGCTGACCTGCCCATTACGGCGACGAGCGCCAATGCCAGCGGACAGCCGACCCCGTACTCCGTGCCGGAAGTGATGGGCCTGCTCGGGGAGGCGGTGGAGCAGGTCGCCCTGATTCTGGACCAGGGCACACTACCATCGCGCGGGCTCTCCACGATTGTCGATTTGACCGTCAGTCCGCCCCAGCTACTGAGACAGGGACTGGTCAGCTGGCTGGAGGTACGGCAGGTTCTGAAGGCGCTTCAGGACCCTGGTTCGGGACAGGAGTGACCAACCACACGCCTGCCAGTTTGACAAGCTCATTTATTCTATGCTATCTTGTGGTACGGGCTGCTGCGGTTTTTTCCGTGTATTTGGTCCGTACGTATGTGGCCTTTATTTTTTTAAGCCAACCTAGAACGGGGGACCGGATATGAAAAGCGATGTTGTCAAGAAGGGGATAGAAAGGGCGCCACACCGTTCTCTGCTGTACGCTCTGGGCTGCGATCGTTCGGAGATGGACAAGCCGTTTGTCGGCATCATCAACAGCTACAGCGAGATTGTTCCCGGACACATCCACCTGCGTGATATCGCGCAGGCGGCGAAAGCGGGCGTACGTGAAGGAGGCGGCGTCCCCTTTGAGGTCAATACCATTGCCGTGTGTGATGGCATTGTTATGAACCACCCCGGGATGAAATACAGCCTGCCCAGCCGAGAGCTGATTGCCGATTCCGTGGAGACGGTGGCCGAGGGACACGCCTTCGATGCGCTCGTTTTCATTCCCAACTGTGATAAGATAGTGCCCGGAATGCTCATGGCGGCGGCGAGGCTGAATATTCCATCGATTTTCGTCAGTGGCGGTCCTATGCTGGCCGCCCGCTTTGGCAGTGATGGCAGGAAGGTTGACCTCATCTCGGTCTTCGAGGGAGTGGGCGAGGTTCTCAGCGGCAGGATGAGCGAAGCGGAATTGGAACAGATGGAGCAGGTCGCCTGTCCGGGCTGCGGGAGCTGTTCCGGCATGTTCACCGCCAATACCATGAACTGTTTGAGTGAAGTTATGGGAATAGGACTGCCGGGCAACGGCACTATACCGGCGGTTGATGGCAGGCGGCGGGGTCTGGCAAGGGACGCCGGGCGTGCGGTGATGAAGCTGCTGGCGAAAAACATCAGACCCCGTGATTTAATCAATAAAGAATCCATTTACAATGCCTTGACCGTCGATATGGCGCTTGGCGCCAGCACCAACTCGGTGCTGCACCTGATGGCCATCGCCCATGAGGCGGGCGTTGACTTCCCGCTGTCGCTGGTCAATGAGATAAGCCAGAAGACGCCATGTCTCTGCAAGCTGTCGCCGGCATATATCGATATAGAAAGCAAGACCAAATATCATATTGAGGACCTGGACCGTGCCGGCGGCATATCGGCGGTGATGAATGAAATAAAAGGGCTGCTGAAACTGGACCTGAAAACGGTGACCGGCAGAACACTGGCCGAGAATATCGCTGGCAGCGAGGTTCTGGACCGGGAGGTAATCCGCGCATTTGATAACGCATTCGACACAAAAGGCGGCCTGGCGATACTGTTTGGCAACCTGGCAACGGATGGTGCGGTGGTGCGGAGGTCAGCGGTGGCCCCGGAAATGCTGTCGCACCATGGACCGGCCCGGGTGTTTGACTCGGAGGAGGAGGCCACCAAGGCCATTATGGGCGGTGCCATAAAAGAGGGCGATGTCATCGTTATCCGCTATGAAGGGCCAAAAGGCGGGCCGGGAATGAGGGAGATGCTCACTCCTACCTCTCTCTTAAGCGGCCTGGGCATGGACAGCAAGGTAGCCCTCATAACCGACGGTCGCTTTTCCGGCGGTTCCCGCGGCGCCGCCATCGGGCACGTTTCTCCTGAGGCGGCAAGCCGGGGCCCGATTGCCGCTCTGAAAGACGGGGATACCATTGTTATCGATATCCCCAATTACAAACTGGAAGTGGAACTTACAGATGAAGAGGTGAAGCGCCGCCTGGCGCAGTTGCCGGCGTTTGAGCCGAAGGTGAAGGCCGGTTATCTAAAATATTATGCTGAGAAGGTGTGCTCGGCAAGTACCGGAGCTGTATTCGGTGGTTAGAGGAGGCTTGCCATGAAAATGACAGGGGCGCAGATTTTATGCGAAGGCCTGGTAAAGGAAGGGGTGGATGTTATTTTTGGTTTTCCCGGCGGAGCGGTGATTCCGCTTTACGACGCTCTGCCGTCGTATCCCCAGCTCCGGCATATTCTGGTACGCCATGAACAGGGGGCGGCCCACGCCGCTGACGGCTATGCGCGGGCGACGGGAAAGGTGGGGGTATGCTTTGCCACATCCGGTCCCGGAGCGACCAACCTGGTTACCGGCATTGCCAACGCCTTTCTTGATTCGGTGCCGGTAATCGCGGTCACCGGCCAGGTCCGGAAGGACTTCATCGGCCGTGATGCCTTTCAGGAAACAGATATCACCGGTATAACGTTGCCCATTACCAAACATAACTATCTGGTTATGGATGTCAATCACCTGGCCACGATAATCAAAGAGGCCTTTCATCTGGCACGTACCGGGCGCCCGGGCCCCATATTAATTGACATACCACGTGACGTGTTTCTGGAGCAGACAGATTTCAACTATCCAGACAAGACGAACCTGCCCGGCTACAAACCAACACTTCAGGGTCACCCGGCACAAATCAAGAAGGCTGCCGAAATGGTTAATCGGGCCAAGCGTCCCGTTATCATTGCCGGTAGAGGGGTCAATATTTCCAAAGCATATAGTGAACTGAAGGACTTGGCGGAAACGGCACAGATACCGGTGACGACCACCTTGCTGGGCGTTGGCTGCTTCCCGGAAAGCCATGCTCTCAGCTATGGTATGGTGGGCATGCACGGCATGGTCTACGCCAATTACGCCATTGAGAACTCTGATGTGCTTCTCGCCATCGGCATGAGATTTGATGACCGGGTGACGGGCAAGATAAGCGCTTTTGCCCCCCACGCCCATATCATACATATCGATATTGACCCGGCGGAAATTGGTAAGAACGTTCGCGTGGACGTGCCTATCGTGGGCGACGTCAAGTTGGTTTTGCAGGCACTGAACAGACAGCTTGTCCCCGTTGACCATCTTGACTGGGTAAATCAGCTTGATGAATGGCGACGGGAACACCCATCAATCGATATCAGGGATGAAGATGGGCTGCTGCCGCAGTATGTGGTGCGTCAGATATATGAAATAACCCGGGGCGAAGCGATAATTGTCACCGGAGTCGGGCAGCACCAGATGTGGGCGGCCCAGCATTACTGGTTCGATAAGCCCAATACGCTGATTTCATCCGGAGGCCTTGGCGCCATGGGATTTGGCCTGCCGGCGGCCATGGGAGCTCAAATTGGCTGCCCCGATACTACGGTCTGGTGCATTGATGGCGATGGTGGTTTTCAGATGACCATTCAGGA
>DAOUDY010000027.1:0-2211 GCA_034430755.1 Dehalococcoidales bacterium
TGCTCCTGCAAAATGCCGACATTGCGATATGAGGTAAGATAGTATTTCAGCGATTTCAGCTCGACGAGCAGGCTGTCCGGCACATATCGAATCACCAGCCGGGCAAAATCCGGCAGCCCGGTCCAGGGACAGACGAAGGTGAACTCATCGGTCTCGTACACGATATCCGTGGCCGACTCCGGGTACTGGAAGGGGATTGCCTCCAGCACCTCCACATCAATGGCTTCCTCACCCTGTATGTCATATCTCCTGGTTGCGTACTTATCAACCGCCATTTCCCGGCTCCTACAGTGGACATTTTAGCACTATTTGAAATACCCCGCCAATATGCTAAACTCAAATTGACCATGCCTGATACAAGTGAGAAAGTCGGCGCCGTTATCGTTGCCGCCGGGAAAAGCGAGAGAATGGGCGATGTGGACAAAATGTTCGCCCCGCTAGGCGGACGGCCGCTTCTGATTCAAACCACCCGCCCCTTTCAGCAGTGCGCCCTGATTGACCAGATTGTGGTGGTGGTGAGCGGGGAAAGGGAGACGATGTGCCGGAGCCTGGTCGCCGGGCCTGACTGGTCCAAGGTCAGCGATGTCTGCCTCGGGGGCAGGCGGCGCCAGGACTCGGTGGCCGAGGGCCTGAAACGGCTTGCCGACTGCGACTGGGCGGTCATTCACGATGGGGCTCGCCCGCTGGTTACCGTGGAATTGATTGAGCGTGGGCTGGAGGCAGCCAGGGAGACCGGTGCCGCCATAGCCGCCGTACCGGTAACAGACACGATTAAGGCCTTAGATGAAGACGGAGCCGTGCATGAGACGCCACCACGCCAAAATCTGTGGGCGGTACAGACCCCACAAGTATTCGCCATCAATATAATCCGCGAGGCCTATCAAAACGCGGATGAAGACGTAACCGATAGCTCATCGCTGGTGGAGCGGCTGGGGTATAAGGTGAAGCTCTATATGGGCTCCCATAACAATATAAAGGTAACCACGCCCGCTGACCTGGCGCTGGCGGAAATTCTCTGGCAGCAATATGAAAGGTAACCTGCGAGTCGGCATTGGCTATGACGTGCACGCGCTCACTGCGGGACGCAGGCTGGTGCTCGGTGGCGTTGAAATACCCTTTGACCGGGGCCTCAGCGGCTGGAGCGATGCCGATGTCCTGACGCACGCCATCATGGACGCGCTGCTCGGGGCAGCGGCGCTGGGAGATATTGGCCGCCACTTCCCGCCCGGCGACCCTCACTACCAAGACATCTCCAGCCTGAGGCTGCTGGCAAAGGTAAAGGGCTTGCTGGCGGAAAAGGGCTGGCAGGTGAACAACATCGATGCCACCATCATTGCCGAGCGGCCCAGACTCAGCGAGCACACCGACCAGATGCGGGAAAAGCTGTGCCAGACGCTCGGTATTGAGATGGAACAGGCCAGCATCAAGGCCTCGACCTCAGACGGACTCGGCTTTGCCGGAAGAGGAGAGGGAATCGCCGCATTGGCTGTAGCTGCGATTAAGGAGAAAGAATGAAGGTTTTCAATACGCTGTCCGGGAAGAAAGAGGAATTTAAGCCCCAGAGCGATGAAGTGAAGATGTATGTCTGCGGCGTGACCCCCTACGATGACGCTCACCTGGGTCATGCCATGAGCTATATAATTTTCGACGTTATCCGGCGCTACCTGAAATATCGGGGCTACAGGGTCAAGTACGTTCAGAACGTGACTGATATTGACGATAAGATTATCGACCGGGCGAATAAACTGGGCATTCTGCCGCGGGAGCTGGCTGAGAAATTCACGCAGAGCTACCTCGAGGATATGAAGGCGCTCAACATAGATGAGCCGGACGTCACTCCCTACGCCACCGATGAGATACCAAAAATCATTGAAATCGTGCAGGGCCTGATTGACAAGGGATACGGGTACGAGTCACAGGGCAGCGTCTATTTCCGGGTTAAAAGTGTGCCCGACTACGGCAAGCTTTCCCACCGCAGCCTTGAGTCCATGATGTCGGCGGAAGGGGCATTAGGCAGCGAGGAGAAAGAGAGCCCTATGGACTTTGTCCTCTGGAAGGCGTCCAAGCCCGGCGAGCCGGCCTGGGACAGCCCGTGGGGCAAGGGGCGGCCGGGGTGGCACATTGAGTGCAGCGCCATGTCTTTAAAGTATTTGGGGAATACGCTGGACATCCACGGCGGAGGGCAGGACCTGGTCTTCCCCCACCACGAAA
>DAOUDY010000028.1:0-69905 GCA_034430755.1 Dehalococcoidales bacterium
GCATGTGCCACTGGCAGCGGGGGTAGAAGATGCAGCCCTCGGGCGAATCAATGAGGCTGGGAATAACTCCCGGAATGGGCGTCATCTTTTCCCGGCGCTCGGAGATAGAGGGCAGGCAGTTGAGCAGGCCCCAGGTGTAAGGGTGTTTCGGCTGGTCGAAGATGTCGAGGGCGCTGCCGGCCTCGGCAATGCGGCCGCCATACATCACGATAATGCGGTCAGCAATGCCGGCCACGGTACCGAGGTCGTGAGTGATGAACAGAATGGACATATCCCTCTCCTGTTTCAGCCCGCGGAAAATATCGAGTATCTGCGCCTTGATGGTGGTATCGAGGGCGGTGGTGGGCTCATCGGCGATTAAAATCTCGGGGTCGCAGGACAGCGCCGCGGCAATCATGGCCCGCTGCTTCATGCCGCCGGAGAACTGGTGCGGGTAATATCGCATCCTCTCTTTGGCCTGGGGGATGCCGACCTGTTCCATCAGGTTCAGCGCTCTCTCACGGGCCTGCTGCTTTCCCAGCTTCAGATGGAGGCGTATCGGCTCCATTATCTGGTCGCCCACGGTGAATACCGGATTAAGCGAAGATTGCGGGTCTTGGAAAATCATGGCGATGCGGTTGCCGCGTATCTGCCTGAGCCTTGCCCCGGAGCTCTGGAGCAGGTCTTCACCGTGATACCGTATCTCGCCGCCCACTATTCTGCCCGGGGGGCTATCTATCAGGCGCAGGACTGACAGCGCGGTGGCGGTCTTGCCGCAGCCCGATTCACCCACCAGGCACAGGCATTCTCCTTTCTTAAGGCCGAAGCTCACGCCGTCGACCGCCTTGACCACGCCGAGGCGGGTGAAGAAGTAGGTTTTCAGTTCGCTGACCTGCAAAATGGTATTGTTCAATTTCCCTTTCAAAGCTGACTCCTCGGGTCAAAGGCATCCCTGATGCCATCCCCCAGAAAATTAAAAGCCAGCACGGTCAGGAAGAGCATGATGCCGGGCTCAACGGCAATCCACCAGGCGGTGTCCAGGCTGCGCTGGCCGGCATGCAGTACCAGGCCCCAGCTGGTCACGGTGGGGTCGCCGAGGCCGATGAAGCTCAGGGCGGCCTCGGCCAGAATAACGCCGGGAATGGACAGCGTGGCAATGACGATAACCGAGCTCAGGACGTTGGGGATGAGGTGGCGGAAAACGATGCGGCGGTCGCTGGCCCCCAGCGACTTTGCCGCCATGATGAAATCCCGCGTGCGGAGTGATAACGCCTCGCTTCTGACCAGACGGGCGGTGCCCGTCCAGCCGGTGAGCCCGATGACCAGGATGATAAACCAGAGCGACGGGCCGAAGATGAAGATGATGAAAACCAGCAGCAGGAAGAAGGGAAAGGTCATCATGATATCGGTGAAGCGCATCAGGGCATTATCCACCCAGCCTCCCAGGTAGGCGGAGACAACGCCCATAATCAGGCCGATAAATATGGCAATAAGGGTGGCCATCAGACCGACCTGCAGCGATATTCTGGCACCAGAGACGAGCATGGCGAGCATGTCGCGGCCCTTGTCATCGGTGCCCAGGGGGTGAAGCCACGTGCCGGGCGTTTCTGTGGTTATAAACTGCCCCGTGTTGCGGTCATAGATGGATTGCTCCGCGGAGAAGCCCGTCGGCGGCAAATTCTTGTTCGGGAAGTCCACCTTGGTCGGGTCCTGAGTTAATAAAGGGCCGAGGATGGCGACCGCGACCAGAAAGATGATGAAGCCCAGCCCGATGACGGCCAGCCGGTGCCTTCTGGTCCGGTCCCAGTAGTACCGGGTCAGACGGCGGTTCATGTAAAGCGGGTAAATGCCATAGAAGATGATGAGCAGGGCAAAGAACAGGTAGAAGTAGACGAAAGGCCCGAAGATGCGGTCGACGACCAGTAAATCCAGCAGGAAGATGAAAAGCAAAATAAGCAGCAGCCCGCCGAAGAGCAGGTTTCGCCGTCCCCCGAAAATGCCGCTTAATCGCCTCATTAACAATCCCTCAATCGTATCTTATGCGGGGGTCAAGCCAGGTATAGACGATGTCGGTGGCCAGGTTGGTGAGCAGTACCACCATGGCGCCGATAAGGGTAATGGTAATCACGACCGGGTAATCGTTGGCAAAGATGGCGTTGAAGGAAACCCGACCCAGCCCGGGAATGCCGAAGATGATTTCCGTCAGGTAGGCCCCGCCGAAGACGACTCCGGCCAGGTCAAACATGATGATGGTGATGATGGGCAGGATGGCGTTGCGGAGCACGTGCTTGCCGATGACCACATGTTCTGGAAGCCCCTTGGCCCGGGCCGTTTTTACAAAATCCTTTCTCAGGTTGTCCAGCGTTGACGACCGGGCATATCTGGTATAGCCGGCCATCATGCCGGTGCCGAGGGTGATTACGGGCAGGATAAGCGCTTTCAGATTGGCCAGGGAGAACATGGGGAGGCCGGTATCGTAGTAGGTTTTGAACCAGCCCAGCTGCACAGAGAACACCAGTATGAGCATGATGCCCAGCCAGAAGTTGGGGATGGAGATGCCGATGAAGGAAAAGAAGGTGGCGATGTAATCGGTTCTGGTGTACTGCTTCACCGCCGAGTAAATGCCAATCAGAATGCCCAGGGAGGAGGCGAAGAGCATGCTGAGCAAAATTAGCTGGAAGGAATATATCCAGTGGCGCTTTATTAGCTCGATAACCGGCATGGAGGTGCTGAACGACCATCCCCAGTCGCCGCGGGCCAGATTGACCAGATAGTTGAAGTACTGTTCATAGATGGGTTTATCAAGCCCGTATCGGGACTCGACGGCTTCAATGACCTGGGATGGGTCCTGGGTGCGGGCGGAGATATTGGCCAGGTACTTATCCGCCGGGGAGCTGGGGCCGATGCGCAGCAGGATGAAGGTGATGGTCACCACGCCAAAGGCGATTAAGAAAGCGTAAAAAAGCCTTCTTATGATGTAATTCTGCAAGCCGCCCCGTTTCACTGGCCTGTCCCTTCAGAAGCTCATTAGGGTTCGGCGAAATACCATTTATGGTAGTTCCAGCCCATTCTCATGCCCGGGTCAATTCCCTCCACGTTTGCCTGGAAAGCAGAGTTGCTTCTGGGGAAGGAGAGGAAATCGGCCGGCTGGTCCTCGGCGATGAGCTGGCTTATCTCGGCGTACATCTGCTTGCGCACCTCAGGGTCGATTGCCTCTTTTGACCTGACCTCGGTGAAAAGCTCGTCCACCCTCTCGTTGGAGTAGCCCCAGAAGTTGAGCCCGCCGTCGGTAATAAAAAATACCCGGGAGCCGGACGGGGCAATGGGGTGGGTATTGAAGGCGAGGACCATCATGTCCCACGGCTCTTCACTGACGGCGTCAGGGCCGTTATTGTAATTCGGCTCCTGGTCCGAGCCGGGCACTTTGTTCATCATGTACTGCCGGAGCTGGGTGGGCCAGGGCATGAGCTTGAAGTCCACCTCGATGCCGATTTCGCCCAGTTCCTGCTTCACGAAGAGCGTGATATCTTCGGTGAGCTTGCTGCCGGTGGTGGTCACGAGGGTCAGCTTGATGGGCTGGCCGTCCTTGTCATGGATGGATATGCTGCCGTCGCCCTCTCTGGTGCCATAGCCGGCCTCGAGCAGCATCTCCTTGGCCTTCTCCTTGTCATACAGGTCGCCGATGCCGAACTTGGATACTCCCTCCTCGGTGTACCAGGGGGAGGGCATGGGGATGAAGCTGAAGGCGGGGTCGGCAAAGCCGTAGCGTATCTGGTCGATGAACGTCTGCTTGTCGATGGACATGGACAGGGCCTGCCTGACGGCTTTGTTTTGCAAGCCTTCCCAGCCGTTGGGGCGAAGGTTATAGACAATAAGGTCATAAGCCCTGGTGGGTACGGTATAGACCTTGATACCCTCCATCTGCTTGAACTTGGCCACCTGCTCCGGCTCGATGCCGCAGTGGTGGATATCTCCCGCCTCGAGGGCCGCCAGCATTGCTGCCGACGTGCCGAAGAGCTTGGTGACGTATTCCGTAAAGTAAGGCGCGCCCGTTAACTGGCCGAGGTAGAAGTCCGGGTTGCGCTCCACGACATATTTATCATTCCGTATCCACTCCTTGAAGCGGTAAGGGCCGAGGCTGCCGGTATAGGTCAGGTTGTTGAACTCCTCGGCCTCCGTGAACGCTTCGAGGTCGCCCTCATACTTAATGGCAATGTGTTTGGGATACGGCGTCAGGGAGTAGATGGCGTTATCGATGAACTCCGGGTCAGCGGTCTGCCGTCGGATAACGAAGGTGGTCTCATCGACCAGCTCCACCTCGACGAATACCGTCTCGCCCTCGACCTCCTCCTGCCAGTCGGTCTGGTAGGTGTAGTTGAGCCAGTCGGAGAACATCAGGTTCTTCAGGGTGTAGACATAGTCCTCGGCAGTGACGGGGGTGCCGTCAGTCCACTTCAGGTCATCACGGATGGTGATGGTATAGACCAGGCCGTCATCGGATATCTCCACCGGCTTGGCCAGGTGGCGCAGGTGAACGTTCCAGTCGTTATCATACGTGGCCAGGCTGTCAATACACTGACCGGCGTATGAAAACGAGGTCGCGTCCGCCGCCAGAAGCCAGTTCAGGGTCTCGGCATCGCCCCCGGATGTCCCTTCGATGAAAACACCTTTTACCTCAGGATAGGCCTTCTGTGCCGGTGGCTCCGGCCTCGGTATTGGTGCTGGCTGGGGTGCAGCACAGCTTGTCAATAGAGCGATAAAAACGATTATCAAAATGGCCAGTCGTTTCATTTTCGAACTCCCATTAGCTAGCTTAACCACTTAATAAGAATTGATGATTGGAATTGATTAGTATCCATATTTTAACATTATAGCTTATCAAATAATAAATGAAAGCTGAAAGGGGTGTCGATATTCTATGTATTGACACTGGTATGGACAAAGCTATAATTAAATAACTCCATGAGTATCAGTCAGATTATGGGAAGGAGATAAGGATGGAAACGGCATGGTACTTCAGGCTTTTCTGGGTGAATCTCGGCTGGTTTATCGTAAGCTGGCTTCTCTACTACATCGTCAAAGCGAAAAGGATGGCTGGCCCGGGGCCCGGCAGGTCATTGATTATGGTTTTCTGGGCGAGTTTAATTACCGGGTGGGCATTAACCTGGTTTATCCACTACAGTATCAACCTCGCTTTCTGGGTCGGGCTATGTATTATTATCATTGGAGAGGTGGTCTTTGCTTTAGGTTATATGGCCATGAGGGAGCACCCGGAAAAGAAACAGGCCGTGGTTGACTGGGGTATCTATAAATTTAACAGGCATTCGCATGTCCTGGCCGGCGTCATCTGTCTCCTGGGTTTACTGATTATGGGGTGGAGCCCGGATTCGGTGATTTATATACTGCTGTGGGTGTACTTTGCCCTATACGTGATACTGGGTCATTTTGGCGTGCTGAATGAGGAGAAATTGAATAGAGAAAGATTCGGGCAGGAGTATGTGGACTACATGAAGAGGGTGCCCCGGTATTTCTTGGGCAGGATATAGGCCAGAGCGAGAGACGAGCGATAGCGGGAAAGAATTAATATCTAGACGAAGGTCAGGAGCCTTCTCGGGTTGCCAATAATAAGTGTGTCGATATGCTCCTGGGTTATGCCCCTCTGGCGCATCATCGGGACCACGTAATTCAGTATATGAGAATAACCCCACCCGCCGTAGCGCACCCGCCTGGTCTTGGCGCAGATGTCATGCGACATGACGAGCTGGTTCACGTAACCTTCTTCGATGTGCTGGCGGATTTCATAGATGCGCTGCGTGTCATTGGGCAGGTCCATATAGTCATCAGCCGTCCAGTAGGTTGGGAAATGGCCCTCCCATCCCCACAGGTCATATTCCAGCACGCAGCCTCTTTTCAGTAACTGCGTCCTTCCCTCGTGGTCGCGGACGCGGGCGTCAATGTGGCAGATGATGACCCGGCTGAGGTCGGCGCCTGAACGTTCGAGGATGTCGACCACGTCAAATGGTGCCTTTCGATTTCGTCCCGGGTGCACGCTCAGGCAGGCGCCGGTTTTCTGCTGGGCTTTGGCCGCCGCCCGCAGAACCTTGCGCTCATTATCGTGCAGAGGCCAGGAGCAGCCGATCTCACCGATAAGTCCGGAGCGAATCCCGGTGCTGCCAACACCAACCGTAATATCCCGGACTATCTCGTTGGCAATCTCGTCCTCGGTTCTGGCGGCAAACTCAGGGCTCAGGCTCGGTGCGGTATAGTATCCGCAGCCCATGATTATATTCAGGCCGGTAGCCCGGGAGACACGGGCCAGGGCTCCGGGGTCGCGGCCGATGCCGGTGATGGTGGCGTCAACGATTGTTCGGCCGCCGGCTTCTTTGAAGAGCATGGCCTCGTCGATGGCTTCCTGCTCGTCCAGCAGGCGCATATTGTCCAGGTTCTCGTAAGGATGGTAGCGGAGCCAGCTCAGGTTATGCCAGTCCACCGGCTCATAGGCCAGCGCCCGCTCGCTGGCACCTTCCGGCTCGGTGAAAATGCATTTGCCGTCAATAAATAAATGCTCGTGGGTAAGAGTCGCGCCAAGGTCTTGGCCATCGATTACTCCCAGCACGGTCTGCGCTTTTCCCGCTGTTTTCGATACAGCCATAGTCCTCCCTCCTTAACCGAGATATCGCGCAGCGCAGTAGTAACGCAGGCTTTTACAGAACTTTATACTTGTTATACGCGTCGCGCAGCAATGACCCCTTGAGCAGCTCATCGCGCAGCTGGTTTTCCTTGCTCGTCTTTTCCAGGGCCAGCGGTATGACCTCTTTTTCCAGCTCTTTGGGGATGACCACCACGCCGTCGATGTCACCGAATATGATATCGCCGGGGTTGACCAGCACGCCGCCGCAGTCCACCGGACAGTTATGGTCGATGACGATGCTCCTGCCGGCTGAGTCAACCATGTATATGCCGGTGGCAAAGGCGGGGAATCTCATTTTGGTGATCTGGGCGACATCTCTGGTATAGCCGTCCAGGACGATGCCGCGAGCGCCGCGGGCCCGGGCCGCCGTGGAGAGCAGTTCCCCCCAGAAGCAGGTGCGGGTGGAACGCTGTGTGCAGACCACCATCACGTCGTTGGGCTTCAAAGAGTCGACGGCGTCAATCTCCCCGCCGTAGGGGTCGTCAACCAGCTGGTAGATATCGGCCGTAAGTACGGGATAGGCACGTCCCACCACCACCGCGCCTTCATATATGGGGCGGATATCGGCTCTCATCCCCTGATTGCGGGCGCCAAGGCTGTCTATGATGTCGGAAATGACTGACGCGTAGAGCTTGTCACGCATGGTATCAAACATCTCCGTTTCGCTGGCAAAGTCGACCATTGTCGTACCTCCTTTTCTGGAATTTTAAAAAAATTGTGGTGGTAAGGTGCTATTTTATCATTTGTGCTGGTAGCCAGAGGATTAATTGAGGGAAAGCTATACAAAGGCCAAGGCCAATCATGATGAGGAAAACAAAAGGTATGACGCCGCGGATGATATCGGCAGTAGTCACTCCTAACTCCGGTGGAGCAGCACCATGGAGGAAGAATATCGCGTAAGCGAAAGGAGGTGTCAAGAAAGACATCTGAAGGTTAACGCAAATCATCATGGCCAGCCAGAGCGTGTCAAAGCCCAGAATAGGACCGATGGGCGTTATGATGGGAATCATGATGAAGATGATGCCCAGCCAATCGATAAACATGCCCAGAAGGAAGACGACAAACATGATAAGAGCAAAGGCACCCCAGCGTCCGCCGGGGGCGCTCAGAATGATGTTCTCCACGACATTGCCACCGCCCAGGCCCAGGAAAACACCGACGAACATGAAAGCGCATACCGCGACGAAAATTACTTTACTGGTGACCCTCAGAGTCTGGAATGCCGTCTCCCTGAGTGTCCGGAAAGTAAGCCTGCGGTGGGCAAGAGCCAGAAGCATGGCGGCAAGGGCACCCACCGAGGCGGCCTCCGTGGGAGGTGCTATGCCGAAGAAGATGCTGCCCAGTACGGACAGGACAAGTATCACCGGCGGCACCAGAGAGGTAAGCAGCATGGTCGTTTTCTTGAGAAAGGGAACGGCTCTTTCTTCAACGGGCACTGCCGGCGCCTTATGTGGTTGGAATAGACAGTAAAGGGCGATGTAGGTGCAGTACAGACCGGAGAGGACCAGACCGGGGATAAAGGCGGCCATGAACAGCTTGCCCACCGAGATTTCCGCCATTGGCCCGTAAAGAACCAGCATGATGCTGGGGGGGATAAGAATCCCCAGGGTACCGCCAGCACATACCGAGCCACTGGCCAGGGCTTTGTCATAGCCTCGCTTCACCATGGCGGGAAGGGCGATAAGGGCCAGCATGGTAACCGAGGCACCAATTATGCCCACGCAGGCAGCCAGGATGGTGCCGATTAACACCGTGGTTACCGCCAGGCCGCCCCGGAAACCGCCCAGCCAGATGTACAATGCTTCATACAATCGTTCGGCGATGCCAGAGCGCTCAAGCATAATGCCCATGAAAATAAACAGGGGAGCCGCCAGAATGACGTAGCTTCGTATCAGACCCCACATGCGCGAGTAGAACAGGTCGGTTACCTGCGGTCCGCCCCAGGTAAAATAGCCCACTACCAAGGCGATGCCAGCAATAACCGGGGCCAGCGGGAATCCGGTTAGTACCCCGGCTAATACACCCAGCAGCATTATAATGGCAATCGTCTCTTGGCTGATATCAATCATAGGCTTTATTCCTGACCAGCTGGTAGAAATCGCGAATCAGGTTAGCTACGGTCTGGAAGGCCAGCAGAAACAGCCCGACCACCACCACCGTCCGGAAGGGTCCGGCCGGAGGGTACCAGAAAGTCTCCGCCAGCTTCTCATCAATGCGCCAGGCGCGCATCATGTAATAAATTGAAGTATCTATAAGCACATAGAGCAGCGGAAGAAAAAATAGTAGGGTACCGATAACGTCGATTATGAGCTGGGCTCTGGGCGGAAGATGAGTGTAAATAACATCGACCCGTATGTGCTCGCGCATTCGGTGGACGAAAGCCCAGCCCATAACGTAGATGGTGGCGCCAAGCATGGTGCCGGTCTCGTAGGCCCATACCGTGGCGCCACCAAATACGTATCTCTCGACAACGTCAAAGACAAGCACTAAAACCAGGGCAACGGCAAGCCAGCTTACTGCCTTTGCCGTCCAGTCGCTGGTTAAATCAATAACATGAAGTACAGCTTTCACGGCTCATGTACCAAGCCTAGCATAAAGCCTCACCGGTGGTAGCCTCCGCCCCGAGAGATTGCTCTCGGAGCGGAGGCAGGAATAAAACTATCGGTAGTACGGGTACTGAAGCGTGTTTGTCTCCCCTAGAGCCTTCTTGTACGCATTCACTGAATTCCAGACCCTGGCAAAGAAGGCGTCCTCCGCCGCCCGGGTGTTATAGAAATCTTCGGCAGCGGCTTCTATATCCTTCTGGACATCCTCAGACAGGTAGACAATTTCCATACCGGCCGCTTTGTGCTGTTCTACGCCCCACATATCCTCATGCGATTCAACGGTGTGGTTTCTGATGCACTCAGCCAGTATCGCCTCTTTCAGCATTATTTTAAGGTCATCGGGGAGCTCATTCCAGGCATCCTTATTGACGAGACCGGGCATAAGTACTCCCGGTGCGTGGATGCCGGGGAACATGGCATATTTGGCTATCTCATTGAAGCCAAAGGGGACGTTGACTGATGGCGAGCTGAATTCAAAAGCGTCAATCACTCCCCGCTGCATGGCCTCATAGACTTCGCCACCGGGCAGGAAAATCACGGAAGCACCGAACTTTTCGGTGAGGATTTCACCCCAGTCACCGGCAGTGCGGAACTTCAGCCCCTTGAAGTCAGCCATTGTTTTCAGCGGTGTGTTGCTGTAGCCAAACATTTCGGCGCGTCCTATGGTCAATACGGAGAGACCCATTACATTGTAATCGGTGAACATCTCCTGGATTAGGTCCTCACCTCCTCCCTGAAGATACCAGGTGAGATAGACCATGGGAGTCGGACCGGCACAGATGATGTTATAGAGGCCACCGCAGGAGAACTTGTCCATGTTATAGTGCATGCCGGTTTGCGCCATCTCAATGATACCCCGGTCCAGAGCGTCAAATTCCTTGGTTGCCGGTGCCACCGCGCCGCTCGGGAAAAATTCAATGAGAAAGCGCCCGCTGCTCATGGCCTCAACGTTCTTGGTTACACGTATTGCTGATTCACCCCAGGGATTTGTCTCCGGTAAATATGACGCTAGCCGCCACTTGACTACTTCTGCTGGTTGTGCCGGAGCTGGTGCGGGTGCTGGCGCCGGAGCTGGAGCTGGAGCTGGTGCCGGAGCCGGTGCTGGTGCAGGCGCCGGGGCTGGTGCTGGAGCAGGCGCTGGTGCTGGAGCAGGCGCTGGTGCGGGTGCAGGGGCGGCACAGCCGGCAGCAACTAAACCGGTCACCACAATGAAAGCGATAACCAATGAGATTACTTTTCTTCTCATTTATCCCTCCTTTGATAGAATGGAGTTTCAATTTACCACCTGCCTGCTAAAAGCAACCACCTCCTTATTTCACTGTATTTTATTTTCTTATAATGGAAATCCTATTTTAATCGTAGAGATATTTTAACACACATTGTCAAGCAATATAGCGGTTATCGAGATGAATTTTTATGAGATTTTTTGTAAGTAATGATATGCCGATGATAATGGTATGACCGTTTTTAAACGGCGCCCTAGTGCCAATAGGGGACAGAGTTAGCTTTTTGGTGGCGAACTTTTCCCGTGTTTTTGTTTTTTAGAAATCGAGATACGGGATTCCTTGATTCTGGTGAAAGTATCGGCGATTTCCGGGTCAAACTGGGTCCCTTTGTGGCGCGCTATTTCATCGAGAGCCGCATCAGCACTCATTGACTTGCGGTAGGGGCGCTCTGAGGTCATGGCTGCGTAGGCGTCCGATACTGCCAGAATTCGGGCGGCCAGCGGTATCTCATTGTTTTTCAATCCATCCGGATACCCGCTACCGTTGTAATGCTCGTGATGGTTCCGGACAGCCTCGAGAATATCTGCGCTATCGACTATCGGCCTCAGGATGTGCTCCCCAATTTCCGGATGGCGTTTCACCATTGCAAATTCTTTCCTGGTTAGGCGTCCGGGCTTGTTCAGCACTGATTCCCGGACACCGATCTTGCCGATGTCATGAAGCAGTCCTGCCAGTCTGAGTTCATTAATCTGGCTCTGGGGCAGATTCAATTCCCTGGCGATTGCTACTGACAGGTTGGACACCCTCTGGGAGTGTCCACTGGTATAGGCATCCTTGGCTTCAAGGGCGTACGCCAGAGCGGTGATGGCGTTGAGGAACGAGGCCCGGATTTTATTCGCCTGCTCGGCGACCTTCTCCTCCAGGTGCTGTTGATACCCCTTATTTTCCAGCTCAAGTCTTCTCTTCTCAAATGCCCGTGCCACGCTGAGGGTTATTTCAGCCAGTTCAAAAGGCTTGGTTATGTAATCGTAGGCGCCATGCTTCAGGCACTGAATTGCCGTCTTCATATCAGCCGTCGCGGTGAGCATGATAACTGATATATCGGGATAGGCGGATTTAATTTCCGGCAGCAACTCTATCCCCGATTTTCCCGGCAACTTGATATCCAGCATGACCAGGCCAATGTTGTTCCCGTGCAGCTCATCCAGCACCTGCCGGGCATTGGAGGCTTCATGACACCGGTATCCTTCGTCGGTCAACTGGGTGATGAGGAGCCGCCTTACTGACTCCTCATCATCAACGACCAATATTCCTGCCGACTTAGATGCCATTTTATCACTGCGACGTTTCCCGTATGATGTTGACTAGTTCATCAAGTGAGAACGGTTTAAGCAATATTGGCCGCCCGCTTTTTTGCAGGAAGTCTTTAACGGTTTCTTCTATTTCTATTATCGAGCCGGTAGAAAAAATGGCCTTATCCGCCAGCTCTGGATGAGTCTCCAGCATCCATTGATATAACTGCATTCCGTTCATTTCTGGCATCATAAGGTCAATCAGGCAGAGGTCGAACTCGGTTTCATCGATCATTTTCTGTGCCGTGCGGCAATCAGGGGCAGTATTCACGTCAAAACCTTCCGCTTCGAGCACTATGCAGCAGATATTGGATATGACTATCTCGTCCTCAACGACCAGTATTTTCCTTTTGCCGCTGGCAGCGTCAGCCATAAGAAACCCAAATCTTATCTCTATTTAACGGGCAGTTCCGCAATAAACGTTGCCCCTTTGTTTGGGGCACTTTCGGCAAATATATGACCGCCATGTTCGGCAACTATGCCGTGGCAGATGCTCAAACCGAGGCCGGTGCCTTTGCCTACTTCCTTGGTGGTGAAAAACGGGTCAAACACGTGTCTCAGGTGTTCTTTATCTATACCCGGGCCGTCATCGGCAAATGAAATCCGGATGACATCTCCTCTGCGCTCTGTGGTTATAGTGAGTGTGCCTCTGCCATGTTCCTGTGACATAAAATGTTCAGCGTTGATAATGATATTGAGAAAGACCTGCTGCAGCCGGAAAATGTCGGCGGTGAGCTCGGGCAGGGCGGGGTCGAAGTTGGTAACCACTTCAATATTGTGTACCTTTTGTTCGTAAGCGCGCAGGTCCAGGACCGATTGTATCGCCTGGTTGATATCTGCCGGTTTCTTGGTTGTCTCATGCCGGCGGGCAAAAGTGAGCAGATTCCGCACCACCTGTGCCGTTCGCTGAGCCTCCCGGTTGATTATTGACAGGTCTTCCTTGATGTCTTTAGGGGTATCTTTTTTAAGCAGCAGCTCGGAGAAACCGATAATCCCGGTCAAGGGGTTATTGAGCTCGTGGGCAACCCCTGCCGCCAGCTCACCAATCGAAGCCAGTCTGTCAGTGACAATGAGCTGCTGCTCCATTTTCTTGCGCTCGGTGATTTCACGAATGTATCCCACGTTGACCGGCTTCCCCTTGTAACTGGAATAAGCATAGGTAACCTCAGCCGGTACCTCGGTGCCGTCCTTCCTGATAATGGTTAGCTCATAAAATCCCGGGAGGACTTCACCGCGTATCCTTCTGGCGTGTCTTTTCATGGCCTCTTCGCGGTCACTTGGGTGGATGAGGTCGGCCATGGACATGTTGAGCAGCTTCTTCCTGGAGTAGCCGGTGATGCGCGACCACTCATCACTGGCGTAAACGTGCATGCCGACGCCCCGCTCATCGTCCTGTAGCATCACCACTGCCTCTCCGATTCTTTCCCCGAGCTCTAAAAGAGCGCGATACCTTTCTTCTGATTCCCGAAGAGCTTCCTCCGCCTTTTTGCGCTCGGTGACATCGTTGATAACTGTGAGCAAACAGGTTTCACCGCCTATTTCAATTTTATCGGTGGAAAGCAGGGCATCGACTTTACGCCCTGACTTGGTGTAAAGCTCCACTTCTAGATTTTTCACCGCTTTTGTTTTTTTGAGCAGTTGTAGTATTTTCCTTCTAGTTCTGCCAGTCTTTGTAATTCCCAATTCCAAGGTGGTTCGACCCCTCAGCTCCTTGCGGGAAAAGCCGAAGGTCTGCACATAGCTATTATTGACATCCAGGTAGCGGCCTTCTTCCAGGGTGACAATGCTCATGGGGCGGGGGTTGGAGTGAAATGCCTTGGAGAACCTTTCCTCTGATATCCTTAATGCTTCCTCAGCCTGCTTTCTTTCCGTAAGGTCAAAGTGCGATGAGGCGATATACAGAGGTCTTTCCTCATCATCTTTAACCAGAGTGGCCACACTGAGGGTAGGGAAAGTGGTACCATCTTTCTTCAGGCGTATAAGTTCACCGGCGTTGCTGCCGGTTTTCATAATCCGCTCTCCTCTTTTTTTCATGAATTCCTTTTGGTCTTCAGGGTAAAGTTTAAACAGATTACTGCCAATAAGTTCCTCTACGGTATAACCGTGCATTCGGGCATAGGCCTCATTGGCATAAACAAGCCTGCCTTCCATATCACCTATCGAGACACCATAGCCGGCATTATCGGCGATAATTTTAAATTTCCTGATGTCCTCTTCTGCCTTTTTACGCTCAGTGATATCACGCATAACATGAACGACAGCCGTGACTTTTCCTGCTGCATTAATCACCGGTGAACACAGCGTATCGAAGTAAAGACCCAGGGGAGCATTATAGCTCTCTCTAAGAGCCGGCCTTTTGGTCTTAATAGCTTGAAGGTGTGGGCAATCAGGCAACGGCTTCTTAGCTCCGCATATTAATTCGTAGCACAACCTGCCAATCGCCTGTTGAGGTTTTATCTCGAAATGGTCCGCAAAAGCCTTGTTGACGCGAAGAATCAGACAATCTTTGTCAGCCGTTAAAACACAATCGGAGATGGTATCAAAGGTGGTGCGCCACTCTTCAGCTGCCCGTCTTATCCGGTCCTCCGTCTGCTTACGCTCGGTAACATCCCTGATTACCGACAGTATAATCCTCCTGCCTCCAAGATTGATGGTACGGGCAAGTATCTCCGCGAGGAAGACGCTGCCGTCCTTGCGCAAGTGTTCCGATTCAAAAATGATGGCGCCCTCTTTTTGAACTCTCCTGATCCTTTCATCAATCAAGCTGGCCTTTTCCCGGGGCACCAGCTGCTTCAGGTTCATGGTGAGCATTTCCTCTTTGGAATAGCCGCGGGTGCGGCAGGTCGCTTCGTTCATGTAGATGAGATTGCCATCCAGGTCGGTGGCGACGATGGAGTCGGTAGCTTCATTCAGGAGGTGTGCCCTCAGCTGTAATGCCTCCTCGGCATGCTTGCGTTCCGTGATGTCCACCCAGTTTGACAGGTAATATTTGAACTCACCATTGGCCGTTACGGGCGTGGAGGTTATCTCCACCCAGAACCGCTTCCCCCTCTTTTTCTGGAAAAGCTGCTCTTTGGCTTTGTCGCCGTGGCGGAAGGCTGCTTCAAAGTCCTGCTTGAGTTTCCCCGACGTTTCCTCCGGCCACCAGGGGTATGGGGCTTTCTGGCCAATCAGTTCAATCAGGGAATAGCCGGTAAGCACTTCAAACGCCGGATTGACGTAGCGGATGGAGGTATCCGGATTGGCTACAAAGATGGGGTTGGGTGAGTGGTTCAGAATGGTAGAGCTGTACTCTTCACTCTGCCTCAGCGCTTCTTCCGCACACCGGCGCTCGGTTATGTCTTCAACAGTGGCAATAGCTCCCTGGTACTCACCCTTATCATTAATTAGGGGTGAGGCAGACAGGCTGGTGGAAACGATGGTCCCGTCTTTGCGTTTAAATTCAAAATCATGTCTTCCGCTCACCCCCTTTTGAAGACGCTCCAGATAGTGGGTGGCAATCTTAACGCCACGCTCATCCATGAATGAGAGCAGGTGTTTGCCCAGCAATTCTTCCGCACTGTAGCCCAATATCTCCGCCATTCGGGGGTTAACAAAGGTGGTCACCGCTTCGGCGTCAATCGCCCAGGCGCCTTCATGGGCATTCTTTATGAAAAGACGATATTTCTCGGCGGTTTCTCTTAGTTCAGCTTTGGTCTGCGTGTGCTTGACTTCCCCAGCTTCAAGGTTGGCGGTGCGCTGGCGCAGTTTTTTGGCGTTTCTTCGTTCATCTCCTTGCATCACAGCCATATTTATGTCCAACTAGTACCAATGTACTTAGGAAAAAAGTAATGCCATATGGCATTTAAAATGACTTTTTCACTGCGTTATTTAGCATCTTGGTACGTGCCTACAAGCTGTATTCCGAACGTTATTTATGCTAACAGTACATTATTGTAGCAGACGTGTCAAGTAAGCCATTATTTTGACATTTAGCAGAAGATATACGCCCCTGTTTGAGATAGTCTTAGAAGCAGGGGTCCCTCAGGTATATCTGGGTCGGGTCGGTGTGGCGCAGGGTCTCCACTTTGGTCATGGTGCCGGAAGCGATGTCAAGCACCAGCTGCAATAGCTTTCCCCCGGCTTCTTCAATCGTGTCCTTCCCCTCAATGACCGTGCCGGCGTAGAAGTCGACGCTGGTTGGCGCCATGGCCAGGGTCTTGGGGTTGGCTGTCGTCCACAGGAGCGGAGAAACTACCGCCGTTGAAGTATGCAGAAGGTCGTTGCCCACGAGTCCTCCGCCCCCCAGCTGGAAGATGACCAACTGCGCTCCGGAAGCGGCATAGCCGGCGAAGATGGAGCCCATGCTCATCCAGTTGTCCACAAAGTACAATCCCTTCCCTTCCGGTCTTTCTCCATATTTCAGCACGTCCTGTATCGGCGCTGACCCCGACTTGTGGATGGCGCCCAGCGACTTCTCCTCCAGCGACGATATGCCTCCGGCGATATTGGAAGGCACCGGATTGACGGTGCGGATGTCCTCACCGGTTGCTTTGGCGATGGTCTCGATAGCGGCGGCGGCCTCCAGTATCCGTCTGGATACATCCTCATTGATGCCGCGTTTGGCCAGGACGTGTTCCGCGCCGATTATCTCCGTGGTCTCGCCGAAGAAGGCGGTGCCTCCGGAAGCTACGATGCGGTCAAAGAGGTTGCCGATAACCGGGTTGCCGGCAATGCCGGAGGTGGTATCCGAGTGCCCGCATTTCACACCCACGGCCAGGTTGCTCAAATCGAAAGGCTGCCTTCTGAGGCGCGAGGCCTCGAGCACCATCTCCCTCGCCAGCTGGACTCCTTTCTCCAGAGCCCGGAGCGTGCTTCCCTCTTTGGCCACGTCGAGTATCTCCACACGCTTCCCGGACCTGGCAATCTCCTCGGCGAGGCGAGCCGGCTTGAGTTCGGGATAGCCAGCACCCGGGCTCAGCGTATGGATAATCACCGAGGCCACGTTTGGATTACGCCCCAGTCCGATAAGAGTGCGTGCAATGGTCTCGCGGTCGCGGCTGGTGCGACCGCTCCCCGAATCCGGGGTCAGTATGGTTTTCGTTCCGTCAACGAAATCGCATATTCTGGCGGGCAGAAATCCCCAGGGAATCACCAGCACGTAATTGCGGATTCCGGCCGAGCCGTCCGGTCTTGGGTATCCTGTAAAATTCATTTGGCGTCTCCTTTCATCAAATCTCCTCTGCCCCGTGCTCCTTCCAGGTTGTGGATATGGACCATTTCCCCCTGTTTGATGTCGCGCGAGGCGATGCCGATGGTCTCGCCGTACTTGATGATGGCGGCATCTTTGGCAATATCCGTCACGGCGATTTTGAAACCGAAAGGTATGCTTTCACCAGCGTTAACCGTACCGGTCTCTTTGCCGAGGCGAATCAGCACCTCAGTTCCGGGCGCCGCATCCTCAAGAAGCGTGGCAACGTTGTCCTTCTCCGAAAGCTTTAATGCCCCTCTTGCTATCATGGGATACCTCCTTTTCAGACTTCAGAGCCTGCTTTTAAATCCGATTTCATTTTTTGGAAACATTGATGATAAGCAACGCGGCGGCAACGGAAAGGCCAGTGTAGGCGAGCCAGACACCCTGATAGCTGCTCCAGGTATCATATACCCATCCGGCAATAAACGGGCCGAAGATACCACCCAGGGCGCTGATGCCGATGATCAGACCGAACAGGGTGCCGAACTTCGCCCGGCCAAAGTACTCCGAGACTATGGCAGGCCTGGTGCCGGTACTGCCGCCGTAGCCGACGCCGAAAAAGAAGAGAAAGGGAATCAGCAGCCACAGGCCGGTACCGGGGGCAGAGCCGAAACACAGCAGGCCGACGGTAATCAGGCCAAAGGCAATGGCTACCACCCGCCGCCGGTCAAACCTGTCCGCCAGCCAGCCGAATCCCGCACGGCCGCTGATACTCATTATCGGCAGCATCATGGCCGCGAGGCCGGCCCTTGTCCTGTCCACACCAATGCTGCTCAGATACGGCATAATGTGGGTGATGACGCTGCTTACCAGCATAGCGTGAACCATGAAGGTCATGGCAATGCGCCAGAAAGTAGCGCTTTTGAGCACCTGTGCTACTCTGATATTCAATTGAGCGGGCTGAGCAAGGGTGGACGCGGGGGACGATGGCGAGGGAACCTCTTTTTGACCATCAGGATGATAGCCATACTGTTCGGGACGGTGCCGAAAAACAAAGGATAGCGGAAGGACCACAATAAGTGCCCCGGCGGCCAGAATGGCTATTGTCATCCGCCAATCGAAAATTTCAATAAGCTTGACGATTAGAGGCACAACGAGGCCACTGAGGCCGAAACCGGACATGGCGATGCCGCTGGCGAGGCCAATCCTCAGGCGGAACCAGCTGGCCACGGCGGTCATCAGCACGGTCTGGGTGGTGGCGCTCATGCCTATGGCGATAAGGGCAAAGGCGCCGTAAAACGTGGCCAGAGACGTGGTCCGGCTTAGCAAGAAAAGGCCCAGGGCCGCAATAACCGCCCCAACGAAAATAACTCGCCGTGGGCCCAGCCGGTCGGTCAATATGCCGGTGAGCGGTGCCAGCAGGCCCAGCTCGAGGCCACGCAGGGAAGCCGCCAGGGATATCTGCGCATAGCTCCAGCCCATCTCATCGGCGATTGGTTCAAAGATAGCGGTAAACCCGTAAAAGACGGCGCCACCGGAGTACATCGCGACTAAAATAGCAGCCCCGACTATCCACCATCCGTAAAATATCCTGGCGGGTTTCCATTTAAAAAACATGGCTGAATAATTGTCTCACCGAATTTCTACTCCGCGCGCTGAAAATGCGCCATATCAAGTCCGACGGCGACATCGATGACCGCAGGCCTGCCTTCTTTGTTCGCTTTAAGGGCTTCTTCCAGGGCTGGCTTTAGCTCGGAGCCTTTCTCCACTCTCTTCCCATAGCACTGACACGCTTCCGCCCATTTGACGAAGTCAGGCTGAACCTGAAAGGTAGCGGTATCCCAGCCGGCCGCCGTCATCTGATTATGCTTTACCCAGCCAAACGCCGAGTTGTTTAATACCAGCCAGGTGCACCCTGCCCGGTACTGGGCCGCGGTCGGCAGCTCTTTCATGTACATCTGGAAGGCGCCGTCGCCGGTGACGCAGACCACATTTTTCTCCGGTCTGGTCAGTTTGGCCGCGATGGCACCGACAACCCCCATGCCCATGCACGTCTGCTCGGCGACGGGCACGCACTCTGAGCCTTCCTGCACCTCGAAATACGGCCAGCAGTATGACCAGGTGTCCTGCGAGCCATTCTCGCTGACCAGAACCGTGTTCTGGCCAAAGACGCGGCTCAATTCATACACCGCTCTCTTTGCTGGCATCGGCGTTTCCTCCACCAGGCACTCCGCCTCCACTTCCTTCTCAAAGGCTTCTTTGGCTTTCATTATCTCCTTCACCCTGGGCATCTCACGGAAATCTTTATCCGCGGCACTATCGCCTTGCATAGCGTCAATAAGTTGCCTCAGGACAAGTTTGGCATCGCCCACAATGCCGGCATCCGGCAGCCAATTCCTGCCTATTTCAAAGGGTTCGATGTCAACCTGGATGAACCTGGCGCCCTCGGGGAAGTCGCGCCACTGGTGTGTGCTGTAGCTTTCATTTCTGGTGCCAACGGTGAATATCAAATCGGCATCGGTGTAGACTTCCTTCCCGACTTTGGTGCGGTAGAAACCGCAGACACCGAGGGCTAACGGGTGGGTCTCCGGCAGAATACCCCTCCCTCCCGGCGTGGTGAGAAATGGTATGCCCAGCCGCTCGATGAACTGTCTGAATTCCTCAGCGGCTCCTGACAGTACCGTCCCGTTGCCGGAGATTGCTACCGGCCTTTTCGCCTTCCTGAGCAATGCGGCAGCCTCTTTGATTAGCTCCGGGTCGCCGCCGGTGCGAATTTTCTTTGCCGGCACATACTGAGGGCTTCCGATATCGTACAGTTCCCAGCGGGTCTTCCCGCTCACATCGTAGGGCATCTCCAGGAAAACCGGTCCCGGCTGCCCGTTGATGGCGATGGAAAAAGCGCGGCGGATAAACCACGGTATGCGGTCGGTGTATGGAATACGCGCGCTCCACTTGGTGATGGGCTTCATCATGGCTATGTGGTCTGTCTCCTGGAACTCACCCATGCCATACGTTTTCTGCGAGTTACCGGCATTGATTATCACCACTGGTGAGCAGCCGGAATACGCCTCAAGGACGCCGGGAAGCAAGTTGGCTGTCCCCGGCCCGGTGCTGGCGGTGCAAACGCCCGGCTTACCGCTCAAGCGGGCATAGGCCATGGCCATGAAAGGCGCCGACCCCTCATACCGCAGGTTTACATTACTTATACCGTCAATCTTTTCCGCATAGAGCTGCAGGCCGGAATCTCCGATGCCGAAGATAAAGTCGATTCCCTCAGCCTTCAGCATATTGACCATTGCTTCCCATGCGTTCATAACTTGGCACCTCCTTCGTTATCATTCTAATAAGCCTGTGACGGATTTAGAAACTTCTTAACCTACAAGCAGTTAACAATCTGACGGCAGTGAAGTCAGGTTCAGGCGTTTATAGAATAGTTATACCATAATCCGGCCTGAGATAACGAGCGAAGCAGTATAAGCATTTTCGGCTAGTGAAATTAAGCATAACAGCGGAAGGCAGGCCAGAAAATACGGCGATAAGCTGGGAGCAGACAGTACCGGCACCAGACTGAGAGAGATTATCGCAGGTAAGGGCGAGGCAGGTATTGCCTCGGTGGAATATAACTGGTACATTTATGCTGGTAGCAGTTTTGAAATCTTAAAACGGATAAAAACCGTCTGACAAATAAATAGTGGTGAATAGGCGCATATGCTCGCTCCTATAGGCTTACTGGGGATTAGCCGGCTATCGGTTGATTTTCAAGTCCGGGTCATCGACATCGCATGGCAGGATACCATCCGCCCCCTGTGTCTGATAGTCTATATTCTCACCATACTGGGGCTGGTGCTGAACTATGTTTTCACACAGAAATTCAAACCAGAGAAACACGGGGTTCAGGAAGCAGAACAAAGACAAGAGGTAGAGCGATACCGCAAGCCGACGCGGATTCTGCACTGGAGCCTTGCCGCTTTATTTGTCGTTTTATTCGGGAGCGGACTGGTAATCTTTTGCTTCCCCGGCTCGGCCATCTCAGGCAGCAGCTGGCTGCATAGCATGCACCGGGTGGCGGGTATAGTTTTTATCATTTTGCCGCTGCTGTATTTGTTAATCAACCCGAAGGCAGCCTGGCGGGGCATAAAGCTGGCTTTCGTGTGGGGTGCGGACGACCTGGAATGGGTTAAGGCGGCACCAGAATACTATTACCTTCACGATGAACGGGCAATGCCGCCTCAAGGCTTTTTAAACACCCACCAGAAAGCCTGGTGGCTGGCGGCGATTGTTCTCGGGCCGGTCCTTGCCGTTACCGGCGTGCTTCTGTGGGCGTTTGAGGCAAGCGCAGCGACGCAATTCTATCAATTAATGCTCTTCTGCCACAGCGTATCGTTCATCATCATCGGCAACATGTTCCTGATGCACATTTACCTGGCGGTTATTCACCCCGTCACCCGTCCCTGGAAAACCGGACCCTGGGGCGCTATGACCAGGGGCAAAGTTCCCATGGAATACGCCCGGTCACACCATGGCAAATGGATAGAGGGGCTGCAGAAAGCCGGAGAGGACCGGTAAAACCAGTCCCGGGCTAATCCGGAGGCTATTCCAGTTCAGTCTATTTTGGAAAAGAAGGGTGTTATTTTATCAACGTTTGTTTTTCCGGTGGTGCTGATCGGGTGGTTTCGGATAGAAAATCTGGGGATGAAACAGCATGTAGAGCAGTGAGCCGAAGCAGGGAATAAATAGTATGGTCAATGCCCAGGGTGGCTTTCGTTTCCCGAATACCCTATCCCGGCTGGCTAAATCATGTAGCATGAAAGCCGCCAGAATCCAGTGGACTACGCCAAAGAGAATTATCCTTAAAATCCATTCGGAGTCCATATATTCGCTTCCAGTGGCCCTGCCATTTCAGTTAAGTAATTATATATGGTACTCGTTTTGTGTGGCAAAAGTTGTGGCAGAGGGAAGGGGCGATGGTGCGAGTTTAGTCCCCTGAACCTTCCTGCGCTGAGATATTCCTGAAGATGGAAATCTGGCACGTCGTGCCGTCAGAGTCAATATATGGCGCAGCCACGATTTCATACTGTGTGCCGTCCGGAAAGGGGCATTTCCAGCGACCAATTACGCCTTTTTCGATAACATCGAGCAGTTTACAGTCCCTGCCACATGGGGCATCAAAGTGGTACAGGTGCTGATAGCAGGGCAGGCCGGTGCCATCGCCGAAGCTATTGGTCATATACGAGTTCATGAATCTGATTTTATAGTCGGGACCGGTAATGAGAATGCCGTCAGCCATGCCGTCAACGATTTTCAGCAGCCGGTCTCTTCCCGCAGTTAGCATTGTTTCCAGCTGTCGGCACCGCTCCGTCCTGTTGCGGCACATGCCGATCAGTGTGCCAATGGCACCGGCGAAAACCGTGAACAGTACGATTCTGATGAGAGGGTCAGGAAACGGGGAAATGAAAAAGGCGCGTGGCAGGAAGATTATGAAGGAAACCAGCGTTATGATAATAGCGCCTTTTACTCTGGCAACGTGCGCGGCGTAGATAATCGGTACCAGAAACAGAAGGCGATGAATATCGTGGATACTGTAGAAAAATTTAAGACGCATGGCGTCCCAGGTTGCCCAGTCCACCAGTTCGCCGAAATAGTAGAATGCGGTGCAGAAGATGAGCATTACGGGCAGGGTGAACATCTTTAAACCGGGACCACCGTTCGTTTCTTTCACCATTTCTCTTTATCTCAGGCAAGGAGTGATATTGACATAAAATCATCCGGCTTTAAATCAGGCGACGGCGCCAGCCGGCCCGGCCCTTACGGTTTGCCTGCCTTCAAATTGGCTACCTGATTACCCTGGGCTTTTGCCAGCAGGATTTCGATGCTGTCCAGTATCAGGCAACAGGCAAATGCCAGCGGGACCATGAAGATAGGTGTCAGCAATATCAGGATGAAAATCAACGGCACTTCCATTTCCCTCACCTCCCTTAATCAGCGTATCTCTTCACATGGTTTGCCGATTAACAGTTTTTTACTCTTCCTGCCACGGCAGGGATTGGCCACCTCAGCAGTTCTTCGGGGGCTCAAGCGCTATGGCTAATTCAAACTTCCGCGCCGCTCGCTCCCGGCGTTTTCTTTTGATGGCTCGATAGATTCCGCCGAGGTTCACAAACCAGACAAAGATGCCAGCAAAGGTAATAAGCGGCACCGCTAGAATGATTGCCATGATATGCCATTCCATAGTCGGCTCTCCGTTTTACCTCTGGTCTAAGACCATCGATGGTATTTTCAGGTTGTGCTGGTGGTCTGGTGGCTCTGAGCCGGTGCTTTCTTGCGCTTTCTATCGCGAATGCAACAGAATAAACCCTTGATCGCGCAACACCAGATAAGCAATGGCCATACGATGACTATAGGTACAATGAGCACTAGAAGTATGATAAACCCCCACTCCATTTTCACACCTCCTTACCATTGCTGTAGGCTCTGCATTATTCTTAAATTCTTCCTCACGGCCTTTTAGGCTCAGTAGTTGCTTTCTGGTATATCCGCTCGCGAACCAGGTCGTACAGGATTTTGATGGCTCCGGCCCAGATGAGAGCCGGCCACAGGATTACGAAAGGCACGACGAGCGCCAGAAGTATAATGAATCCCGGCTCCATTTTTCTTCCCCCCCTTCAAAGTGTAGGCTTTGTTTTTCACCGGCAATACTCTATACCGCATCTCGTAACAATGACTCCTTGTTTATTTTAATCCCCTTTATTCCATCTCAACCCTCTTTTTAAGGGCAACCCTCTTTCTCCGGGCGTTTTTCAGAGCGGTGTAGATACCACCGATGTTGGTGTACCAAACGAATGCCGCTGGAAAGAGGATTATTGGTATGGCGATGATCAGTGCTAAGATGAATTCCCAGTGCATCTTCCTGTTACCTCCACTATAACCTTATCACTGCGCTGTCAAAGATAGCTTCCGCTGCGATGCCTATTTCTGAGTTCCAGAAAGGCGTATTCTCTGCTGTCTTGAATTACGTATTTAAACTATTAATAACCGTGACTTGATAGGCAATTATACTTAGTGATGGCCGCGCCCGATTAATGGCCATCTGTTGATATTGAGCGGTTGGAGAAAAAAAGGTATGATAAGGGTGAGGAGCAGTGATTTGAAGAGCATCAGAGTCCTGATTGCTGATGACCATGCTGTAGTGCGGGAGGGTACCCGTCAGATTCTGGAGCAGGAATCGGACATAAATGTTGTTGCCGAAGCTGCCGATGGGGAAGAAGCGGTAAGGCTGGCAGCCGATTCCGATCCTGATGTCATCATCATGGACATATCCATGCCCAAGCTGGACGGCGTCGAGGCGACCAGGCAGATAAAGGAGCTTCATCCCAATATCGCCATCCTCATTCTTACCGCCTATGATGATGACCAGTTTGTCTTTAATTTAATTGAGGCCGGAGCTGCCGGTTACCTGCTCAAGAGCGTGCGCGGCCGGGAGCTGGTGGAGGCAATACGGGCGGTAAACGCCGGGGAATCGGTGCTGCATCCGGCAATCGCCCGGAAGGTGCTCAATCGGTTCGCCCCGGCGGCCGGTAAAGAGTCAAAGCAAAGGGTTCTGGAAGTGCTCAGTGACCGCGAGGTGGAGGTATTGAGGCTGGCGGCAAGAGGACTGAGCAACCAGGATATTGCCGCTGAGCTCTGTTTGAGTCTGCGCACGGTTCAGGCCCATCTGGGACATATCTTCAACAAGCTGCAGGTCAGCTCGCGGACGGAGGCCGTGGTGCGCGCTCTCAAAGAGAGCTGGATCACCCTCGATGATATCGCCTGATAAGTACGACGGGTGAAAAACCTGAGGGAGTAATGTGACCGGATATTCATTCACGCGGTGGCTGATAGGGGCGCTCCGCAGCCCCGTTCTCTGGTTCATTCTGATACTGCTCAGCCTGATTACCATACCGTATTATGCCGAAGCCCTCGCCTTCCCTTCGTTCATCATCGAGTTGATTTCCAAGCTTGACCTGGACCGGCACGCCTTCGAGCGGATACTCTATCTGGCACCGATTGTCTGGGCGGGGTTTATCTTTGGCTGGAGGGGGTCTGTCGTTATATCCGTGATGGCCCTGGTGCTCATGTTGCCCCGGGCAGTCTTCATTTCAGAACACCCCCGGGATGCACTTTTTGAGACCGGCGCCGTCTTCATCGTGGGCAATGTGCTGGCCATCAGTTTTGCCTCGCTGCGCCGGGAGAGGGAGTATCGCACGCAGCTTGAGGTCGCCAGGCACGACCTCGAGGCCAATATTGAAATTATCCGGGGAAATGAAAGACAGCTGGCCGTGCTGAACCAGATTGCCAGCACCGTATCCCAGTCCCTGGATTTGAATCAGGTACTGGACAGCGCCATCGGCAATGTGGTTGACGTCATGCAGGTTGATATCGCCTGGATATATCTGCTGGATGAGGAATTTGGAGAGCTGGTGATGAGCGTCCACCGGGGCATTCTGGAGGAGGTGGTAAAAGGGGTGGATAGATTAAAAGTCGGCGAAGGTTTCAATGGTCGGGTGGCACAGACGGGGGAGCCATTGTTTGTGTACGATGCTTCTCAGGATTCGAGGCTTACTCGCGAGGTGGTCAGCAAGCATAACATACAGTCACTGCTCATTGTCCCGCTGCGCTACCGGGCCAAAGTAAATGGCACGCTCTGCGTTGCCATGTATCGCCAGCGGGAATTTCATCAGGAAGAGATAGACCTGTTAACCGCCATTGGCAATCAGATTGGTGTGGCCGTGGAGAATGCCCGACTTTACCAGCAGCAGCAGGGCGTCGCCGAGCAGATGCGCGGCATGCAGGAGAACCTGCGTTTTTACCTGCAGCAGGTGACCAAAGCGCAGGAGGAGGAAAGAAAGCGTATTTCCCGCGAACTGCATGACGATACGGTACAGGACCTGGTGGTCCTTTCCCGTCAGCTTGACACGCTGGCCTCCGGCAGCGAGCTTTCAAAGGAAAACCGTCGCAATCTGGAGGAACTCTGGCAAAAGACAAACGATATCATCAAGGAAGTGCGTCGCTTGAGCCAGGACCTGCGACCGGCGGCACTGGACCGTCTGGGGCTGTTGCCGGCTCTGGAGCGGCTGGCTTCGGACACCGCCGATTACTCTGGAATAGAGACCGCGGTTAAAGTAAGTGGCAAGGAAAGGCGTCTCAACGAAGAGGTGGAACTCGTCCTGTTCCGTATCACGCAGGAGGCGCTGCGTAACGTATGGCGGCATGCGCAGGCAACCAGGGTTGAGATTGCCGTTGCTTTTGAAAAGAACAGGGTTAAAGTGACCGTCAGCGATAACGGGAAGGGCTTTGAAATTCCCGATAAACTCGGGACGCTGGCCCGTGATGGCAAGCTCGGCCTGGCCGGTATGCAGGAGCGGGCTCAACTCATCGGAGGCGAACTCACCGTAAACTCAGCGGCGGGCGAAGGTTCTACCGTAACCGTGGAGGTGCCGGTTTAGTCTGACTTTTCTGCCAAGGAAATGGAAACGCTGTCCTGCCTTACGTTTTTCCGTGTCCAGTCGACGATTTCAGCAATCGGGGTTCCCGGCAGGAACACCTGTTTGATGCCGGCCTTCTTCAATCTGGGGATGTCTTCCTCTGGAATGATGCCGCCGCCAATGACGGTGATGTCGCCGGCACCGGCGGCTCTCAACTGCCTGACTACTTCGGGGAACAGGTAAAGATGCGCCCCGGAAAGGCAGCTCAAGCCAATCAGGTCTACATCTTCCTGAATTGCGGCGCTTACAATCTGCTCCGGGGTCTGGTGCACCCCGGTATAGATGACTTCAAATCCGGCGTCGCGGAGGCCGCGGGCGATAACCCTGGCGCCACGGTCATGGCCATCCAGGCCAGGCTTGGCAATTAGCACCCGCAATTTCCGGTCGCGTTCCATTGCTTCTCCTGCTTATGTCCCGGTAATTCCAAAGCTAGAAGAACCCGGGGTCGCGGTACTCTCCAAAGGCCTCGCGATAAACATCGCATATCTCCTGCTCGGTGGCATAGGCCCTGACCGCCTCAATGACGCAGGGCATGACGTTTTTATCGCTCCGGCAGGCGGCACGGAGGTCGTCGAGTGTTTTTAATACTGTCCGGTTGTCCCGGGCCCTCTTCACTTCTCTTAATCTTTTGGCCTGCCCTGCCTCCACCTTTTCGTCAATCTTCAATATCTCAATGGGGGCCTCTTCTTCAGCACGGTATTTGTTCACTCCCACCACCACCTTTTCCTGGTTATCCACCTGCTGCTTGAACCTGTAGGCGGCATTGGCGATCTCCCGCTGCGGAAAGCCCCGGTCGATTGCGGCGAGCATTCCGCCCATGTCGTCAATCCCTTTGATGTATTTCCAGGCTTCATCTTCTATCTGGCTGGTCAGGGCCTCGATGAAATAAGAACCGGCCAGGGGGTCAATGGTGTTGACCACGCCGGTCTCTTCGGCCAGGAGCTGCTGGGTGCGGAGGGCAATGGTGGCGGCGAATTCTGTGGGCAGGGCATACTCCTCGTCGAAGGAATTGGTATGGAGGGACTGGGTTCCGCCCAGCACTGCCGCCAGCGCCTCGGTGGCAGTGCGGACGATGTTATTGTACGGCTGCTGGTGCGTCAGCGAGCAGCCGGCCGTCTGCGTGTGGAACCTGAGCCACCAGGAGCGGGGGTTCTTCGCCTGGAACCGGTCCCTCATGATTTTGGCCCACATCCGCCGCGCCGCCCGGAACTTGGCGATTTCCTCGAAGAAGTCCATGTGAGAGTCAAAGAAGAAAGACAGCCTCGGGGCGAAGGCGTCAACGTCCAGTTTTTTACGCGCTATGACATCCTGAACGTAGGCGATGCCATCGGCCAGGGTGAAGGCCAGCTCCTGTACGGCGGTGGCGCCTGCCTCGCGGATATGGTAGCCGCTGATGCTGATGGTGTTCCAGCGCGGCACATGGTGAGTGCCGAACTCGATGGTGTCACTGATAAGCCTTATCGACGGTTCCGGGGGGCACATAAAAGTTTTCTGGGCAATGAACTCTTTGAGCATGTCATTTTGAATGGTGCCGCCCACCCGGTCCCAGCTCACTCCCTGCCTCTCGGCGGCCACGAGGTACATTGCCCAGAGCACGCTGGCGGGTGGATTGATGGTCATGGAGGTGGTCACTTTGTCCAGGGGAATATTTCTGGTCAGGACTTCAAAGTCGGCCAGAGTGTCGATAGCCACCCCGCACTTGCCGACCTCGGCTCTGGCCTTTGGTGAATCGGAATCGTAGCCCATAAGGGTGGGGAAGTCAAAGGCGGTGCTCAGGCCCGTCTCGCCCTCTTTTAGAAGCTGGTGCCACCGCCGGTTGGTATCCTCGGCGGTGCCGAGGCCGGAGAACATGCGGAAAGTCCAGACCCTGCCCCGGTAGCCGGTGGCCTGGCAGCCGCGGGTGAACGGGAAAAAGCCGGGGTAGCCGATTTCACGGTCAAAGTCCAGGTCGCGAATATCCTCCGGGGTGTATATCGGGTTTACCAGCAGGTCGGAAATGGTGGATAATCGCTTCTTTGCCAGCAGGTCAGGGGCGGTTCTGGTAACCTCGGCCTCCCATTTTTTTATCCCCTGGCGAGCATCGGCCAGCGTCTTCTCATCGAACATGGTCGTCCACCGCCCTTCAGGCCTGACGGGTGGCCTGCGTATTCGATTGCGTCCAGGTAGAACCCTTGTGGAGCGACCTTTTATTTATCTCCAGCCGCTCCGGGTTTTTGGCCAGCATAGCCTCCATTATCTGGATAACGCTGTTTACGGAAACGACGGCGCGACAGGCCAGCAGGGCGCCGAGGGCAACCAGATTGCTGCCCCCGCTGTCCCCCAGCTCAGCGGCAAGGTCGTAGGCCGGGATATAGACGATGCGTATATCCTGCCGTGCTGACGTTTCCGGAACAAGCGACTGATTGACCACAAGCAGTCCGCCGGCCTTGGTGGTCTGTTCGGACCTGGCCAGGGAAGCCGAGTTCATGGCTACGGCGATGGTGGGCCGGGAGATAAACAGCGCCCCAATGCGTTCATCGGAAATGGTGACGTTGCACCACACCGTACCTCCCCTTTTTTCGGCGCCGTACGAGGGCATGTATACCACTTCCCGGTTTTCTCGGAAAGCGGCCTCGGTGAGCAGCCGCCCGATGAACAGCACCCCCTGTCCGCCAAAGCCGCCTATGACGATTTCCTCATGCATGATGGCCCTCTTTTTTCAATGCCGCAACGGCTTCAATCACCTTGTATTCTCCGAGTGGATAATGGGGGAGCATGTTTTCCGCAAGCCATTCCATGGCCTTTATCGGCTCCACGCGCCAGTTGGTCGGGCAGGGAGAAAGCACCTCGACCAGCGACATGCCCAGATTGGCGAGCTGGACCCGGAAAGCGAGCTTTATCGCCTGCTTGGCTTTTCTGACCGCGGCCGGACTGTGCACGGCAACGCGGGCGATATACGCGGTGCCTTCCAGTGTAGACAGCATCTCGCAGACGCGGATGGGATGGCCGGCCAGAGACGCTTCCCGCCCCCCGGGGGTTGAGGTCGAGTACATGCCGGGGAGCGTGGTGGGGGCCATCTGACCTCCGGTCATGCCGTAGATGGCGTTGTTGACGAAGATGGTGGTGATATTTTCCCCGCGGGCACAGGCGTGCACTATCTCGGCGGTGCCGATGGCCGCCAGGTCGCCGTCACCCTGGTAGGTGAAGGGGACGAGGTGGGGGTGGCACCTTTTGATGGCGGTGGCCACAGCCGGGGCGCGTCCGTGGGCCGACTCCAGGCCGTCGGATTTGAAATAGTGGTAGGAATTGACCGAGCAGCCAATGGAAGCCACGCATATCGCTCTCTCTTTGATTTTCAGCTCGTCGATTACCTCGGCGACCAGTCGAAAAACAATACCGTGGCCGCAACCAGGACAGAAGTGAAAGGGATGCTCCTCCATTGATTCCGGCCGCTGGTATACTACTGTTTCCAGTTTGTTGTCTTCCAGATGAGCCACTTCAACCCTACTTTATTATTTTTTCTACGGCTTCCAGTATCTCATCGGCAGAGATGGGCACGCCGGCAAACTGATTGACCAGCGCCACCTGCGCCTCCGCGCTCATGGAAAGCCTGACATCTTCGATAAGCTGGCCGCAGCTCAGCTCCGCCACCAGGAAACGCCTAATCTTCCGTGATAAATCGGACAGGGGTTTAACGGGGAAGGGGAAAAGGGTGACGGGGCGGAATATACCGACTTTGAGGCCGTCCTCGCGGGCCATTTTCATGGCCGTCATCGCGGCACGGAAGGCGCTGCCGTAGGCGACGATGACCAGAGAAGCGTCATCGAGGTTGATGCCTTCGTAGCGTACTTCACCTTGCTTTATTTTCTCGAACTTCTGCCGCAATAACTCAACGCGCGGGCGGTAATCAACCGGGTCCATGGCAAAGGAATTGATGATGTTCTTGGGGCGCCCCACTGCTCCCGTGATGGCCCATGGTTTTTGGGGAAATTTTGTGACGGGCTGGCGCATGGTTACCGGCTCAACGGCCTGGCCGAGGAAGCCATCAGGCAGCAGCGCCACCGGATTGCGGTATTTATCGGCGAGTTCGAAGGCGAGCATGGTGAGGTCCATCATCTCCTGCACTGATGATGGGGCCAGGGTGATAATGTGATAGTCCCCGTGTCCTCCTCCTTTAGTGGCCTGAAAATAGTCGCCCTGGGCGCCGCCGATATCGCCCAGACCCGGCCCGCCGCGCATCACATTCACCACCACCGCCGGGATTTCGGCACCGGCCATGTAGGAGATGCCCTCCTGCTGCAGGCTGAAACCGGGGCTGGAGGTGGAAGTCATGGCGCGGCAGCCAGACGCCGCAGCACCGTAGACCATATTGATGGCGGACAGCTCGCTCTCCGTCTGGACGAAGACCCGTCCTTCCTCCGGCATCCGTTTTGACATGTGCTCGAGGAGCTCGTTCTGGGGGGTAATGGGGTAGCCAAAGTAGGCATGGCAGCCAGCTAATATGGCACCTTCAGCGATGGCGATATTACCGGCCATTAAAGTCTTTTCAGACACTGAAAACACCTAAAGCGAAAGCAGTCGCACGGCGACCTTATTTCATGCTTTATTGAGGCGATGTACGGTAATGGCGATATCCGGGCACATCAGGGCGCAGATGCCGCAGCCGGTGCAGTCGCGGGCTTTCCCTTCATTGACCTCGGCCGGCGTATATCCCATGCGGTTGATGTGGGAGGCGGGTCTGAGAACTTCTTTGGGGCAGAAGGCGATGCAGAGATGGCAGCCTTTACACCTTTCAGTGTCTATGACGACATAGCTTTGGTTCAGCTTAGTTGAAGTGACCATAGTGCCACCCCCCTTCACCGGCCATTATGAAGGGAAAGAATTTATCCACCCTTAATTATCGGCCCTGTGCTTTATTTGGTCAAGGGGCAAAATATGGAGGGAAAGATGTAAACTATTTAAAATCATCGTCTGATTTAAATGTATTCAGTCATTATTTTGCCTGATTACAGCAGACAGGGAAGTAAAGTCGGCTAAAAGCAGCGAAAAACCATTCATTAATATTTTTGTGGGCTCAAGAGGGGTGAATTTTTAAATTTGCATGAATTGACAGGGCAGGTGACCCGTGCCATACTATTGTCTGTCATGGACGAACTGGACCATCGTTTGCTCGCGGAGTTGACCAAGGATGCCCGGCAGAGCAGCGCGGAGCTATCCCGCAAACTGAATGTGAGCGAGACCACCGTCAGGAGGCGGATTCAGCACCTTGAGGAACAGGGCATAGTCACCTTCAGTGCCATTCTGAACCCGTCCAAACTGGGCTATAACATCATCGCCATAATTGCCCTTGAGGTGGAACTGGGTCAAATAGATAAGATTTCAGAGTCGCTGGCGAGCTGCCCGAACGTGCGCTACGTATCGCTCTGCACCGGCAACCACGATTTATTTATCGGCACCTGGTTCCACTCTTCCAGTGAGCTGACCCGGTTCGTCAAGGACTACTTGGCCGGTGTGCCCGGAATCAGAAAGAGCGAGACCTTCGTCATCCTGGACGTGAAAAAGGACGAGGTGGGCTGGCTGAGGAGCCTGGAGCAGCCGGACAGCCCGAAGTAAGCCAGCGGACACCCCCGGAAAGTTCAATAAAAGCGTTTACTTCGGCCAGGGGTGCCTGGCGATTTCCTTCTCATTGAGCTCAATGCCAATTCCCGGCTTTTTCGGCAGGTAGAGGTAGCCGTCTCTTATATCGGGCAGCCCGGTGGTGATGTCGTCGCGCCAGGGCACGCTGTCGACATCCGTCTCCATAATCTTGAAGTTGGGTATGGAGGCGCAGAAATGAGCGTTCATGAAGGTGGAAAGGTGGCTGTAGTAGTTGTGGGGTGCCGTCACCGTCTCGTACATATCGGCCAGGGCGGCAATGCGGCGCGATTCAATATAGCCGTTCCAGAGCAGGTCAATCATGCAGACGTCCATGGAGTGCTTTTCCAGATAGGGGAGATAACCTTTCATGTTGTACAGGCTTTCCCCGGAGCAGATGGGCACTCTGGTTGATTCCTTGACCTGCAGGAGCGCCTCCGGGTCGTATATATCCATTTCCAGCCACATCAGGTTGTACGGCTCCACCACCCTGGCGACCTGGATGAAGCCGTCCGTCTTGAAGTTGAAATTCAGGTCCAGGCAGAGGTCAATATCATCTCCCACCGCCTTGCGGAAGGTGCTCATCAGCCGGTCAATGGTTTTCAGTATGCCGGGGTCGATATTCTGCTCCATAGACCACAGCATGCGGGGCGGCTCTCCGGGGGTGAGTATGTTTGTCTTGAGCGCGGTATAGCCGCTGGCCGCCACCTCCTCGCCCAGGCGGGCGATATCGTCATACGTTTTCAAAGCCGGTTTACCGGGGTACAGTTCGGGGTTGCGGGTACGGTAGGTGCCGCAGTGAGACCAGTAGACCCTTATCTTATCGTAAATCGGGCCACCGAAGAGTTCATAGAGCGGGACGTTGAGTGCCTTGGCCTTGATGTCCCAGAGGGCGATTTCGATGCCGGCGATGGCTTTCTGGGCGATACCTCCGGGGTTGTGCTGGAAGCGGTGGCACATCTCGCGGTAGAGCCTCTCCACGGCCCGCGGGTCCTTGCCGATGAGGCATGGCTCCAGGTCCTTGACGCAGCCGCCGACGCCGAACGCGGAGCTGTTGTCGGTGCATTCACTATAGCCGACCAGGCCCTCGTCCGTCTCCACCTTAACGAAGGCGAAGGCCCGCCATCCCCCGTCACAGAAAATCGGTGTTACCTTGGTAATCTTCATTCTTTAATCCTCCAGAATGTTGAAATTGTGCGCTGCCGCCTACCGGAATTGACGGCATTTCTCCTCCAGGGCGCCGAGCAGCTTATCAAAGGAATCGCTGAACGCCTTCACGCCGTCCACCTGCAATTGCTCGGTAATGGCATCCAGGTCAATGCCGGTCTTTTTCAGGTCTTTCAGGACCTGCTCAGCTTCCGCTATGCCTTCATTCAGCGTGTCTCTGACCTCGCCGTGGTCAAGAAAAACGTCCAGCGTTTCCGTGGGCAGGGTATTCACCGTATCCGGCCCCATCAGTTCCTCAACGTACTTCACGTCGGAGTAGTCGGGGTTTTTGGTGCTGGTGCTTCCCCAGAGCACCCGCTGAATGCGGGCGCCACGCTCTCGCTGTCTGGCGAACTCCTCGCCAGCGAAGACCTCTTTGAAGCGCCGGTAGACGAGCTTGGAGTTGGCCACCGCCGCTTTGCCGCGCAGCGATAGCGCCTCTGCGGTGCCGAGCTTCTCCAGTTCGCGGTCGGCATATGTGTCCACGCGGCTGACGAAGAAAGAGGCCACCGAAGCTATCTGCCGCGGATTGGAACACCGGGCGATTCCGTTAAGGTATGCCCGGGAAACCGCCTCATAGTGTGCCATGGAGAACATGAGCGTGATGTTGATATTGATGCCTTCGGCAATCATTTGTTCAACGGCCGGGATACCCGGCGGGGTGGCCGGCACTTTAATCATCAGGTTGGGCCGGTCCACCAGCCGCCACAGGCGGCGCACCTCGGAGATTGTCCCATCCGTGTCATAGGCCAGTTCCGGGTTCGGCTCCAGGCTGACCAGCCCGTTCACGCCAGCGCTGGCCTCATAAACGGGGCGGAAAACGTCGGCGGCCATCTGGATATCCTCTACGGTAAGGCGGTCGTAGATGTCCATGACGCCGGCGTCAGGGCTGGATTTCAGGATGGACTTTATCGCTTCATCATAGTCCTGGCCCTGGGTAATCGCTTTGTGAAAGATGCTGGGATTGCTGGTCATGCCACTCACGCCGTCAGCCACCAGTTGCTTTAGCTGGCCGCTGGTTATCAGACCCCGCTGAATGAAATCGAGCCATACAGACTGGCCCAGTTTCTGGACTTCTTTCAGCTTTTCCATCGTCTTCCTCCTTGCTCGGAGTTATACAGTCTAAATTACAACCTCCATGCCGTCATAGGCAAGTATTGCCTCCGGATGGTCACGGGCGAATTCGTCTTCAGCGGCGATGCTCTCCCTGCCGAGGTGGGTGAAAATGATGTGGTCGATGCCGTACTTGCGGCACCAGTTCATCTGCGTCGTCATCCGGGTATGCCCGAAAAGGGCCTCGCCTCTTCTTCTCACCAGGTTGGCCTTTATCGCGGAGCCGTCGCCGATATAGTAATCGACATCGGCCAGCACTTCCGCCTTGTTTACAATATCCACCAGGTCGGAGTTATAGACCAGCGTTTTATCCTGCATTTTCACTTTATACCCGACTGCGGGACATCGTATGGAATGAAGCACGCGGTAAGCCAGGAATTTAAAACTCCCCTCCGTGATATACGTATCGGGTTCGATAACACGGCTGTTTGACGGCCTGAATTTACCATAGGCGAGCGTCTCTTCCGTCAGGTAAACCGGGATATCGGTCTGGATATCCCGTTCCAGCCATACATAGTGGTCCGGATGAGCGTGCGTTATGAGTAAGGCATCCGGCGCCAGCTCTTCCAGATTATACCGATGAAGCGTTCCGTAATCAATGAGCAATCGGTCATCATTTGAGACGATGAGCAGTGAGGAATGATACCGGTGTTTCTCGTTCGATTCCTCGATTTCCCCCTTGGTGCCCAGAAAAGTCAGCTTCAACACGGTATCTCTTTATTGCCGGCTCATTATATTTATCGCGCCGTATTTCACGAAGGCGAAGAAAACGAACAGGTAGCAGATGACGCCGGCCAGCAGTGCCTGGGCGAAGCCGAGGCCGATGGCGATGACAATGGTCAATGCCGAACCCAGCACTGACCCCACGCCGTTCAGGCCCCACATCCAGGGGATATATCTATCCATCTCAACTTCTTTCAGCGCCCTGATGCCAAGCGGAAACGGGAAGCCCATTAGAAACCCCAGAGGTACCAGCATGAGCACCATGACCAGCAAGCGCAGCGCCAGGTTGAGCCCCAGCAGCTGGTTGAAAACGAGTGGGATGAGAAAGATGTAAACGAGTGCCAGTACGGCAATGGCGATGGCGGCCGTCGCTATCCCCTTAAATATCTTGTCATGGGTCAGGCGGCCGCTGTACAGACTGCCCAGACCGGCGCCGGTCAGCAGTGAAAACAGCAGGACGGCCATGGACAGCACCGGCTGGCCGAGGTAGAGGATGAATCTCTGTATCAGTGAAATCTCAATGAGCATGAAACCGATGCCGATGAAGGCAAACAGGAGCACGGGTCGGGTTAACCCGGTCTTCGTGCTCCGGCGGCTCTTACTCTGGCCCCGCCCGCGGGAAGAACGCAGGTTCCAGTATACTGGTGGGCCCACCAGTACGAGCAGCAGCAGGACCAGAGAAAACCAGAAGACCAGCGACACCGGCTGCGGCAGCCCCGCGTCAATCTTGTAGAAGAACGGGCGGTTATCGGTAACGGTGGACAGGTCCATGCCCATTCCTCTGGCGATTTCGGCAATCTGGCGGAAGCTCACGTCTCCGCTGGCGAGGTCCTGGAGCGTCGGGTTCACCGCTCCCTCATCCTCAAGGTACGGGAAATAAGCGAGAGTGGGCTCGTAGCCCAGCTGGAGCATTTTCTCATGTCTGACCAGTGCCTCTTCGGGCGCAAACGGCGTCTTTTTCAGGACAAAACACGGATATACGCTTTGGCCCGAGCTCAGGCCAAACATGTAAATCTGCTTGAGTGCGTCGGCATTGCTGATATTTTCCTTCTCGAGAGACGCCAGCGAGATGGCCAGCAGCCGCCAGGCGGTGAAATCATCATGGGTCACCACCACGAGTCGCCCTTCCTCGGTCAGGTGGCCCCGGTAATCATGAATCGACTCCGTGGTGAACAGGAAATTTTCCGTCAGAGAATAGCCTTCAAGGCTGCGGCTGGTCTGGGTAACCGGAAGGCTGAGCATGATGATGTCGTACTTCTCCGTCTGGCGTTTGAGGAAATTCCGGCCCTCATCAACGATGACCTTTACACTGGGAAAATCGGTGAAGATGCCGCCGTTGTACCCGGCATAGTCCTGCACCATATCCACGAGGTCGGGATTCACCTCAACGGCAGTGGTCTCGCCAACGCCGCCCATGAGCGTCAGCAGCACATCTCTGCCGCCGCCGGGACCGATGACCAGGGCGTTGTCTTTTTCATCTTCGGCGAGAAAGTAGAAGGGGAAGTAGCCGGAAAAAGTGGTCTTGAGGCTTTGCACGGCTTTGTCCGGGTTTTCTAGGTCGCCGCTGAACCGGTACATCGGCGCTGTGGCGGTGCCGTCCAGATATATCTCCATGAGCTGCGGATACCGGGCATACTCAACCAGGTCGGTCCGCCCGAAGGCGCTCCACCTCGTTTCAATTATCCGCGCCGGGGAGGACTTCTCATACAGGGCGCGGTGAATATCCTTGTCGGGGTTTTTCCCGATGATGGGGATATCGCTCAGATAGGCCGCCGACGAATTGGTAATCAAAAGTATGGCGGCGATGATAAAGCTGGCCGCCGGAAATGCCGCCCGCCAGTTGACTTTCCCGGGCATTCTGCTGGCAAAGAGGAGCGCGGCCGCGCCCGCGGTTACGCCGAGGAAAAAGCCGGTGTTGACGGCGCCGAAAGCATCGAGGAAGAAGATGATGCCCAGCGAGCCGAGGGCAGCCCCGACCAGGTCGGCGCCGTAAACCCGGGCGCTTATCTCCGGGAAGGTTCGGAAAACCTCAGCCAGCAAGATTCCGGTGAAGAAAAATGGGAGGAACAGCAGGACACAGTAAAACAGGATGTTATTCAGCGCGCTGTCCAGATAGCCAATCCGGACCATAAGTATGACCGAAATCGGTATTGCCAGCGCTATGAAGCTGGCGAACAGTGCCAGCGGGCCAAACCGGCTGTTGGGACTGGCTGGCTGCGAACGGAAGAGATAAACAAATATGCCGCCGAGGCCCAGGCCCAGCAAAGCCAGGGAAACGATAGCGAACACGTAATGATAGAGAATCAGTACTGAGAGCAGCCTGGAGAGGGCTATCTCGAAGGCCAGCATGCTGAATGAGGTGAGGAAAACCCCGATTAACAAAATCCATAATGTGCCTCTGGTCAGGCCCTTGTCCTCAGAGGCGGTATTGGTGGCTGGTGCCATATCGCTGCCTCTTTTCATGTTTCCCGGCTTAAAACGATTATAACATACTGCTCGTTGCATAAGCGTGGTCTGGCTCAATCACCGGTGGAAAGCACCGCAGGGCGAATAGCTGACATGATGTTGGCCATGCTTTATAATAGAGATTAACCCGCAACGTGAACTAAGGGGCATGAAGGAGGGAATAATGCCAGAAACGCGATTCAGAGTGATGCGAGTGGAGAATAAATCCCAGGCCCCCGCGGCACTGAGAGATCTTGAGATTGAAACTGAAGTGCTTTCCCGGGTCAATGCTGACGTGGTGGAGGCAGATTGCCAAACGGAAGACGAGATAATTGAAGCGGCACAGGATGCCGATGCCCTGCTGGTGGTCTTTGCCCCGATAACGCGCCGGGTTCTGTCGTCCCTGCCGAAATTGAAGGTGGTCGTCAGATACGGCGTTGGCTACGATACGGTTGATGCCGACGCCGCCACTGATAGCAATGTACTTGTGGTCAATATCCCCGATTTCTGCCTCGAGGAGGTATCTGACCACGCCTTGGCCCTGCTGCTTGCCTGTGCCCGGCGTCTGGTCTGGTCGACGGAGGGGGTGAAGCAGGGACGCTGGGGTGATGTCCAGCTAGGGACAATAAACGAGCCATCTCTATTTGAGCAAACGCTGGGGATAGCTGGCTGCGGCAATATCGGGCGCCGGATAGCAAAGAAGGCGCGGTGCTTCGGCCTGAAAACAATCGGCTACGACCCCTATCTGGATAAATCGGCCGCCGACAAGCACGGCATAAGGCTGGTCGGCCTTCCCGAACTGCTGAAAGAATCGGATTACGTCTGCCTGCAAACTCCTCTGAACCAGGAAACCCATCGCCTGATTGGTGAGAAGGAATTAAAGCAGATGAAGCCCACCGCTTATCTGATAAATACGGCACGGGGAGCGGTGGTGGATGAAGCGGCGCTTATCAAGGCCCTGCGGGAGAAGTGGATTGCCGGTGCCGGACTGGACGTATTCGAGAAGGAACCGATTGCGCCGGATAGCCCGCTGCTCAAGATGGACAGCGTTGTGCTCACTCCTCACTCTTCCGTGCACACGAGCACGGCGATGAAGCGGCTCAGATTGAGCGTGGCACAGGAGGCCGCCAGGGTGCTCACCGGGAAATGGCCGCGCCACCGGGTGAACAGGGGCGTGAAGCCCAAGGTCGACCTGGTAAAGGAAGATTAACGACCGCCGCTTATTTTCCCCTCTCGCCAGAGAGCGCCTTAATCCAGCGGCGGGCGGAGGTTCACTTTTAGAACGTGCTCGCACCATCTGGCTATCGCCAGCAGGCGGTCTTCGGCTCCGGGAGGGCCGGCCAGCTGGATGGCCAGCGGAAGACGGTTCTGGCTGAGGCCGGACGGCAGGCTGATTGATGGCGCTCCCATTATGGTCCAGGGGCCCTGCATCACCGGACTTCCCGTTGAGGCCAGGCCGTGGGGCGCCGCACCCGGTATTCCCGGCGTAAGCAGGGCGTCCGTCTTGTGTAGCAGCGGCTCCATATCGGAGCGCTGCTGAAGGCGCACTTTAAGCGCCTTTTCATAATCGGCGGCAGTTACCGTCTGGCCATCTTCAATCAATTTCCTTATGCCTTCGCGATATTTATCCCCGTGTCTGGCAAAGGACTCCCGGTGGCTGGCGGCCGCCTCGACGGCCATGATAATACGGGCATTGTCGATCATGGTGGCGAAGCTGGGGGGCGGAATAACTTCTTCGATGGTGGCGCCAGCCTGCCCCAGGCGGGCAGCGATTTCATCAGTGTGCCGGCGCATTTCCTCGTCGGCGTGGTCATAGAAAAAGGCGCGTACCAGCCCCAGCCGGGGCGGCGACTGCTTTTCCAGAGATGCCAGGCAGTCGGGGACAGGCTCGTTGAGCGAGAGGATGTCTTTGGGGTCGTGCCCGGCAATGGCCTGGAAGACGAGCGCCGCGTCTGAAACCGTGCGGGCTAGTATGCCAACGTGGTCCAGGGTCGGGCTCACCGGCACCACGCCATAAGTGCTGATTCGGCCGTACTGGGGCTTGAATCCAACGATGCCGTTATAGGCGGCGGGCCGCAGCACCGAGCCGAGGGTCTGGCTGCCCAGCGCGGCCGGGCACATGCCGGCGGCAACACCGGCACCGGAGCCGCTGCTTGAGCCTCCGGGAGTGTGCTCCGTGTTCCAGGGGTTGCGGGTGGGTGCGGGGTCCATATGGGCGAACTCGGTGGTGTGCGTCTTGCCTAGGACGATGGCGCCGGCGTCTTTCAGGCGGGCGACCGACGTGGCATCATAATCGGGAACAAAGCCAGCCCAGGCTCTGGAGCCGGCTTCGGTCTTTAGCCCTGCGGTGTAGAAAATGTCTTTGATGCCAACTGGTATGCCATGAAGCGCACCGCGCCTTTTGCCCTGCGCCAGTTCCTGCTCCAGTTGCTGTGCTGTGGCAAGGGCGCCCTCCCGGTCAACCAGTGCCCACGCTTTTATTTCATCGTCAACGGCGTCAATTCTTTCCAGGCATGAGTTGACCAGTTGCGAGGGAGTCAGCTTGCCGGAAGCTATTGCGGACGCTGCCTCGGCGACGGTAAGTGAGTACGGTTGCTTTTCAGCGGACATCTTAAAACTCCTCTCAGCAAAGCAATCGAATTAATTTCACCTGGCGGTGTCAGTCTTACGGCTCGTTTATTTTCACGGGTATGGAAAAGCCGAAAGTGCTTCCCCTGTCCTTCTGGCTCTGCACCCATATCTGACCGCCGTGCAGTTCCACCAGCTTCTTGGAGAGGCTTAGTCCCAGTCCCAGTCCTCTGGGGCGGGCCTTTTCTACCCCCAGTTGCTGATAGGGTTCAAAGAGCCTCTCCTGCTCCGCCTTGCTTATGCCGCGGCCGGTGTCCTGCACTTCAACCACCAGATAAGCCTCCTCTTTTTCTCTGGCCCTCACCGTGATGCTGCCTCCGGCCGGCGTAAATTTAATGGCGTTATTGAGCAGGTTGAGCACCACCTGCCGCAGGCGTTCTTCATCGGCCTCGACGACCGGCAGTGATGGCGGCAGTTCGGCATTCAGTTTAAGCTTGTTTTTTCGGGCCAGCGGCCGGACGCTGGCCACAATGTTGCGCAGCAATTGCCTGGAATCAACCGCTCCGAGGTTAAGATGGAGCATTCCCACTTCACCGCGTGCCAGGTCAAGCAGTTCATCGATTCGCTGGTTCAGGTTGTAAGCACCCTGGTTGATATTCTGGGCCAGCTCCCTAAGCAACCCGCTCTGCTTGATTTCTTCCAGCAATAGTTCGCTGGAGGCCAGCACCGGGGTGATGGGTGTTTTGAGTTCGTGCACGAGGGCGCGGGTGAACTCCACCCTTTTATTTATTTCTGCTTCCAGGTCCTGTCGCAGCTTCTTCTCTTCTTCAAATAATTCCCGCAGTTCTGTCTCTGATTGTTCCAGAGCCGCCAGCATACCGTTAATGGTGGCGCCGAGCCTGGAGAGCTCGTCTGAGCCGGGCACTGATACCCGCGCTGACAGCTTGCCGCCGGTGCCGATGTCGCTGACACTGCGGCTCAGGTATGACAGCCGGGAAAGAATCTGCCTCTCCAGGAGCAGGAGGGTTACCACGCCAAATGTCAGGCTGACGCCGACAATGGTCAGGATGAGGTAGGATATGGCGGACTGGCCCTGATGATAGATATCTCTGGGCGTGTCCACTCTGAGCATCAAGGCCGGGTGTCCGCTGATGTCTTTGATAAGTGTGTAGCCAGCGATGGATTGCTCACCGAGGGGCTGGACAAAAACCGGAGACGTCACCGTGATAGAGGAGCGGGCGACGGAGAAGTCGGGAGGAAGCCGGGGGTCATCGAACTGGTAAATATTTATGGAGAGGAACGTGATTTCGGCCAGTTCGTTTATCTTGGCCGCATCGAGGTAGCGTCCCATGAGCAAAGTGCCGCGAATCGGCCCTTCATCTTCGCTGGTCAGGATGGGGTGAGAAGCAATCAGCATGGGGCTTTCGGGAAGAATGATGGTGCCAGCATAGCTGCTTTCCGTGTCCTTATGGTTGACCAGAAACTCATGGCCAGCCAGATAATCGGGGATGCTCTGCGGGAGAGGTATTGCCTCTTCATTCTTCAGGTCAAATGCTTTGCTGAAAACAATCTGGCCGGCGGAGTCAGCATACAGCATCAGGTTCAGTCCCAGTCCAGTGAAGGTGCTGTCGGTAAGGTTCGACCTGATGTATTCTTCACTGGCATCAGCAATGAAAGCATAGGTGTCATCCCAGGCCGCCCAATCGGAAGCTGTTGTCTCCAGACTGGCAAGTTGCTGCGAGTAAGACGCCAGTACCCGGTCAACGTCACGATATGTGCTTTGCCCCTCCAGGTCGGCATAGCTTTCCAGCAGGATAGTGCGGGAGATAAAAAAGAGCAGTATTATTACCCCGTAGAATGTGCCGGCGATGATAAGCAGCGTCTTTCTGCGCAGCGTCATATCTTATAGCCTCTGGCAAGCATTCTAACACTGGTAACCGTGGCTATCAAGGCGGCAAGGGGATATATCGTTGGGAGTTATTCATATTATAACTCCCGGACGGGAATGAGGGCAGGTTGACGCTGGTCTGCTTGGCAGGTAAACTATCTTATCAAACAGGTGAGCGTAATAAAGTATGATCTGGTTCCGTAGGGTTATGGCCATACCCCTGGCGGTCATCTTTGTTATTCTATCGCTGCTGGTGATGCTCGCCTTCCGCGTTAATGCCACGGTTGGCAACCCGGATTTCTACGCGGAACAGTTGCAGAAAGCGGACGTATACCACTTCATTTACGATGACGTGCTCCCGGAAGCGCTGGAGGAATCCGGGATGGGTGAGGATGGCGGAGGGGCCAGCATCATCATAACGCCGCTCCAGCCTTATCTGGTTGACGTGGTCAGGCAAACGCTGCCCCCGGAATGGCTTCAGGCACAGGTTGAGCATGCTATCAACGAGGTGGTGCCCTATGTGTGGGGAGAGACGGCCACCTTCAGTATCAATATTCAGTTAAAGGACAGGGTGGAGGCTGGAGCGGGGGCAATAAAGAGCGTTCTGCACCGAGAAGATGTTTTCCCGGTGCTGTACGGGCAGCTCGTGGCATCGCTTGCCGGTGAGGTAACATCGGCCGAAGACGGGATGCCAGCCATGCTGGCCGTATCCGGGGAGGAAATGGAAACGATGCTGCGCCAGGTGCTGCCCGAGGACTGGCTGCTCGAGCAGATAGACGGCGCCGTCGATGAAGTGGTGCCCTACCTCACCAAAGAGCAGGCGCATTTCGTCCTTGAGATAGATATCACCAGGCCGCTCGATGAACTGGAGGTCGTGCTGGCCGGTTTACTGTCAAGGCAGGAAGCCTACGATAGCCTGTTTGCCGAAATGCTGGCGCCGGCAATGTCGCAGAATCTGGAAGAGCTGAGCCAGCTCCCCATTGGCGTGGAGCTGACGGAGGATGAAATCATCGCCGCTGCCAGAGAAATCATGCCACTGGAGTGGTATCAGGCGCTGGTGCATGACCTGGTCGGTCAGATATTCGCCTACCTGCGTGGGGAACAGGATGAACTGGAGTTGACCATATCTCTGGCCGACCGCAAGCCGGAGATAGCCGGGGCGCTCAGCCAGCTGGCTGATGAGAAGATAGGGAGCGCCTTTGATTCCCTGCCGGTCTGCACGGAGGCACATCTGCTGGAGCTGCTGTCGGACCCCTCTCTGGAAAATATCCTATGCCGTCCGGTGGATATATCATATCAGGAATTCAAGGAACTGGTGGGCCTGGAACCGGGCGACCTGATACAGCCTCTCATTGAAGTGGGCATACCCGATGAGTGGACTTTAACTGAAGCGGAACTGAGCCAGCTATTCGGTGGTGAAGATGAAGATAATGTTCTGAGCCAGGTTCGGGAGCTGGTGCAGGAAGGCCTGGCCTTCACCGAAGAGGACCTGATAAAAGCTATGGACACCGATGCCGTTGCTCTGGAAGATATACGGCAGCAGATAGCTGATGGCCTGACCTTCACCGAGCAGGATTTAAGGGATATGATGGGAGAGGGAGGAAATTCCGGGGCCGGCGAGCAAATGATAGCCTTTGAGCAGGTGCGTTCCAGCCTTGGAACGGCGAAAAAATGGATAAATTTTATCTGGATTGCGCCATTTTTGTTGCTGATAGCGGTCGGTGCGCTGGGTGGCCGAAGGTGGAGCAGCAAACTGCTCTGGGCGGCGGCACTGCTGGCGGTTATGGCGATTATCGCCTATATCATCTTCGGACCGGTGTTTTCCGCCACTGCGCAGCCGATGATAGACCAGACGCTTGCCACGGGGTTCAATCAGGGTGAAGGCATAACGCTGTCAGTTGCGGAGAAGGGGATTACCCTGGCGCACAATGCCATTGACAGCTTTATCAGCGGACTTAGAAATCAGGCGATAGCCATCGTAATCGCCTCGGTGGTGCTGGTCGGTGTGGGAGTGGTACTGCATAACTGGGATAAAATCCGCAGAGATTGAGCCCAGCCGGAAGACAGGCCTGACACCATCAGCCTTGTGCCCTTTTTCTCTTCTTCGGTTCCTTTATCTGGCGACCACGCCGGCTTTTAAAGCAGCAGCGGGCTCCCCTCCGGAAGTAGCAGGAAGGGAAACAGTATTCCTGTCCTATGGGACACCAGGTAACTCGTACTCCTCTGCTGCCAGTCATTGTAATTTCCTCTTCTAGCCGGCTATTTCCTTACCTCGATTTGATGTCGGTTGGCTCTGCGCAGCCCGCCTCAGCTTTGCCCGTATGCGCGCGACCAGCTCCAGCGGGTAGAATGGCTTCCTGATGTAATCATCGGCGCCAATTTCAATGGCATCGTGCAGAGCGGTAACTTCGTCTCTGCCGGTCAGCATAATCACCGGCACACCGGATGTCTGGCGTATCAGGTCGAGCACCTGGAAGCCGTTAAGCCCGGGCATCATGATATCAAGGATAACCAGGTTCGGCCGGTGCTTGCGCATCATAGAAATTGCGGAATCGCCCCTGGTGGTGCCCACAAAGTCAAACCCTTCTTCCTCAAGTATCCTCTTGAGCAATAGCAGTATCCTCTCTTCATCATCGACGGCCATTATGCAGGTACGCTTTTTCATCGACTTCTCTCTTCTGTTGTCCTTTATTTTAGGGGCATTAATTCGACGATAGCTTGTAGCCCGCTACCTTTGGTACCGTAACCAGTTCTGTCCAGTTGGCGATGAGTTCCGGCAGAAATGAGCCTCCCCTCTCAATCAGGATATGATTGGCGGTTAGAGGTCTGCTTCGAGCCATGAATGACGGTTCCTCCACCGCGGGCGCATTAACCATATTGGCGTTGCCGTGCAGCCTGCGAAACTCTTTCATCATCTCATTGTGCTTTGGGAAAAAGGACGGATTGCGCTTCCAATTTACTAACATCTGGACTATACCTCCTTTTGATGTTTACCCCTGCGGGCTAAATCACTTCCAAATAGAACTGGGGTGAACGGGAATACGAGTCAACACTGGCATTGGTGCAGTAAAAGCAACCGCTATCAATGGTCATCCTGTATCTGGCATAACCCGGCAGCAGGAAGCTCACCTGGCCATTACGCATGGAAATAATGGTTTTGGGGATAAGCTCGCCATTACTGGCTATTGCCCTCTCCCACTCACCCTGGCCGTTCTCAACATAGATGCCCACATCCAGAATCAGGTAGCGGTAGCAGCTGAGCAGTTGCTGGGTATTGGTCAGGTACAGTGTTACCTTGATTTCAGATGGGTTACTGGTGGCATCAATGTAAAAGAGGTCGCCGGGGTTGCTCACGCCTCCGATGGCCATGCCGAAGACGCTATAGCTGGGCATGGCTGAAGCTTCGGCGAGCTCTATCCTGACCGCGTCCTCGCCAGCCGGGTCACCGGCGCCGACGGCGTAAGCTACTGGCCAGGGGAGGAGAAGGAAGAAGACGACAAAGGGGAAAATCCGTTTCATCCATTTGTTCTGCATCGCTGGCACCTCCTTGAGCTGTGCTATGGTTTCAGGATAATGCCAGGATGCGAAACAAAGCCTGAAGATTTACCCTGTAGTTCTGAAGATTTCCTTAATATTTGAGGGAAATAAAAAAGGCACCCGGAACGGGTGCCTGTAGAGCGGCTGGCGAAAAGTCTCTAGGTTATTTCTTGCCCGGAAGACGTGAACCGATAGCCAACGCCGGAGACGGTAACAATGTGTTGGGGATTTTTGGGGTCCGGCTCCAGTTTGGAGCGCAGCCGGCGGACGAAGACATGCAGATATTCCCTTTCATCCCGATATTCAGAGCCCCAGACTTTGTTCAGCAGGTGAGTATGGGTGAGCACTTTGCCCGAATTTACCGCGAGTTCCTGAAGGAGGGCATATTCAATAGGGGTCAGTTGCACTTCCATGCCGTTGCGAGTTACCTGTCTTCTGGCAAAGTTGATGACCAGGTCACCGCTGGTGACGGCAGGCACTGAGGGTGGTAAGCTGGCCGTTTTGGTGCGGCGAAGGACGGCTCTTACCCGCGCAATGAGTTCGCTGGCGCCGAAAGGTTTGACGATATAGTCATCGGCGCCAAGGTCAAGGCACTTTACCTTGTCTCTTTCATCGCCCCGGGCGCTGAGCATGATGATGGGAATCTGTGACCATTCGCGCAGCTGACGGCAGACCTCAAACCCGTTCATCTTGGGCATCATGATATCCAGTATGATGAGGTCGGGTAGTTCCATCTCTATGGTGTGGAGTGCTTCTTCACCGTTGATGGCACTGATTACCGCGTAGCCTTTCCCTTCCAGATTGGAGCGGAGAAATCTCAGGATGCTCATCTCATCATCAACTATGAGAATGCGTTTCTTCATCAGCTGGTAATCCTTTACCGGCAGGCCGAATCAATGATTGAACTGTGACCTTTTCAGAATCTTGAGCAGGGCATCTCTGAATTCTTTGACTGTGGAAATGGGCCTCTGCAATTCCGGAGGAAGGTTTGCGAGCGGGGACTTATCGCTGGCTTCCCGCTCTGCCGCCAGTTGCTGCAGTAGTTTATGCTCTCGGGCCAGGCTGTTAACCAGTTCGGAGAACTGCTCCTGCATTCGTTTTGTCTGTAAGTTGATGTTTTGCCCGAGCTGGAGGAGTTGCTGTTTATCCTGAAGCTGTTTCTGCCATCTCTCAATGGCCAGACGAATTTTGTGCAGCATCTCGGTCTGGTCAAACGGCTTGGTGATATAGTCGTAAGCGCCCAGCTTCATGGCCTTAACGGCGGTCTGGACATCGGAAATCGCGGTTACCATCATGACGCAGAGGTCTGGCCAATCAGTGCTTATTTTGCTCAGCACGTCGATACCGGACAGCCCGGGCATTTTGATATCCAGCAGCACCACATCAATACTGCCATCGGCAATAAGGGACAGGGCTTCTTCGCCGTTAGACGCGGTGACAACATCATATCCGGCAGCCTGCAATACTCGCTGTATCAGTATCCGTACCGTCTCCTCGTCATCGACCACCAGAATTTCTATGCTATCGGCAGTCATTTCTGCTACCCTTTTTAAAACTTAGTCTTATAATAGCCCCATTTTTAATAGTAGTAAAGAGTGTTGCCTAAAATAAACGGCATTTCATTGCTGAAAATGCCGCCAATCTGGATAACATGAGGGCTAACCTTCATCTGTGGTCGAGACCGATATTCGGTTTCAGGTCAGGAACGGGCGCGATGCCGCTCGACGAAACGGGACATGCGGCGTAACGCTTCTTCAATATCGGGCAGCGAGGTGGCATAACAGCAGCGCACGTGTCCCTCGCCCTGCTGGCCGAAAAGGCTTCCGGGCATGACGATAACCTTCTCTTCCTTGAGGAGGTTCTCGGTGAACTCGTCTGACGTCATACCCGTAACCTTGATTGAAGGAAACGCATAGAAGGCTCCCTTTGGCTCGTGACATTTGAGGCCGATGTCGTTAAGGCCGCGGATAATCACCTCGCGGCGGTGACTGTATTCCGCCAGCATACGCTGGACATCGTCCTCGCCGCTTTTCAGCGCTTCCAGGGCCGCCATCTGCGCCATGCTGGACGGGCTGAGCATGGTATGCTGGTGCACCTTGCTGATGGCCGCCATGATTTCCGCTGGTCCGGCGGCATAGCCCAGACGCCAGCCGGTCATGGCGTAGGCTTTGGAGAAACCATCGAGGAGGATGGTGCGCTCCTTCATTCCCGGCAGGCTTGAGAAACAGGTATGTTCCACTCCATAGGTCAGGCGACTGTATATCTCATCCGAGATTACCAGCAGGTCATGTTTTTCCGCCACTCTGGCAATGGCGGTATATTCCTCGCGGGCCAGTTCAGTACCCGTTGGGTTGGCCGGGTAACCGAAGAGGAGTACCTTTGTCTTCGGGGTAATCCTGGCCTCAATCTGGTCAGCCTCCAGTTTGAAGTCGTTATCCGGTCTGGTGGGTATGGTGACCGGTATGCCCTGCGCCAGGACGATGCAGGAGGGGTAACAGATGTAATAGGGGTCAGGCATGATAACCTCATCGCCGGGGTCGATAAGCGTTCTGAAGGCCAGGTCCATAGCCTGGCTGGAGCCGACGGTAATGACGATTTCAGTCTCCGGGTCGTATTTGATGCCGTAGCGCTTTTCCAGATGCCCGGCCACGGCTTGGCGCAGTTCGGGGAACCCCGTCGTGGGCGTATAGGAGGTGATGCCCTTCTTCATGGCGTCAATGCTGGCCTCGCAGATGTGCCAGGGCGTGGCAAAGTCAGGCTCGCCGATGCTCAGGGAAATGCCGCCTTCCAGTGAGTGGAATAATTTCAAAAATTTGGCGAAGCCGATGTCGGATACTTGAGCCACCCGCTCCGCGATCCTTTTCTTGTGCCCTGCGGCCTGTCCTTCAGCCATAGTTCTTTTGCCCTTCCTCGGTTAGTTATATGACGCAGGATATCGAGATACAAATTAAGCATCCTTGCGGATTTTGGAATTGTACCGGTACCGTTAAGATTATAATGAGAGACGGGCGAAATGACAAATGCAAGGGTTTATATTTTGAGAACCAACTGAAAAATGCGGTATGATTAGCAGTAGGTGAGAAGAAAAAAGAGTTAAAATCACTGATACAGGTGTTTTAAATTGTCTATCGCATGGCAGGAGTAATCAGACGCAATGAGCATGGAAAAAATCAAGGCGTTCTTTGAGCCGCGCAGCATCGCTCTCGTGGGAGCTACGGAACGCGAGGGGACCGTGGGGCGTACCGTGCTGGACAACTTGGTTATCGCCAAGGATAAGCGCAAGGTATTTCCCGTTAATCCCAACCGTGAGAAAATCCTCGACCTCAAGTGTTACCCCAGCCTGAGTGCCATCCCGGAGACGCCGGAGCTGGTGGTTATTGTGACCCAGGCGAAAACCGTCCCCGGCATAATTGAAGAATGCGGTAAGATGGGGGTCAAGGCGGTGGTCATCATTTCGGCCGGTTTCAAAGAGATTGGTGAAGAAGGGAAGGAACGCGAAGAGAAAATTATAAATCTGGGTAGAAAATACGGCATGAGGATTATCGGCCCCAACTGTCTTGGGGTGATAAAGCCCGGTGCCCAGTTGAATGCCACCTTTGCCACCAAAATGTCCCGGCCGGGACACATTGCTTTCCTCTCGCAGAGCGGTGCCCTGGGCACGGCGGTGCTTGACTGGGCGGTGAGCCGGGAAATCGGTTTCAGCGCCTTTGTTTCGCTCGGCTCCATGCTTGACGTGGACTTTGGCGACTTAATCGACTATTTTGGTGAGGACCCTGATACCAGGAGCATAATAATTTATCTTGAATCATTTGGCGATTCCCTGACGCATGCCCGGAAATTCATGAGCGCGGCGAGAGGTTTTGCCCGCACCAAGCCAATTATCGTTATGAAGCCGGGCAAATTTAAGGAGAGTGCCCGGGCGGCGAAATCGCACACCGGGGCGATGGTCGGCGAGGACTCGTATTATGAAGCCGCTTTTGACCGGGCGGGTGTGGTGCGGGTGGAGGAGATTGAAGACCTGTTTAACTGCGCCTCCATCCTGAATACCGCAGTGCTGCCCAAGGAGCCCAATTTAGCCATCATCACCAATGCCGGCGGCCCGGCGATACTGGCGACGGATGCACTGATGAGCCGGGGTGGTAAACTGGCGGAACTGGGCGAGGAGACGGTTAAGGCGCTGGACGGCTTCCTGCCTCCTTACTGGAGCAAGGGCAATCCCATCGATATTCTGGGTGATGCTGACGCGGAGCGTTTCGCACAGACGATTGAAACAGTGTTGAAAGATACCGGCGTGAACGGCGCCGTGATTATCTACACGCCGCAGGGCACGGCTACTCCGGGTGAGGTAGCCAGGGCGGTTATCAAGTGTGCCAAAAAGGCAAACAAACCGATTGTCACCGCCATGATGGGCACGGAAGAGGTCGCCGAGGGCAGGCAGCTTTTCTACGAGAATAATGTGCCGACATACGAATTTCCCGAGGAAGCCATAAAAACCTATCTGTATATGTACCATTATGCCCGCAACCTGGGGTCGCTGTATGAGACACCTGAGGACTTGCCCATGAATATGGGTGCCCCCAAGAACTACCTGAAAATCCTTACCCGAAATGCTTTGAAGGCAAAAAAAGCGCTGCTCAGTGAGGAGGACGCCAAGAAGCTGCTCACCACCTATGGAATCGCCGCAACCACGCCGCATTTTGCCCCGAATGCTGACAAAGCGGCCATTATTGCCTCGAACATCGGCTATCCGGTGGTGATGAAAATCGCTTCCCCGGACATTACCCATAAATCAGACGTCGGCGGGGTCAGGCTGAACCTCTCATCGGCGGACGCGGTGAAAAAAGCTTTTGGCGAAATGGTGGCCAAGGTACGGAAGCAGACGCCCAAGGCCAAAATCGATGGCGTCACCATTCAGGAGATGATGCCTGACTACGACTACGAGTTAATCATCGGCAGCAAGAAAGACTCCATACTGGGGCCGGTTATCATGTTCGGACTCGGTGGCACGGAAGCGGAATTTTTCAAGGACATTGCTGTCGGTATCCCTCCCCTCAATCAGGTATTGGCCCGAAGGGTCCTGGAGCGGACCAAGACCTACCAGATGCTCTCGCAGGGATTCAGGGCAAGGCCGCCGGTCAATCTGCGCCTGCTGGATGAGGCCCTGGTCAGGGTGGCCAATTTGATAGTCGATTTTCCGGAGATAAAAGAACTTGACATAAATCCGCTGGTGGTCAGCGGTGATTGTGCCGTGGCCCTGGATGCGCGCATAGTTCTCGATGACACGGTATTGCGGAAGGAGTCAGAGGAGTACGCTCATTTAATCATTTCACCCTACCCCACGCGGTATATTCAGCCCTGGCGCTGTTATGATGGGAGGCAGGTGGTACTGCGGCCGATCCGTCCCGAGGATGAGCCACTGGAGCGTGAGCTTATCTCCGGGCTTTCTTCGGAGTCATCGCGGTTCCGGTTCTTCTACATCATCAAAGAGATAACCCACGAGATGCTCAGCAGGTTCTGTAACATAGATTACGACCGGGAGATGGCAATCATCGCCGAGTATAACGCGGACGGTAAGCGGAGAAACGTGGGTGTGGGGCGGCTCATCATTGAGCCGGGTGGGGAGGCGGGGGAATTCGCCATCGTGGTCGCTGACGATTTTCAGGGCAACGGCCTTGGTATCAAGCTCCTCGATAGCCTGATTGGCATAGCCCAGGATAAGGGGTTGCAGCGCATCTACGGCATCGTGCTCAATGACAACACGAAGATGCTGGGGCTGACCAAGAAGCTTGGTTTCAGCGCCAAGAGGCTCTCCGCCGAAGAAAGTCAGGTAACCCTCGTACTCTGAAAAGGAACCGCCCCGATTTTCATCGAGGCGGTTGCGCGGTCAGAAATTTCCGTTACGGCTAAAAGCCTCTTATCATCTGCCCAGGGAGCCAGAGGATTATCTGGGGGAAGGTGATGAGCAGCCCAAGACCAATAAGGATGATGATGATATATGGGATTACGCCGCGTATGATGTGCCCCGTTTGGACACCCAATGATGGGTCAGCCGCACCTCTGAGATAGAATATGGCGTAGGCAAATGGCGGCGTCAGGAATGAGGTCTGGAGGTTGACGCAGATCATCATGGCGAACCAGAGCTTGTCAAAACCGAGTGCCTCACCTACCGGTGTTATTATGGGAACGACAATGAATAATATTCCCAGCCAGTCAATGAAGTAGCCCAGCAGAAAGACGATGAACATGATAATGGCGAAGATGCCCCACTTCCCGCCGGGAGCGCCGAGAATCAGTTCTTTAACGATATCTCCGCCACCGGCGCGCATAAATACGCCGACGAAGGCATAAGCGGTGGCGCCGATGAGGAGCACCATGCCGGTTACTTTTACCGACTCCGTAGCGGTGTCTTTAAGAATTTGGAAGCTAAATTTGCGGTAAACAACGGCCAGAAGTGTGGCCACGAGGGCACCGACGGCGGCGGCTTCAGTTGGCGCAGCGATGCCGAAGAAGATGCTGCCTAGGACGCCCATAATGAGCACTCCTGGTGGTATGAGTGAGATTATGAGCTCATATATTTTCTTTCCCCAGGGTACGGCCCTTTCCGCCAAAGGCACGGGGGGTGCAATATGCGGCTGGACAAAGCTGTGTATGGTGATATAAATACAGTACATAGCGGAAAGCATGAAGCCGGGCATGAAGGCGCCGAAGAACAACTTACCTACGGAAAGTGACGCCATGGGGCCATAGACCACCAGCATGATGCTGGGCGGAATAAGGATGCCAAGTGTACCCCCGGCACAGACGGCGCCACAGGCCAGAGATTTGCTGTAGCCCCGCTTTATCATCTCGGGAAGGGCGATTATGGCCAGCGCGGTAACCGAGGCGCCGATGATGCCCACGCAGGCGGCAAGGATGGTGCCGATTAATATGGTGATGACCGCCAGGCCGCCCCGAAAACCGCTTAACCATAAATACATGGCGGAAAACATACGTTCCGTTATCCCTGAGTAACCAAGCATGATGCCCATGAAGATAAAGCCGGGCACTGCCAGCAGGATATAGTTGTTGATTAATTCAAAAAGGCGCTGGTAGATGAGCTGTAGCGAGATATCCACCCCGAAGAGGAGAATGCCCATGACGATGCCGATGCCGCCGACAACCATGGCCAGCGGGTAACCGACCAGGACCCCGACCAGGATACCACCGAGCATGATAAAGGTAACCAGTTCCGGATCAACATTAATCATGGGCCTTATTCCTCACTAGCCGATATAAATCACGATAGAATTGGGCAAGAGCCTGCAGGGAAAACAGGCACAGCCCGATAAACACGGCGGTTCGTACCGGGCCGGTTATCGGGTACCAGAAAGTCATGAGCGACCTCTCGGTGGTTGACCAGGCATACCACATCCACCACCAGCCGGCATAGGTTAGCAAACCGATAAGTGGCAGAAGAAACAATATCGCACAGACGACGTCAACGATTGCCTGCATTCTCGCGGGCAGGCGTGCGTAGAAAACATCCACCCTGATATGCCGTTTATGGAGGTGGACATATCCCCAGCAGAGTGAGTACAGTGCCGCCCCGGAGAAGCTGGCGAGCACCGGCCCCTGAATCGTGGGCTTGTTCAATACATAACGCATGAACACCTCGGCGCAGATAATCAGCATGAGAAAGATCATAAGCCATCTGACGGACCTGCCCGACCATTCATTAGCGTTGTCGATTGCCTTTATTATTTTTCTCATTTTCGATTATATTCGGCTTTCTTTATTTATTGTGTCCCCACTCCGCGGCTAGCCGTGGAGTGGGGACAAACCGTGATTCAGTAGCGCACGACTTGCTAGGCTTTAGTCTTTGGGCTTGGCCCAAGCAGGAAGTCCGTATAAAGAATCCCAGTTCTTGGCAAAGGCACGCTGGGACTCCAGCACTTCCTTGGTTTCGGGATATTTGAGAGCCACCTCATCATAGTACGCGGCAGCTTCCTTGGCGAAAGCGTCTTCGATTACGCCGGGCAGCGGGCCCACGATGTTCCCGTAGTCCCTGAATTTATCGAGTGCCGCTGCGTCACCGGAGGTGAGCATGGTATGGTACCTGATTGCCTCTGACCGGCCGCAGTCCTCGATAATTATCTTGAGGTCATCGGGCAGGGCCTCGAACTTGCTCCGCTTGACCATCAACTGGTAGACCTCGGTGGGCGCCCGGATAGGACAGAGATAAACATACTTGCCCACCTCGTTCAGGCCCATCTCCCAGTCAAACCGCGGTGAGCTGCATTCAAAGGCATCGATGACGCCGCGCTTCATTGACTCAAAGATTTCACCCAAAGGCATGAAGACCGAGCCGACACCCATCCTTGCCAGTACGGCACCGCCGTCGCCGGAGCATCGCATCTTCAGCCCATCCAGGTCATCGGGGGTTTTCAGCTCCTTGTCAAGGTGGGCGAATATCTCGGGCGGACCGTGGAAACCGGCTCCCTTGATATCCAGCATATCATACCCCAGGTCCACGTACCACTTGTTAATCAGGTCGGAACCGACGGTATCCATCCAGATTAAATGGGGCAGAGGCGGTATGCCGCCCACCCTCTGCGAAATCAGGGTGCCAAAGTGGATCTCAGCATTCATGTAGGAACCGCCACCGCCGCAGAAGTCCACAACGCCGGTATGGACTGCTTTCCACTCCTCGGTTGCCGGGCAGACAGCGCCGGCTGGATTAACTTTCCAAACCATGCGTCCCTGGCTGGCCTCCCCGATTCGGGCAGCCACTCTCTCCAATCCAACAGTCACTGGCATACCAGCGGGGAGAGATGACTGACCGATCCAGGTAATAACTTCTGCCGGTGCGGCTGGAGCCGGAGCTGGAGCCGGGGTAGGGGCTGGTGCTGGTGCTGGAGCTGGAGCCGGGGCAGGTGCAGGAGCAGGAGCGGCACAACCGACAGCAACAACGCTGCTGATAAGTGCCAGCACCATAACCGCGGCGATTATTCTTCCTTTCTTCATTTACTCCTCCTCAGCAAATTTTTAACCAGCGATTCCTCGATTGATTTTTGAAATCTATCACCCCCTTTATTAGGATATTCACCTTTAATTCTGATTTGTTAAAATCAAATAGTTCATCAGGTTAACTACCGTGCGCAAAATCGGGAAAACGCTGGCTACTGAACTAATTGATCGAGGAATACAATTACCCAGCTATGTGCAGGAGAGGGACTTGTGGCCGCTCGCTTCTAACTCTTCACTGGCAAAGCATACCCATCTGTTCGGTTGACAGATATATGCCGTCCGCCAGATTGAGTTCCGAGCCATATCAGGCTATTACTTTGGGCAATTGCTTTTAATTCCCTTGCCTTTAACTCCTTTCGCCAAACTGCTTAAAATCTTATGATTGCTATATATAGACGAAAGGCTTACTATTGCCTGATATTTAACGGTAGATTTCTGAAATTAATTATAGCACGGCCTGTCAAGTATATATAGAAGTATACATGAGATATTTCATTATTAGGGATAAAAGGGGGGCATTGGGTCCCAAAGAATGGCCCAGGTCCGGAAGAGACCGCACTACTGGCCGTACTGACTGAAATTTGGTAATATAATAGGAGTCAATGGTAAAGACGAATTTTTATGGAGGGAACATTGATAGTTACTGATAAACTCGTTATTTGCGTTGCTCCTTGCGGCAGTTTTCTGGGCAAGGATGCAAATCCTGATATCCCAACCAATCCGAAAGAAATTGCGGAAGAAGTTTACCGTTCCTGGAATGAGGGCGCTTCTATGGCCCATATCCACGCCCGAAATAAAGAGGGCATAGCCACTACCGACCCGGAAGTCTTCAGCGAAATCGCCCGCCTTATAAGAAGCAAGAACTGTGATATTATTCTTGAATTCAGCACTTCTCCAGGGCGTGAAGAGGGGGCTAGTGTTGAAGATGGATTCAGAGTCCTTGAGGCAGGCCCGGAACTGGTATCCTTCAACGTTGGGGTTGCTGTCTTTATGCGTGCGGGAAAAGAACAACTCAGGCCATGGACCCGTTCCTTTGGCGAAAGAATGCTCAAGGAGTTGCTGGATAGGGGTATAAAACCTGAGTTTGAACTGCATGGCGGCTTGGGTAGTCTGGCCGTGGAAGTCAAATATTTCATTGAAAATTTCCCGCTCCCCAAGCCTTACTGGATTGACTTTCCCCTGGGAATGCAGAGGACGGCACAGAATGCGACTCCCTATACGCCGAGAACTATGATGCATCTGGTTGACCAGCTTCCTCCGGATTCGATGTTCATGACTCTTGCCGTCGGTGCTGACGAGACACCGGCGGTAGTTCAATCGATTCTCCTGGGCGGTCACGCACGGGTCGGTTTTGAGGATAACATATATTACAGTAGAGGTGTTCTTGCCAGAAGCAACGCCGAGTTCGTCACCAGAATAGCTCGCATAGGTACTGACCTCGGTCGAAAAGTAGCTACACCAGAAGAAGCACGGGAACTGTTAGGGATACCGGGGCTGAAAAGCAAATAGCAAAGATGAAGTAGTTCAAGCGTAACAAAAAGACGTGATGTTTCCGGTGGGTTCCTTGTAATCCAGATATTTACTCGACGGATGATTCGCGACTGTACAGGCGTTCTTTCCAGCGTACACCGGCCCCAACCGCGCGCCGAAAAACAGCACAGAAGGCGGCGAAAAAAAGGAATGAGAGCCCGAAAGGGTGCAGGAAGGCCGAAATAAACGGTTCTTTGAAACGGCTGTCCACCCGCCAGCGCATAAACAGTATTAAGCCCACCTGGGAGATAACGACGATGCGCAGGGTAGCAGAGCCCATGACCACAAAGAGCTCCCGCCAGAGATGATAGAACGGTGCCAGGTAGAAAAAGTAGGCCGCGGCCATCATGAGTGTCAGTGCAATCGGGGAGAGTGAGGCCACCGAGTAAATCCACTTGATAAAGCCCTCCAGCATGGCACCCACGTTGCGGTACATATTGCAGGAGACTGCGGGCGACAGGTCAACCGCCACCTGTCGGCCACGTCGGCGGCTTACCTCAACGCCCAGCCAGACATCTTCCAGAATACGTGATTTCACCGCTTCATGGCCGCCAATGCGCCAGTATTCTTCTCTGGGAAGGAGCAAAAACTGGCCGATGGCCAGCGAGGGTTTTGGCTCTTTGGAGCGCTGCAACCACCAGAGCGGGAACCAGGTAAGGATGATGAAGTACAACACCGGGATGGCAATTTTCTGGGGCAGGGAGTGAGCCAGCTGACGCGGAAAACCGGAGAGAAGTGAGGAATTCAGGCGGAGCGCCTGGGCCAGAGCACTGCGCAGCATATCGGGAGCGTGTATCGTATCAGCGTCAACAAAAAGAAGCCAGGAACCACCGGCCTGCTTGGCCAGCTGATAGCAGGCGAAGGACTTGCCCGTCCAGCCCTTGGGCAGCGGCTCGCCGCTAAGGGGGTGTACACGGCTATCCCCGGCGGCGATATTTTCCACTATTGCCCCCGTACTGTCTGACGAATTATCGTCCAGCACCACGATTTCGTAGTTGGGATAGTCCTGCTCCTGCAGCGACTCAAGGCAGGCGGCGATATTTGTCTCCTCATCCCGGGCGGGGACAAGGACGGAAATGAAGGGAGCCGGCTCAGGGATTTTCTCATCGCGGCGCAGTGTCCTGAGGTTTCTCAGATTAAGCGTCAGGTTAATCATGAAGATAAAAAGCCCGGCGACGATTATTCCCTGATAAAGCATTCCCTTAGCCCTCTTATTTTACGCATTAACTTCTTGACTGGTACCACCGAACGGGTTTCAGTCTGAATCTGGGGATGGTTTTCAGGTTTCCATATTGTTTGATGGTAAAGAGTATCAGGACGCCAAGTGTGAACAGTATTTCCCATGAGCTACCATGCGTAATTATCAGGTAGGCCAGTGCACCAGCCGGAGCTGACATGGCCATCCAGGCGTCCTGCTCAATAAGAAGAAAGGCGGTGACAATGCAGGCAGTGAAGATAACCAGCAGATGGTACTGGGGAAGCGCCAGGAGGACCCCGCCGGTAACCGCGATTGCCTTGCCGCCTCTAAAATGCAGAAACGGAGAGAAGGCGTGGCCGAGTATGGCACTCAACCCGATGGTGGCAAGCAGCAGTTCCGGTAGCCCGAAGCGATAGTGAGCGATGAAGACAAAAGGGAATCCCTTTCCAATATCAAGGGCAATGGCAATCAGGCCGGTCTTCACATCGCCGGCCCGGAAGACATTTACCGCGCCGGGGTTGCCATCACCGTATTCCCGGATATCTTTATTCAAAAGCCACCGCCCCACCAGGAGGGAGAAAGGGCAGGCCCCCAGCAGGTAAGCCGCCGCCGCCAGCACTATTGTGATTGTTACGTCCGTCACGGTGTCGTAGGTAGTATAAGGCAAAAAGGCGGTCAAGTAAAGACCTTATTTGGGCTACTTCCTGTAAAGCACGGAGTTCGGCATTATGCAGTTGACGGGCTTTGGGGCGGGTGCTATTCTTGTGCTGAAAACTGGTGATATGGTACTGAGAATGAGCAAGATGGGCATTGTCATTATCGGCATGGCCGGCGTCGGCAAGTCCACCATCGGCTCGGCTCTGGCACAGGCCCTTGGGTTTGGTTTTCTGGATGTGGACGACTACATCTGGCAGAAAGACGGGAAGCGGATACAGGAACTCATCGATAGCGAGGGTGAGGAAGCATTCCTGCAGCTGGAAAAGCGCCGCATGTTCGAGATAAAATTGCCGCGAATGGTGGTGGCGCCGGGGGGCAGCGTTATCTACCATCCTGACCTTATGGACTATCTTGAAGAGAACGCGGTGCTCATTTATCTGGATGATTCCTTTGCCAATATAGAGGCCAAGCTGACCGGCGGCCTTGGCCGGGGAATCGTCGGGTTGAGATACAAGACGCTGCGGCAGATTTACGAGGAGCGGAGGCCTCTCTACTTCAAATACGCCGATATCACCACCGATTGCCGGGGAAAAGAGCAGGACAGAATAGTCACCGAGGTAATAGAGCGCTATCGCCGGTACATTAAAGGAGGATAGCCTTATTTCCGCAGCGACTTTACCGCAGCGCTAATTCCAGCGCCGGTCTCCGTCCGGTAGCCGTCATCGGCGAGCAGCTTTTCCAGCGCGGAGAGGACGAGCAATACATTCTGCTCGGTGGATGAGTACCCCATAAGCCCGATGCGCCATACCTTTCCCTTCAGCGTTCCCAGGCCGCCCCCTATCTCGAGGTTGTAGTCACTGAGGAGACGCTGCCTTATTTGGGCATCGTCGATGCCTTCCGGAATGCGCACCGTGGTCAGGGTGCTGAGGCGATGGCCGGGCGGGGCGTGCAGGGTAAGCCCCATCGCTTCGAGGCCGGCCTGGAGTGCGGCGCCGTTTTTGGCATGGCGCTGGATGCGTGCTTCCAGACCCTCCTCGGCAATAAGCACCAGCGCTTCGTGCAGGGCGTAGAACATGGAGGCCGGTGCAGTGTGGTGATAGGCCCGACCGCCTTCATTTATCCAGTATTTCGAAAGCAAAGAGAGGTCCAGGTAGTAGCTGGATACAGCACGGGAGCGGTTCTGGAGAGTGTCCATGGCCTTCTGGTTGACGGTGATGGGGGACAGGCCGGGTGGACAGCCAAGGCATTTTTGAGAGCAGCTATAGCAGATGTCAATGCCCCAGTCGTCCACGGCCACTTCATGTCCACCCAGGGATGTAACCGCATCCACCAAGAATAACGCCTCATACTGTTTGGCTAATTGAGCAGCTTCGGCGAGAGGTTGGAGAACACCGGTGGAAGTTTCGGCGTGGACCAGGGCCAGCAGCTTCACCTTTTTGCGGGATTTAAAGGCGGCCTCGATTGCTTCGGGCTCAATAATGCTGCCCCATTCGGCTTTCAGACGGACAACTTCTGCACCGCAGCGCGAGGCGATGTTTATCATTCTATCGGCAAAGTACCCGTTATCTGCGATGATGGCAACGTCACCCGGTTCCAGGAAGTTACATAAGCCGGCCTCCATCCCAGCAGAACCGGTGGCCGAGATGGGAAAGGTAAGCTTGTTTCCGGTCTGGAAAACGTAGCGCAGGAGTTTCATGTTACCTTCCATAACGGTGTAAAAATACGGGTCCATGTGCCCGAGCACGGGTGCGATCATAGCCTGCTGGACGCGGGGGTGAGTATTGCTGGGCCCGGGGCCGAGAAGAATACGTTGTGGGGGCTTGATTTCTTCATATGGAACGCTAGGCATTGCCAATCACCTCTTAAAATTTCTTGGATAAGAACCTTATGATTTTAGCAGACTATCGAGCATTTTACCAATGAGGGGCCTGACCTTGTCCTCGGGCAGGCAGTAGTGCATGGTGGTGAAGCTCTGCCGGAAGCGGGCTACCTCTTTGGAAACATCTTTCTCTTCCAGAATGACCGCCGCCAGGTAGTCGGCGAGCTCGGCGAAGTCGTCTTCCTTCATGCCGAAGCGGGTCATCTCCTGGACGCCGGTCCTCAGGCCGCTGCTGGCGGTAAAGCCCTCGTCATCGGGCAGCGCCTGAAAGTTGACGATGATGTTGTTTTGCTCAAGGCGTTCCGCCATCTCCACGCCGCGGGCATAACCCACGCGCAGGACAACCTGGTGCGTCTCCGTGTAGTCGACCGCGGGGTCTCCCTCCACCTGAAGTCCCCGTTCCTTCAGCGCCCGGGCGAAGGCCCTGGCATTGGACAGCACCTGGCGCTGGTAGGCATCTCCGTAGGCGTTCATTTCGTAGGCGGCCATGAGCAAACCGAGCAGGGTGCCCAGGTGGTGGTTGCTGACACTTCCCGGAAAAGCCCGCCGCGCGATGCTCGCCCAGAGTTCGGCGTAATCTGAATCCGGGCTCATATTGCTGGCGATGATGCCGCGCTGCGTGCCGAAGAATGTCTTGTGCGTGGAGGCGGTGACGATATCGGCGCCTTCACGCAGCGGCTCCTGGAAGTGGGGGCCGAACAGGCCGAAGACGTGGGCGGCATCATACATAATAATCGGCTTTGGCCTGATGTCAGCGATTATCCGGGCTATCTCTCTCACCGGCTCCCGGTGCAGAATCATGCTCTTGCCGAAGATAAGCAGTTCCGGCCGGTAGCTGGCAATAAGTTCGGCGGTTCTGGCTATGTCTATCTGATACCGGTTTTGGGGAAGAACGGGGAAATTGACCACCGCCCACCGGTCGGTAACCGGGTCTATGGAGACGAAGTCCCTCAGCGTGCCCATGGTCTGGGCGCTCAGGTGGCCGCCGCGGCCAATGTGGTGGTTCATCACGCATCTTATTCTCCTCGGCTCGGCGTGCCTGTCGGCGCGGTTCAGGTAATCCATAATGCCGCTGTACGTGGTGGCATTGGCCATCTGCCCGCTGAGCAGCCTTGCCTCCACCTCGGAGCAGCCGAGGAACTTTTTCAACTGCTCCTGCACTTCTTCCTCCACCTCGGCAATGAACTTGGTGCCCTGGTAATAAAAGGCGTCCATATTGCCCAGTGCTTCCACTTTGCGGTGTTCAGCGTACCGGCCGGAAGGGTCGGCGATGGTCAGCAATTTCACCAGCGGTGACGCCGTCTGCTCTGAAGGTATCAAATTTATAGTGCGATTTTGCCGCCATATGGTATTGTCGCTGGCCCTTTGCACCAGATTTATGGCCAGTTCTTCCATTGCTTTTTCACCCTTTGCCGAAGCGTTGTTTTTCATATTGTTGGGCGACAGGGGGTGGGCATAGGGGGGTGCCTCACCGCCGATGTGCCGGCGGACGATTACCGCGCTCACCGGCCTGTCCCGGATGATGACCTCTGCTCTCTGTCCTGCTGATACTTCAGCGTCAAGATAGGCCAGGCAGACGTTGCGCCGGGCAGATTCGCCGCCGGGCACGGACATGGTGCCGGAGCCTTCGAATACCCAGTAGGGCACCACCGTACCGCTGGTAACGTTCCCCACGGTTCTGCCATCAACCAGCACCTGGCTGCCGGCCCTGGCCACGCCAGCGTCCAGCACGGACATCAGGTAAACTGCTCTGGGAACGAGCAGCTCATCTTTAGGTGTGTTCAGTTTGCCTTCACGCCGGAGCTTTACCTCCTGAAACTGCCGGTACAGCGCCTCACGCCCGATGAATTCACCTTTAATGGGGCTGAAGCTGACGGCAAACCGGGCTGCGGAGAGGGCAAATATGGGTATCTCCTTTCCCCCGGCGTCGGTGCCGAGTTCATGCCCGTAGAGGGGAAAACCGGCTTCCAGCCTCAACGTATCCCGGGCGCCAAGCCCTACCGGCGCGATGCCGAGATGGCTGCCATTATCAAGCAATTCGCGCCAGAGGGACACGGCGCTCTCGGCGGGTGGGAATAACTCAAAGCCAAGCGGCTCTCCGGTGTATCCGGTCCTGGCAATCGTGGTGCTGGCCCCCATTATTTCGGTGGTGGTCAGGTGGTTCCAGAGCGGCTCGGGAATCCCGGTTCTGTCGCCGATGACCGCTTCCAGCACCGCCTTCGTTTTCGGACCCTGCAGGGCGAACATGGCGATGCTGTCGGTGACGTTTTCCAGGGTCAGGCCGGGGTATTTGGCCGCGTGCGGCTGGAGCCACTGCCAGTCTTGCTCCGTGTTGGTCGCATTAACCACCAGCAGGTAATCATTCTCGCTTACCCGGTAGAGATAGCCATCGTCGATAGCGCCGCCGGTCTCGTCAGGCAGCATGGTGTATTGGGCATTCCCGGGCATCAGGGCCGCGGCGTTGCTGGTCAGGACATACTGCAAAAAAGGCAGGGCATCCTGGCCGCCGATGCGGAACCGCCCCATATGTGAGATGTCAAAGAGGCCGCCGTATTTTCTGGTGGCCAGATGTTCGGCGAGGATGCCTGTGGCATAGTGCAGGGGCATTTCCCAGCCGCCAAACGCCACCATTTTGGCACTCAGTTTGAGGTGCTCATCATAAATCGGGGTACGTTTCGCGTTATCCATTAGAAATACAATGCTTTCACCTTGATTATAATTAATACCGTGAGACGTTTATTTCATACATCTTGCCGGTGACGGTGAAGACGATGCGCTCGCAGATATTGGTCACGCGGTCGGCGCAGCGCTCCAGGTTGTGGGCTACCCAGAGCAGGCGGGTAGCTCGCGTAATCGTTTTCGGGTCCTCCACCATGTAGCTGACCAGCTCCCGGTAGACCTGATTATATAGCTGGTCAACTTCATCATCTTCAGTGGCAATTGATTTGGCGGTATTTTCGTCGCAGTTCAGAAATGCGTCCAGACTGCGGTGCAGCATGTCCACGGTCTTCTCAGTCATGCGGGGTATATCAATCAATGGCTTCAAGGGTGGCTCATCACCGATCATAACCACGATTTTGGCAATCCCTTCGGCGTGGTCACCGATGCGTTCCAGCTCCGAGACAATGTTGAGCACGCTGATGAGCGTGCGCAGGTCGCCGGCCATGGGCTGCTGCGTGGCGATAAGTTGAATGCAGGTTTCCTCGATGTCAAATCGCTTTTTGTTTATCTTCTGGTCATCGGCGATTATCTGGTTGGCCAGTTTCAGGTCGCGGTTTTTCAGCGCTTCGACTGAACGGCTGAGCGCCTTTTCCACCATGCTGCCCATGGCGAGCAGCTCGTCCTGTATATCACGCAGCCTTTTTCGAAAGGTAGTTCGTATCTCCATGGTCGGAACCTCCTTAATTCTCCTTAACCGAATCTGCCGGTAATGTAATCCTCGGTTCGCTTGTCCTTCGGGTTGGTGAAGAGCTGGGAGGTGGGGCCGTATTCCACCAGTGTGCCGGCCCGGTCTTCCTCCATCATCAGGAAGGCGGCCATATCTGACACCCGCGCCGCCTGCTGCATATTATGAGTAACTATGACGATAGTGTAGTCATCGGACAGGCTCCGCATCAGGTCTTCGATTTTAAGGGTAGCGATGGGGTCAAGGGCGCTGCACGGCTCATCCATGAGAATGACCTCAGGCTCAACAGCCAGAACGCGGGCGATGCAGAGACGCTGCTGCTGGCCTCCCGAGAGGGCCAGTGCCGACTGTCCCAGCTTGTCTTTCACCTCATCCCACAGTGCGGCCTGGCGGAGGCTGTGCTCCACGATGTCTGCCAGTTCGCTGTGCCTTGTCCGGCCATGTCGCCTGGGGCCGAAGGCAACATTTTCAAAGACTGATATGGGGAACGGGTTGGGTTTCTGGAAGACCATGCCCACCCTTTTTCTGAGCTCCACCACGTCGATGTCTCTGTCATAGATGTTTATATCGTCAATGGCCACCGCGCCATCAACGCGTGCCTCGATAATCAGGTCGTTCATGCGGTTGAAAAGGCGCAGAAAAGACGACTTTCCGCAGCCGGACGGGCCTATTATCGCCGTGATTGACTGCTTTGGAATATCCAGCGATATGGTTCTCAGCGCCTGAAAAGCGCCGTAAAAAAGGTTTACCTTCTCCGTTTTCAGCTTGGTCTCATTTTTGGGAATCGTTCGCTCGTTCAGCAATGCGTAATTAAGGCTCATGAACCAAACCTCCGCTGTCGGACTCGTATTCTGATGAAAACCGCCAGGGAATTAAAAGACAATACCACAACCAGCAGCACCAATGCAATACCCCAGATGGTGGTCTTGGGCATGCCCGGAACATGGGCCGCTGTGGTGTACAGGTGGTAGGGCAGCGCCATGAACTGGTCGAAGGGGGAGCCGGGCAACCCGGGGAGGATAAAGGCGGCCCCCACCACCAGTATCGGTGCCGTCTCCCCGGCGGCGCGACTCATCGCCAGGATGGCGCCGGTGATTATGCCGGGCAGGGCCTGAGGCAGAACGACGTGCCGAATCGTCTGCCATTTGGTGGCGCCGGTGGCCAGGCTTCCCTCCCGGTATTCCCTGGGCACGGTGATAATAGCTTCTCTTGATGTGGTGATGGTCATGGCCAGCGCCTGACAGGCCAGCGTCAGGCTGGCGGAAAGCAGCGACATGCCGAATTTCATGGTCATCACAAATAACCCAAGTCCAAAAAGACCGTAAACAATGCTGGGCACGCCGGCGAGGTTGAGAATGGCCATGTTGATGAGGCGGGTCAGCCAGTTATCGCGGGCATATTCTGTCAGATAGATGCCGGCGAGGACACCCACGGGGAGCGAGAAAATGAGGGCCCCGAGCATAAGGTAAAGGGTGCCCACGATGGCCGGGAAAATGCCCCCGGCTTTGCCTGCCTGCGAGGGCGGCTGAGTGAGAAAATCCCAGCTTATGGCGCCGGCGCCATTGGCGATGATGTAGGCGATGATGAAAACCACCGGGATGACCACGATGGCCACCGCCAGTACCAGCAGGCTGAAGGCGGTGCGCTGGGTTAATTCTCTTTTGCCGATGGCCTGAACTGCCATAATATAGATTACCTCGTGAACTTCCGTTTCTGACGCTCCAGCACCCGGTCGGCTATCAGATTCACTGACAGCGTCATGAGAAAAAGAATCAGACCGATGGCGAATAATGCCTGATACTGCAGTCCGCCCCGGACGGCGTTGCCAATCCCGGAGGCAATGGCCGCCGTCATCGGCATCATGGGTTCGGTTGGCGAGTAGGGTACGGCCAGGGCACCGCCGGCGACCATCAGCACGGTCATGGTCTCGCCGATGGCGCGGCCCACCCCGAGCATGACGGCAGCGGCAATGCCGGAAAGCGCTCCCGGGATACAGACATGACGGATTGTCTCCCACCTGGTCGCTCCGAGCGCGTAGGACGCCTCCCTGAACTCTTTCGGCACCGCCCGCAGCGCGTCCTCGGAGACACTGACAATGATGGGCAGGCTCATCATCGAAAGCATGATGGCGGCGGTGAGTCCGCTCAAACCGGTATTCAGGTTGAAGGTGCTCTGCACCAGCGGCGATAAAAGCATGAGGCCGATGAGCCCCATAACCACGGAAGGGATGCCGGCCAGAAGCTCGACGATGGGCTTCACCGTCTCCCTGACGCTGGCCGGGGCTACTTCGGCGAGGTAGGCGGCGCAGCCCACGCCGATGGGAACGGCAATGGCCGTGGCCACCAGGGTAACCCAGAGGGTGGCCACAAAGAAGGACAGCATGCCGAAGGTCGGCGGCTCCGAGACCGGATACCATTTGGTGCCGAAGAAGAATTTCAGAGGGGAAGTGTAGGTGAATACGGGTAAGCCTTCACGCATGAGAAGAAAGAGAACACCTAAAAGGACGATAATGGCCAGCAGGCCGTTGAGTAAGATAAAGCTTTCTATGGTTTTTTCACCGAAACGCCACCGCCGCCTGAGGCTCAGGGCGAGCCCAGCATCGGCAGTGGCGGATGAAGCTCCCCGCTGCAGCATGGGGGCACTATTTTCCTTTCCGCTTGTTTTCCCCGGGGGATGGCGGGCTAATTCATTATATATTATTGCAGTGGCACATAGCCAACTTCGATTACCTTTGCCTGGCCTTCAGATGAGCGGCAGTAATCAACGAATGCTTTGATAAGGCCGGCGGGCTCGCCGTTGGTATAGTAGAGGAGCGGGCGGGAAATCGGGTAGGTGCCATCCAGCGCTGTCTCCACGCTGGGCAGGACGGCCGGGTCATCCGCGGTCCTCTTTATGGCCAGAGGTTTGACCCGCTCGTCTACGTAGCCCAGTCCGGGGTAGAAGATGGCGTTTGGGTTATTGGCGACCTCGGTGATGCCTCCTTCCGTGGACGGCAGAAAGAGCACGTCCTGGCCGTACTCGAGCGCTTTGTTCTCGGTGTCCAGCCCCTGCATCTGGACCACGTGCTCCTTGAAGAAGACGTGGGTGCCGGAGTTGGTATCTCTGGATATAGCCACGATGGGGGCATCATTGCCGCCAATTTCCTTCCAGCTGGTTATCTCGTTGGTGAAGATGGCGGAAAGCTGAGCGATGGTCAGCTCGGAAACCGGGTTAGAGGGGTGCACCACGACGGAAAGCGCATCCGTGGCCACCTGAATTTCATAGGGGTTGACACCCTTTTCCTTGGCCTGGTCGTATTCCCTGGATTTCATCTTGCGGGAAGCCTGGGCAATGTCGGTGGTGCCATCGATGAGGTTGGCAATGCCAACGCCGGAGCCCGGGCCGCTGACAGCGATGTTCGCCTTGGGGTTCATTTTCATGAACTCCTCTGCCCAGATGGTGGTCAGGGGTGTTACCGTGTTGGAGCCGATAACCTTGAAAGAGCCGGACAGTTCCGTGCCGGTGGCAGGCGCGGGTGCCGACCGGGCACATCCGGTGATGGCGAGAGTGAGCGCCAGCAATATGGCGGCTGATATAGTGATAAATCGCTTGTTCAATCTGAATTTCAAGTATATTCCTCCCAGAGATTTGTTCTATTACTTCGGTGTATCTATATACGGCAGCTCGATATCATGCTACATCTTTATGCCTTATTCGCCTCCTTTTCATGCTCTCCCCAAAAATAAGCCTTAAACACCTTTAGCTGTCCTTCTAGAAACAGAATAACAGGCGAAGTTTAAAGGCGATTTAAGGCTATGTTAAAGTTTGGTTAAATTTTATGTCTCAGCCTTGCGGCTCAGAGTTGAGCGGCAGGCGGAAACTGAATGTGGAGCCTTTCCCTTCCTGGCTTTTCACCCAGATGGTGCCGCCATGGGCCTGGACGACATGCTTGGCGATGGCCAGCCCCAGCCCGGTACCACCTCCGGACCGGGCTTTATCGGCTTTGAAAAAACGCTCAAAGACCCTGGGCAAATGCTCTCTGGCGATTCCGATGCCGGTATCGGCCACGCTCACCACCACGGAATCCGCGTTCGGTACGGCGGAGACTACCGTCTTACCTCCCGGGGGTGTGAACTTGATGGCGTTGTGGACCAGATTGGTCACTACCTGCTGCATGCGCTCTCTATCAGCGCGCACGGCTGGCAGGTCAGGGTGAAGTTCGGTCGATAATGCCACCTCCTGTCTTTCCGCCTGAGGTTTGAGCCGGGCGACCACTTCTTCAATCAGCAGGTTGAAATTCACTGGCTCTCGCTTTACTTCCGCCCGGCCGGTCTCAATGCGCGATAGTTCGGTGAGTTCAGCTACCATCTGCGTCATCCGGTCCACTTCGCCGTGTACCCTGGTGAGAAAGTCACGGGCCTTCTCCTTATCGTCGATAGCTCCGTCCTCCAGAGTTTCCACTATCGCCTTGATTGCGGCCAGAGGAGACCGCAGTTCATGGGAAACGTTGCCGACGAATTCACGGCGCATCGTCTGCAGGTTCCTCAGTTCGGTCAGGTCCTGAAACATGACCAGGATACCATTGAGGTCGCCGTTCGTCAGCGGGATGGCGATTACCCTCAGGAAACGTTCGGCGGTGCCGGACTCAAGCTGAATGTTCTGCTCCTTCAGCGTCTTGCGGCAGGACTTTACCACATCATCTATCTCATGGTCGCGGACCACTTCAATGAAGGGCCGCCCGATAACGGCCGCCTCCCGAAAGCCGAACAGGTTCGCCGCCGCCGGATTGGTCAGGACAATAGCGCCTTCTCTATCGGTCATAATAACGCCATCAGCCATATTTTTCAGTGTTGTGGACAGCTTGTTTCTTTCATCGGCGATGCTGCCGATGTTGCCTCTCAGGCGCATGGCCATTTCATTGAAGGCGTGTGTTAGCTGGCCTGCCTCATCATTGGCTTTGACCGCCAGGCTCTGGTCAAGGTCTCCATCGGCTATTTTCTGGACACCTCTGGCGACCTGCCCCATAGGCTGAGTTATAGTGCGGCTGATGAGTATCGATATCAGTACCGTGAGCAGGCCGGCGACGGCCATGGCGGTGACGATGATGATGGCAGCATTGCCCGTGAAACGTGATACCGCCCATCCCGTTATGCCGGTACTGACCAGGATGAGCATGGTGAATGGTAGCACGAGCCGCCACCGGATATTCAGAGACATCTTATCCCTCTAGCTTGTAGCCGACGCTCCTGATGGTGATGATGCGCTTTGGTTTTGCCGGGTCAGCCTCGACCTTCTTTCTGAGCCACCTGATGTGGACATCAACGGTGCGTGTGTCTCCGGCGTAGTCATAACCCCATACTTTTTCCAGCAGCTGTTCCCGACTGAAGACCAGCCCCCGGTTCCTGGCCAGGAAAGCGAGCAGGTCAAATTCCTTCGGCGTCAGGTCAAGAATCCGGTTGTCAAGGGCGACCTGGCGACGGGCGCTGTCGATGTTTAGGTCATTGACCTTAATCTGTGCCGTATCATCAGGCGGTGCTGGCTTGACCATATCAACGCGGCGCAGCATAGCCCGGACGCGGGCAATGAGCTCGCGCATGCTGAATGGCTTGGTGAGATAATCATCGGCGCCGACTTCCAGCCCGACGATTTTATCGACCTCCTCGGTTTTGGCGGTGAGCATCAGAATGGGGACGGTCATCTCTTTGCGCAGAATACGGCACACCTCAAGGCCGCTTAATTTGGGAAGCATGATATCCAGGATGATGAGGTCCGGGCTGCTGGTGCTGGCTGCTTCCAGTGCCTGGCTGCCATCGGCCGCACTGACCACGTCATATCCCTCTTTGACGAGGTTGTAGCGGAGGGCATCAACCAGGTTGCGGTCATCTTCAATGATAAGAATGGTTCTGTTCATCACTTTATACGGTCAAGATGCGCGGTGTCATTGAGGGTTAGCAGGCGCGCCCTGCCATCCTCCGCTCTGATGATACTGAGTGATGCATTATTTATCTCCAGGCGACGGTATATACTGTTGGAGGTCCCCAGAACGTGTGCCACCAGCACCCGAATAACCGCATCGTGTGTTACCGCCAGAACATGCTGGCCCGTGTTGCCGGCCACCATCTGAGTGAAGGCGCGTACCGCCCGCTCGGTTACCTGCTGAAAGCTTTCACCATTGGGCAGGGTGATGTCAGAAGGGTCAATTCTGGACTGCCGCCAGATTTCTGGCCATTTCCCGCTTATTTCGTCTCGATGCAACCCCTCCCAGTCGCCGAGTCCAATCTCAATCAGGTCGTCCAGCACTTCTGGTTCCAGTTTATGCGGTTCCGCCAGAAGGCGTGCCGTATTCAGGGTTCTCTTCAAGGGACTGGTGTATACGGAGGCAATCGGGAATTCGGTCAGGCGCGAGGATAAACTGCGTACCTGGGTGTATCCCAGCTCGCTGATATCCTCATTGGACCGGCCCATGAAGTAGCCGGTGATATTTGATTCGGTCTGTCCATGGCGAACCAGAAGTACCGTTGTGCTCATCATGTCTCTTTTAATAAATTAGCTAAATCACGCCCGGTTCCAGTCTGCATTGCTCAAATCTAGAACAGCCGCCAGTCACGC